>CAZIQM010000037.1:7167-11019 GCA_964541635.1 uncultured Candidatus Peribacteria bacterium | reverse complement strand
CCGTACTTCGTCCGCGTCGGTCGCGCCGTCTACGCCTTCGAACAGAGCAAGAAGAAGTGATCCACCCCCTCTCGAACTGAAGAAGGCCGCAGATAGCGGCTTTTTTTTACGCGTATTGCGGAAATTGTTAAAATAAAGTATAATTGACTTGTAACATTCACATCCATCCCATGTCCGAGTCGCACAAATACGATAACGACGATCCGTTCGGTTTCGGTAAACCGTCCGAACCGGACAAGGTTGATCCGAACGATCCTTTTGGTTTCAACAAGAAGCCCGATCCGAACGCCGCGGACTACGAGGATTCCCGCGTGGGAGATTGGCTCGCGGAGAATATTGATCGTAACGCCCCACTATCCCCGTCGCAGCGCCAAGACGGGGAAACATTCGATCAGTGGTGGAATCGTCGAGAGGCCGAGAAGCATGCGGCGGAGAATCCTGTACCTGCTGACGATTCCGACGAGAACGATGCTGCTGAAGAGCTGCTCGACGCGGGTCCTCTCCCGTGGAACATCGACAAGGGCATCGTCGTGTCCAAACGCGACGAGGGAATGAAAGACACGCACGACGCTTCGTACGTACCAACGGTCTACGAGATGCAATCGTATTTTTCTCACATGCACGAACATGCGTCGGAGCAGGCGTCGCGCGAAGAATATCGGCACCTTTCGCGGACGATGTCCGGGCTGGAATCGTCGCTCGACTCCTCGTTGAGCAAGCTCAACGGTATCATCAGTGACCGGAAGCCGAACGATCAGCGCGCGTACAAGGTCGAGGAAATCGTTAACGGAATCGACGAGGTTCTCGAGCGTCTCAATACGCAAGGCGATCCTGATCACGAAGCATTGTGCCGCATGCCGTACGGCTTGCTCTTCATGCGCAAGTTGCATGACAGCCGACTGAAGCTCTCCCATCGCGCAGGCCAGCAAGACGACGTCACGCTCGTTTCGCTGCGCTTCCATTTGGAGCAATTGAAGGGGTTCGCGCATGTCGTGAGGCAAAGCGTCGGTTCCGGAAAGGGCGTCACGGCGAAGCACGTGTTGAATGCTGTGGATGTGTACGAAGAGCGCACGACGTTGAGGGACGCCAATCGCATGATCGATATCACGGCTCCCGAAGCCAATCTCCTCGATGACGGACTTTCGATCGGTATTACGTCCGCGGATGAGATTGCCTCTACGCTCGACCAGTGGATCTATGCCATGGAACTTCCGCCGTCGAATTCGTTCCGTCAAAACCTGAAGTTCGACAGCAAGCGATTGCGACATCTCGGCAGTAATATCCTCTCGCTCGTGCACGGTGAAGGAGGAGTTGGGGCACGGGAGCTGCGCCTTTTGGCCGATCGTTACGCCGGCGTCGATCCCGAGATGAACGTCGGTCCGCTGTTGGCGATGTTCGGAACCACCGGTTTGTATGGCGGTGCTGAAGCGGGCGTACCGCAAACCTACTGGCGTGCATACAACGCTTTCACAAAGGTTATCGACGGAAAGACTCGCGATAACATCGACGATCGTTACATTTCCGCCTTCACCGAAATGCGCGATGCGACGCTGGAAATGAAAAAACTCCTCGAGTGGTATGCCGGGCACATGCCCCTCGTCACGCACATGAAAGAGGCGATGGCCTCCCGCAACACGATCGGCGCAAAAGTGCGCAGACTGCTCCCGTTTGGCGGAAAAAAGGAAAAACTTGAGCCGACGAAGCGCCCTCTTTCGAAAGAAGAAAGTGAGCAGGAGCTGGAAAATCTACTCGGAAGCCTCGAGCGCAAAGCTTGAACGCACAGGGATCCCGAAAGGCCGCCGAAAGGCGGCCTTTTTCGTGGTTGACCAAACGCCGTCCGGGCGGACAATGGGCGCGCTATGAACCGCCCCCTCAAAGTCATCCTCGTCGTCGCCGCGCTCGTCGTGTGCGGCTTGCTCGCCTGGTCCGGCTTCAACGGTCGCGGGCCCACGCGGACCATCCCCGAAGGCACGCAAACCCTCACGGGATCGCTCATCCCGGCCGAACTCTCGCTCAAGCGACGCGGGACGCACGTGCTCAAGGTGGACGGCGAAGAGGTGGCCTACGTCGAAAGCACCACGGTGAACCTGCGCATGTACGAACTCACCGAGGTTGGCGTGACGGGCACGTTCCACTTGAACACCGATCCGTCCGACCTGCCGGTCCTCATCGTGTCCTCGATCCATCCGGTCGAAATCGCCGCGAAGAGCGTCGACCTCCCGTCCGTCGGGCTCACGCTCAAAGTCCCGACCGACTGGAGCCTCCAGACGTTCGACGACGGCGTGGCGTTCTCGCTGACCGGCGCCTCAACCCCCCTGCTCCGCGTCATGAAGACGTCGCTCACGCGCCTCCCGGCCGAAGGCAAACCGATCCTCGTCGGCGGGTACGACGCCGTGAAGGTCGATGGCAAGGACGGCCAATCGGTCTTCCTGCAGTCGGGCCGCATCATCCTGTCGTTCACCTGGACCTCGCGCGACGACGCGCAAACCGCCGCCTTCGCGCAATTGCTCCGCACGGCCGTCGTCCGCGGCGCGCCGTCGTCGTCCGCGCGCGCCATGACCGGCGGCATCTTCGTGTTGCCGTCCTCCGCGGCCGCCTCGACGGCCCCCAAGGGCTCGGCGGCCTCGCTCTCCGGCCCCCGCCCCTGCGGCGGTCCCGCGGGCGTCCTGTGCCCGTCCGGCAGCTATTGTTCGGTCAATTCGCCCGACGGCGTGGGCACGTGCGTGGCGCTGTGAAATGGCCTTGCGTGGCGGATCGCGAGGGGTAGCATCCCGCCGATATGACGAAAGCCAAGCAGGGCGAGGCCCTCCTCGTCCAACTGGTCGTCGACGACCACCCGTCCCAGAGCGAGAAGAAATTCGGCCTGCGTTGCCGTGAGTCGCGCGAGCTCTTCCGGACGCTCTTCGACGTGAAGGAAAGCCGCCCCCTGAAGAACGCGGGGCCGATCCTGGCGCACGAAGCGTCCATCCTCGTCCGCAACGAAGAAGACATCCTCGCGATCGAGCGGTGGACCGGCGAGGCCGTGGCGCGCGTGGTCGTTTCGATGGACCGCATCACGGGGCATTTCGACTTCGACGACGAGGTCGAAGTGAAGGAGAAAAAGGCGGGCAAGCAGAAGGCCGGCGTGAAACTCCTCCTGGACGACGAAGACGAGTCCGAACCGGCCCCGCGCGGCGCGCGCGTCCTTTCCCCGGTGCTCGAAGACGAGATCGATGACTAAGGTGTACGAAGATACACCACAACATCTGGTCCATCGCGCAACGGAACCTTCTTGATCGCTCCCCGGTGCGGTGCCACAGTGGGTGTACGTTCATGCACCTTCGCATGGATTCCATTCCCCCATTAGTATGAGCGCGAAAGCTTCTTCCTCCTCTGCCGTTATGGATGCTCCGAAAACCGATCTCAAAGCCAAAACGCCCAAGAAAAACGATCCCATCGCCGCGGCGAAGCTGACCGCGATCCAAAACGCCCTCGCGCAGATCAAAAAGCAGTACGGCGACGGCGCCATCATGGAGATGAGCGACACGAACGCGACGCAGATCGGACGCTTCCCCTCCGGCAGCCTCTCGCTCGACCTCGCGCTCGGCGGCGGCTTCCCCGAAGGACGCATCATCGAAATCTACGGTCCCGAGAGCTCGGGCAAGACGACCCTCTCGCTCCACGCCATCGCGCAGGTCCAGAAGCGCGGCGGCAAGGCGGCGTTCATCGACGCAGAACACGCGCTCGACACCTCCTACGCCAAGAAGATCGGCGTCGACGTCGATAACCTCCTCGTGGCCCAGCCGGACGACGGCGAGCAGGCCCTCGAAATCTGCGAAACGCTCGTCCGTTCCGGCGGCGTCGACCTCGTGG
>CAZIQM010000037.1:0-7157 GCA_964541635.1 uncultured Candidatus Peribacteria bacterium | reverse complement strand
CGTCATCGACTCGGTCGCGGCGCTTGTGCCGAAGGCGGAGATCGAAGGCGCCATGGGCGATTCGCACATGGGCCTCCAGGCCCGCCTCATGAGCCAGGCGCTGCGCAAACTCACGGCCATCGTGAGCAAAACGAACTGCTCGGTCATTTTCCTCAACCAGCTGCGCATGAAGATCGGCGTCATGTTCGGGAACCCCGAAACGACCGCCGGCGGCAACGCGCTCAAGTTCTACGCTTCGGTCCGCCTCGACATCCGCCGCATCGAAAAAATCGTCGAAAAGGCGGTCGCCGGCGCGTCCGAGGATTCCGCGCAGGAGATCATCGGCAACCGCACGCGCGTGAAGGTGGTGAAGAACAAAGTCGCCCCGCCCTTCCGCCAGGCCGAATTCGACATCCTGTACGCCCGCGGCATTTCCAAGGAGGCCGATATCCTCGATCTGGGCGTGAAGTACGGCCTCATCGAGAAATCCGGCGCCTACTTCCGCCGCGGCGACGAAACGCTGGGCCAGGGGCGCGAACAGGCGAAGGCCTTCCTCGTGGAACACCCGGAAATCGCCAAGGAACTCGAAAACGGCATCGTCGAGGCCGCGTCCTCGCTCGAGGCCTGATCGTACGGTCCTTCAACAGCCCGCCCGGAGTCCCTATCTCGGCGGGCTTTTTCTATCCACACGTTTTCCACATTCGTTCCCCACGCAGGTCCAGCGATATCCACTTCCGCCGCCTCCCCGGAGGCAGCACAATGCGACTCCCATGGCGGGCACCCCCACCCTCACCTTCGATACGCCGCCCCACTCGTTGGAGGCCGAAAAAACGGTGTTGGGAGCGCTCCTCCTCGACCCCGAAGCCATCATCAAGATCTCGGACTTCCTGAAGCCCGAGGATTTCTACGATCCCACGTACCGCACGATCTACGGCGCGATCTTCCAGCTCTACAACAACCACGAGGCGATCGACTTCATCACCGTCAGCAACCGCCTCGCCGACAACAAGGCGATCCAGCAGATCGGCGGCAGCGCCTTCCTCGCGGATTTGGCGTCGTCCGTGCCGACCAGTTCGCACATCTACCAGTACGGCCAGATCGTGAAGGCCAAGGCTTTGCACCGCAGCATCATCGACGCCGGCCGCCGCATCGTCGGCCTCGGCTACGAAACCGACACGCCCGTCCCGGAACTGCTCGACGCCGTCGAACGCACGATCTTCCAGATCACGAACGTGTTCATGAAGGACAAGTTCGTCCACATCAAGGACATCCTCGATTCGCGCTACGAGAAGTTCGCGGAACTCCACGCGTCCGACGACAGCGCCGGCGTGAAGGGCGTCCCGACCGGGTTCAACGGTCTCGATTTCAAACTCTCCGGCCTCCAGCCGAGCGACCTCATCATCCTCGCCGCCCGCCCGTCGATGGGTAAGACCAGTTTGGCAATGAACATCGCCGTGAACGCCGCGGTGAAACACCGGAAGACCGTGGGCGTGTTCTCGCTCGAAATGAGCAAGGAGCAGCTCGTGGACCGCTTGTTCGCGTCGATGCTCGGCGTCGACTCCTGGAAGCTCCAGCGCGGCAAGCTCGACGACAGCGACTTCCAGAACATGGGTCCCATCATGGACGACCTCGCGAAGGCGAACATCTTCGTCGACGATTCCAGCGCGTCGTCCCTCACGGAGTTCCGCACGAAGGCGCGCCGCTTGCAGATGGAGCACGGCCTCGATTTGCTCGTGATCGACTACTTGCAGCTCATGAGCACCGGCAACAACAACTACGCCGGCAACCGCGTGCAGGAGATCTCCGAAATCTCGCGCAGCATCAAGCAGATCGCCCGCGAACTGCGCATCCCCATCCTCGCGCTGTCGCAGCTCTCCCGCGCGGTCGAAGCCCGCCCCGACAAGAGCCCGCAGCTCTCCGACCTCCGCGAATCCGGCTCCATCGAACAGGACGCCGACGTGGTGATGATGATGTACCGCGAGGAGTACTACAACGAGGACACCGACCGCCAGGGCATCACGGACATCTTCATCCGCAAGCACCGCAACGGCCCCACGGGACGCGTCGAATTGCTCTTCAAGAAGGAGCAGATGCGCTTCTACGACATCGACCGCCAGCACAGTCGCCCCGGCGACGACGAATAAGCGATGACGGAGCCGCGGCGCTGGGGTAGCATCGTGGCCATATGATCCCTTCCGCCGCCGTTGACCGTCCGTTTTTGTCGCTCGTCGAGATCCTCGGATACAGTTTCTTCGCGTTCGTCGTCGTCCTGGCCATCACGCCGTGGTTCGTCGACTTCCTGAAGCGCAACAAGATCGGCAAGCAGCTGCGCGTGGAAACGATCGACGGCAAGGACCCGACGATTTTCCGGCAGTTCCACCAGGCGAAGTTCGGGACGCCCACGATGGGCGGCATCCTCATGTGGGGCGGCATCATCCTCACCATCGTCTTCTCCCGCGCGCTGTCGTACTTCGGCATCGTGGAGAATTCGCTCCTCCAGCGCGGCCAGGTGTATTTGCCGCTCTTCGCGCTCGTGGCGCTCGGCCTCCTCGGCGCGCTCGACGATTACCTCAACATCATCAGTGCGGACGATGAACGCCTGCGCAAAGCCATGCCGCGCATCAAGTGGCTGATCATCGTGGGCGCGCTCGGATTGCTCGCCGCGGGTTCGTGGATCGTCTTCACGACCGGCGACGCCATCGCGTACCTCGGCCAGCTCACCGCCACCGTGGGCCCGATCGGCTCGATCGCCATCGCTTTGCTCGTGGTGCTCATCATCGGGTTCGTCTCGCTCGGCGGGTCGCTCCTCAAGGGCATGGTCGGCAACCAGAAGAAGCAGAAAGGCCTCGGCTTCCGCCAGAAGATCATCACGTTGCTGCTCCTCTCGCTCGTCGCGGCGCTGTGGTTCTACCTCAAGCTCGGCCACGAGACGATCCACGTCCCGACCCTCGGCGATTTCAACGTCGGCTGGTGGTACGTGCCGATCTTCATGTTCATCTTCATCGGCACGGTGAACGCCGTGAACTTCACGGACGGCCTCGACGGCCTCGCCGGCGGTCTCCTGGCGATCGCGTTCGGCGCCTTCGGGGTCATCGCCTACATCACGGGTCTCTACGTCCTGGCGGGCTTCTGCGCGGTCTGCGTGGGAGCCATCGCGGGCTTCCTCTGGAACAACGTCCCGCCCGCGCTCTTCTTCATGGGCGATACGGGCGCCCTGGCGCTCGGCGGCGTGCTCGCGGTCATCGCGATGATGATCGAGCAGCCCCTGGTGCTCCCCCTCGTCGGCTTCATCTTTGTCGTCGAAATGCTCTCGGTGATCATCCAGCTCACGAGCAAGCGTCTCCGTGGCGGCAAGAAGGTCTTCCTCTCCGCTCCCATCCACCATCACTTCGAGGCGCTCGGGTGGGGCGAGAGTAAAGTCACGATGCGCATGTGGATCGTCGGCGGCATCATGGCGCTGCTGGGCGTGATCGTTGCGGGGCTTTAGTTAGCAGCTCGTCGCTTGATTCCTTTTTGCTTATTAATCTTCTTAGCTAGAATGGTCGCATTTTTAGTTTTCTTTTCAAATAATTTTTCCATTAGCACCTCAAAAATTTCGTAAGCATCAAGAACATCATCCTTAGAAATAAGATCTTCAGAGTGACTTCCCGCGTTTCCGTGCCATTTGATTGCTAAACAGAGATCTTTAATCTCTTTATATTTTGCTTCCATCAAACCAATTCTTGCATGAAGACTAATTCGAAATCTTTTCTTGTTTTTAACGGCGAATCTATTTACTTCTAAAAAATTCAATGTTTCCTCTAGTGCAATGCGCAAGCAATTTAGTGCCGCCCCTGGATCGCAAAAAAATAATTTAAATGAGTCATAGATATGTAACTTGATTTTGTATGGGACATCGTTTGATACATCGAAGATTTTCAATGACGGGTAGAAAAAATGAGGTTCAAACATATTTTCAAATCCTTCTTCGGGTGCACCTACTTCGTCATAAGAATTGAAATAAGTAGGATGGCCGCTTCCTAGACACAAAACCTTCTCTTTACACTTAGAATCTGAACAATTTAATACGGTTGAGAATCCAATATCGATTATTTCTGGGTCTCCAGAATCTTCATATCCTTGAAGAGATTCTTCAGTTGATTCGCTTAAAAACTTGGATGCATCCATGTGAAGTGTCCCCTTTCCGCACGTTGGACACGGCCATCCGCCGATGCTTTTTTCTGAAAAACGAATTTTAAATACTTTTCGATTCATAAGTAAATAATACATTACTTCAGGGTGACGGCGTATAGCCGTCACACAAAATGACCGCGAGCTTGCCGAGCGGACAGCGCGAAGCGAGGCTTTGCCGAAGCTGGAGCGCACTTTGAAGGATGGGGCTCGTGGGGAAACCTTGGTTTTCCCACGAATTAATCCCAATACGGCTCCTGCAGGGCCTTCTCCATCACGTCGTCGAGCGTGAGCGTGCGCTCCGCGTCGAAGACCTTTCCTTCGATCTTGTAGATCTTCTTCATCGAGCGGTACGTGCCCCAGGGGTAGTAGCGGGTGCGCGGTTTGCGCACGCGACGGTCGGGAGCGCCGCGGCCCCGTCCCCTGCCCTTCGGCTCCGGCTTCGCGGCTTCCGCGGGCTTTTCGTCTTTCGATTCGATCTTCGCGTCCGATTCGTCCTCGCCGATGTCGCCGCCGAAGGACGGCCGCACGAGCTTCTTCGCGTTCCCCTTCTCATCGAATTCCACGCGCCCCACGACGGTCTTCGCGTCGGGATCGACGTACACCAAATCGTCGTCGTTGAAGGTGCCGGTGGAGGGAGCGGGAGCGGTGTCGGTCATGTCAGAGGCGGAGGTTGTGGTCCTCGGGTTGGAGCGGCGGAGGCGGAGGAGGAGGCGGCGGGGTCGATTGCATGCGGATCTCCGGCTGCGGGGCCGGGACGTGCGCGACGTCCTCGGGGTGGTGGAACAGGTCCTGCACTTCCTTGCGGCGCTCTTCCTGCCACTGCAGGAACGCGTAGAGGGCGGAGATCAGCGCGCACACGAGCGAGAAGTACACGCCGTAGCGGATCGAGAGGCCGCGGAATTCGTAGGTGACGCGCGTGAGGACCGAGAGCGATGCGAGGATGAGCACGGCCGCTTGCACCGCGAGCCACAGCCGCAGCGTCGCGCGCCATTCGCGCCGCACCATCGAGGGCGCGCCGACGATGGGCAGGAGGGTCATGAGGAGCACGCAGCACTGCATGACGAGGATCGCCGCGCCGATGTACGACACGTAGAACTCGAGGCCGGAGTACGAGACCGGTTCGCGGCCGGCGAGCTGCCCCGAGATCCACGGGAAAAACAGGAACACGAACGACGCCAACGTCGAACCGTTCAGGATGCGTTCTTCGAGGTCGAGGGCGGCCAATGCGCGTTTCAGGTTCGTCCACATGCCGCGGCATTGTAGCACGCGGCCCTTCCCGCGGTTACACTCATTCCATGCGCGTCTGGATCGACGTCCGCGAGGCCTGCAAGCCCCGCAAAACGGGCAAAGGACAATGGACGTTCCGTGCGACGGAGGCGTTGCTCGAACGCGCGGACGTGGAGGCGACGTTGCTCACCGACGGGCATCTTCCCGAGGGATGGATGGCCACGCCGGGGTTCAAGCGCGCTGCGCGCGTCCCGGGGAGCGGTTTCGCGTGGCACGTGAACGCGTGGCGGATGGTGAAGCGGCGCAGGGACGACGTCGACGCCTACCTCAGCCCGACGAGCTTCATCGTGCCGTTCCTCCTCGGGCGGAGCGTGCCGACCGTGATCGTCGTGCACGACCTCATCGCGTTCCGCGACGAACCGCACGACCGCAAGGCGCGGTTCATCGAGCGCATGACGCTCCCCCGCTCGCTCTCGACCGCCGCAGCGACGTGCTGCGTGAGCGAGGCGACCGCCGACGCCCTGCGCGATCGTTTCCCGGCGGCGAAGGGCGCGTTCGTCGTCCATGCCGGCCCCACGGCGGGCGTCGCGCGTTCGTGGACGGGCGCGGGCGACCACGTGCTTTGCGTGGGCACGCTCTGCCCCCGCAAGAACCAGTTGCGCCTCATCGAAGCGTTCGCGCGGATGAATCCGTTCCACTCCAAACCAGCGCGGCTCCTGCTCGTCGGCGGGCGCGGCTGGGACGACGAGGCGATCGTCCGGCGCGCGAAGGACGTGCACGGCGTGGAGTGGCTCGGCTTCCAGGACGACGCGTCGCTCGCCACGCTTCTGCGCGAATGCCGCGCGTTCGCGCTCGTGTCGGAGGAAGAAGGATTCGGGTTGCCCATCCTCGACGCGCTGCGCGTCGGCGCACCGGTGCTCGCGTCCGACATCCCGACGTCGCGCGAAGTGGCCGGCGACTGCGCCACGTACGTCGATCCGTTCGACGTCGACGCCATCGCGCGGGGCCTGGACCACGTCCTGTCCGCCGATCCCCCGTCCCCCGTGGATGCCCAAACGTCGAGGTTCACGTGGGCCGCGACGGCGGAACGGCTGCTCGAGGCGTGCGGACGCGCCGTTGACAAACGGCGCTGAACCGACGAACCTCGATCCATGGCCACCGCGTTCAAAACAGTCGGCCTGACCACGAAATTGCACTTGGAACGGAAGGACGAGATCGTCCGTTCGGTCTTGGACGTGCTGCGCGGGCTCGGGATCGACGTGCGCGTCGACGGGCACACGATGGCCGGCCTTCCCTGCACAGAAGGACTGTCCCCGATCGCCGACGTCGCGGAACTCGACGCGCTCATCGCGGTGGGAGGCGACGGCACGATCCTCCGCACGATCCGCGAGTTGAAGCCGGGCACCGTGCCCGTCGTCGCCATCAACGCGGGTTCCGTCGGTTTCCTCTCGGAAATGCCCCTCACGGAGATCGCCGAACGTTTGCCCGCGCTCCTCTCGGGCGGCGGCATGCTCGAGCACCGCGCCTGTTTGGACGCGGACGTGATCCGCGGAGGGAAGACGATTTTCTCCTGCACGGCGATGAACGACGTCGTGATGTCCCAGGGGACGATTTCGCGCTTGCTCGATTTGAAGGCATCCATCGGCGGCCAGTTCCTCGCGACCTACCACGCCGACGGCCTCATCGTCTCCACGCCGACCGGTTCGACTGCGTATTCGCTCGCATCGGGAGGTCCCGTGGTGCACCCCGTGATTTCCGCGCTGTTCCTAACGCCGATC
>CAZIQM010000036.1:3015-11964 GCA_964541635.1 uncultured Candidatus Peribacteria bacterium | reverse complement strand
GGCAGGACCGTCGGATCGTCGACCGTGTTGAGGAGGATGCGGTACAAGCTCTTGGCGTCGTACGCGACGAACTCGCCGTCGCGCAGGCCGATGAGCCCCTTCGCGGTGACCGTGTCGTTCTTCGTGGCGATGTTCGCCACCACGCGCGGGGAGACGCGCAGGATGTTGTTGAGCTCTTCCTTCTTGGCGGTGATGTTGTCGATGAGCGTGAGCGCTTCGCCGCGGTAGAGGCCCGATTCGTTATCCATCACCTGCCGCGCGGATTCTTCCGCCTGGGCGAGGATGGCGTTGGCGGAATCGAGGTCGCCGATGATGCGGCGGTTCTCGGCCGTTTGGATCTGTTCGTTGATCGTCTTCACGAGCGCTTCGAGTTCGGCCTGGCTCTTGTTGCGCTGGCTGAAGAGCAGCAGGTTCACGAGCGTCCACACGACGACGAGCGACGCGATGCACAGGGCGAGAAGCAAGAGGTGCGCCCGCTTTTTGCGCTTCGGATCGCGCAAATCGGTCATCAGCCCCGCGAACCATTCGCGGACGGACGACGCCGTTTTCTCCACCACTCCGCGGACGCCGCGCTGTTTCGGCGCGGGGCGGAGGCGTTGCACGAGGTCGCCGAGCGGGAGCGTGCGGATGAACGCCATCGCCTTGTCGGCATACTGCTGGACGACGCTGTCGGATCCTCCGCGGCGGCGGACGGGGGCGCCGCGGCGCGGCGCTTCGGCTTCTTCCTCTTCCCCTAAGGGGAGCGCGAGCGCGCCGTCGATCGCGACCGTCGCGAGCGCGGCGTGTTCGCCTTCGGCGTCGAGCGCGCGGATGAGCGCGTCGATCGGTTCGCCTTTCTTCGGCAGGGCCGCCATCTGCGCCGGCGTCAGCGAGCGGAGCAACCGCTGCGACGAGAGGATGACGATGTCTCCTTTCTGCAGGGCGCCGCTCGAGATGTGCACGAACGCGGGGGTCGATTTACCGCTCGTATATTCCGTTATTTGGCTCGCCAGGCCCTTTCGGACCAAATACGCCTCGCTGCGGCCGGCGTGCGAGACGTGCATCATGCCGTTCGCTTCGATCACGGCGATGAGGAGGTGCAGGTCTTCGATGGCGCCCGACACGAGCATGCCCTTGAGGAGGCCGTTGAGTTCTTTCAGGGCGCCGTCCAAACGGTCGGCCGCCTCCCCGTCGGACTCGAGGAGCGCGTGGCCGAGGATTCCTTCGCACTCGCGCCGGACCGTCTTCGCCGCGTCGTCGTTCCCGTGGATTTCGAACAGCATCAAGACGCGTTCGCCGTGCACGCTCTTCTCCTCGCTGCACGAGAGGAGGACCGACTTGGGGGAGCGCGTGCTCCCCGTCTTGATGTCCATGTCCATACGGTACGTCAGACTACCCGTACGGCGCGCTTCCGCAAGCTCGCGGGCCGCTCCGGCGCGGCGCGCCGATCGCGCGTCCCGACATGGAAAACAAAAAAATGAAGTAAAAATTTGTTGATCTGAAGCCAAAAAGACGAGTCACATGACAAAAGACCTTGCTAAGTTTGGTTGGCGGGAGTAGTCTGGAGCCAGTTTCAGTTTACTTTTCCAAACACTCCTGATGAAAACGGTGAAAGAGTGGATGCAACGCTCCTTGTCGGGCGGCCCTACCCGTGCCTCCGACCAGCAAGTCGCGCCTCCGCCCCCCAGTTTCGCCCCCGAAGAGGGAACTTCCCCCATGCCGCGACAACGCGGAGACGTCCCGCCCCCGGCGGGCAACCCGCAGCGCCAACAGCGAGGCAACAACGACCGCAACCGCCAACAGGGCAACCGCGGGCCGCAGCCGCAACGCGAACCGGTGCTGCAGGGTGGGAGAGGGAACCTCAAGCTCTATCCGCTCGGCGGGTTCGAGCAAGTCGGCCGCAACTGCTTCGTGCTCGAGTGCGACGGTGACATCTTCATCATCGACCTCGGCCTGCAGTTCCCGGACGAAGACATGCTCGGCATCGATTACCTGATCCCGGACATCGCCGCCCTCAAAGGCCGCGAAAACAGGATCAAGGCCGTTCTTTTTACCCACGGGCACCTCGACCACATCGGCGCGGCGCAGCACCTCCTCCCGGCGCTGCACTTCCCGCCGTGCTACGGCACGAAGCTCACCATGGCTTTCGTGAAGAAGCGTTTGGAAGAGGAGCATCTCAACAGCAAGGCGCGCCTCAACAGCGTTCCCTACGGCGAGATGCTCAAGTTCGGAAAAGTCTCCGTGGAGTTCCTCCGCGTGACGCACTCGATTCCTGATTCCGCAGCCGTCGCGATCCACACTCCCTACGGGACGATCGTGCACACGGGCGACTTCAAGTTCGACCTCACTCCCTTCAACGAGCCTCCTGCGGATTTTCATCGCATGGCCGAGCTCGGGAAAAAAGGAGTGCTCGCGATCATCGCGGACTCCACGAACGCACTGAAACCCGGCCACTCGAAGAGCGAATCCGAGATCAGCGACACCCTCCGCAGCGTCATTAAGGACGCCGAGGGGCGCGTGATCATCGCGACGTTCTCGAGCCTCCTCAACCGCGTGCAGCAGATCTTCGACGTCGCGAAAGAGACGAACCGCAAGGTCTACCTGTCCGGCCGGAGCATGGAAGCGAACATCGAGATCGCGACCAACCTGGGATACCTGAAGGCGCCCCGCGGACTCGTCCGCAAGGCCAGCGCCGGCATGGATAAAATCCCGGATAACGAAGTCATCATCATCACGACCGGCGCCCAAGGGGAGGAAATGGCCGGTCTCGCCCGCATGGGTCTCGGCACGCACAAGTTCGTGTCCGTGAAGGAGGGCGACACGGTGGTACTCAGCTCGAATCCCATCGTCGGGAACGAGCGCGCGGTGGCGAAAGTCATCAATAACCTCCACTTGAAGGGCGCGCTGGTGAAGACGAACCAGGAATTGGCGTTGCACACGACCGGTCACGGCTATCAGCAGGACATTCTCCTCATGCACCGATTGATCCGAGCGAAGCACGTCATTCCCGAACACGGCGAGCCGTACATGCGGCACGCCCACGCGGACCTCGCCCGCGGCATCGGCTACCAAGACAACCAAGTCCACCTCCTGGTGAACGGTGAGATCCTGGAGTTCGACCGCCAAGGCAACGCCCGCAAATCCAAGAGCAAGGCCCCGTTCCGCGACGTCATCATCGACGGCCGCGCGGCGGCAGGCGAAGGCGCCCGCGTCCTCACCGACCGCAAGGTCATGAGCGGCGGCGGCGTGCTGATCGTCATGTTCAAGGCCTACGCCGAGTCGAAGCGGCTCGTCAGCGACCCCGACGTTATCTCCCGTGGCTTGATCTACGGATCAGAAGAAACGGACATCTCGAAGGAAGTCGCGGCGATCGCCCGCAAAGCATACGAGGAAGAACTGGGCCGGGGCGCCCACGATCGCAAAGATCACAAGCGCGCCGTCCAGGGGGCCCTCTACCGCTACTTCGACCGCAAGCTCGACCGCGAACCCATGGTTATCCCTCTCTTCGTCGAGGTGTAATCCTTCGCATCGATCTTTCTACTAAGGGGAACTGGACCGTTCCTCTTTTTTTCGCGGATGAAAAAGCCGCCGCTCTCCTTCCGGGGTGGCGGAACGGAGAGCGGCGGAGGGGGAAGGAGCGTCGCGGGCTCCCTCCTTTACGGCGTGACGGGCGTATAGCTCGTCTGATCCGGACCGGCGTCGGGGTAGGGCACGTGTGCCTGGACCACGATGGGTCGGGGGATCGCTGAATCCTTTTGCCACAACACGCGGTACTCGCCGTCCTGCGGCGGAGCGCTTGGCGCTGAGGCACATCCCGCCGCGATGAACAGACTCATCGCGATGAAGATGCAGGCATCGACGACGTTGTCGTGCCAGAATTGGTCGTGTCTATTGCGACACATGGTTCATTGGTCCTACCAAAGAAGGAAACGGAATGGAAAAGAACAGCCGTGAACGCCCATTCTGGGAAGACAAGGATTGTTGTCAAATCCCGTGGCCGGATCGTCGAACGGACGGCGTTTACGCGGCCCGGATACCCCGGCGGATGCGGTATTCCGCGTCCTTTTCCCCGGGCTGCTGGTCGACGTGCATCAGCGCGTGGATGAGCGCCATCCGCATGGCAACGCCGTTCGCCGCTTGCCGGAAGTACGCGCCGTTTTTCATGTAGTCGATGCCGGTAGCCAATTCGTCGACGCGCGGCAGCGGATGCATCACGACGGTGTCGGTGCCCGCGACCATGGGAACGTCGAGCGCGAACTGGTCCTTGAGGCGCAGGTACTCGGCTTCGTCGTCGAAACGCTCCTTCTGCACGCGCGTCATGTACAGGACGTCCGCGTCGACGGCCTCTTCGATGGAACGCACTTCGTCGTACTCGATGTTCTTCTCATCGAGCATCGCCTTCACGTTATCGGGCATCGCGAGTTCCTGCGGGGAGGCGAACGTGAACGTCGTTCCTTCGTAGAGCGAGAGCAGCTTCGCGAGCGAGTGGACCGTGCGGCCGTTCTTGAGGTCGCCCGCGAGCGACACGTGCAAACCCGTCAGTTTACGGCATTCTTCTTGGATCGTGAAAATATCCAGGAGCGCCTGCGTCGGGTGTTCGTTGTTGCCGTCGCCCGCGTTGATGAACGGCACGTGCCGGCCCGTGATCGCGCGGAATTCGTCGAGCGCTGCGGCGGCCTGGGCCGCGCTCCCGTTCTTGGGATGGCGCATGACGATCAGGTCCTTCTCGTATCCCGCGACGATGAGCGTGTTGTCGCGGATGGATTCGCCTTTGTAGAGCGACGAGAACTGGAATCCGTCGGCGGTGATCACGCCCGCGCCGAAGTTGCGCATCGCGTCTTCGAAACTGAAACGCGTCCGGGTCGACGGTTCGTAGAAGAGCGACGCGAAGCGCTTGCGCCGGAAATCGTCGCGCCAACGGTCGATGTTGAGGTCCGTCCTGCGCCGCCCCATCTCCGCCTTGAGATCGCCCGCGCTCTCCACGAGGAAATCAGCGTCCCGCCTCGTGATGTCCGAAGCTGAGACGAGATGGGAGAAGGAGACACCCATGCGTTCGGAAAGGTTATACTGGGTCCGTGTCCACAAGGCAAATCGCCACCTCCACCCTCTGGCAAATCGCCAGCCAAGCCGTCATGGCGGCCCTGAGCATCGTCACGGTGAAGTTCGTGGCGATCGGCCTCACGCGCGAAATGGCGGGCACCTACAACTCCGCCTACGGGTATTTGCAGTTCTTCGGCATTTTGGCGGACGCGGGCTTATACGCGGTCGCGGTCCGGGAATTGGCGAGGGCGAAGGACGAAGGGCAGACGATGGGCACGCTCGTGCTCTTGCGGCTCATCGTCACCGCGATTGTCTTCGGCGCGGCCGTGGCGATCGCGTGGGGCATTCCCCACTGGCGCCACTCCCCGCTGTCGATCGCCATCACCGTGGCGGCGTTCGTCCCGGCGTTCACGCTCCTCGCCGGCATCCAGCGCAGCGTGTTCCAAGTGCACTACAAGATGGGGTACGTCTTCGCGGCGGAAGTGACGCAGCGCGTGGTGACCGCGGGACTCATCGGCGCGACGATCGCGCTCGGCGTGCGCGGCAGCTCCGACCCCCGCATGGCGTGGTGGTTCCTCGGGGTCGGCTCGATCGGCGCGTTCGTGCTGCTCGGAATATCGTCGGTCCTCGCGCGGAGGATCGTGAAGATCCGCGCGACCTGGGACCCCGCGACGATGAAACGACTGCTCGGCCTCGCCCTTCCGTTCGGCGTCGCGTACCTCTGCATGGCGCTCTACCGCAACATGGACGTGACGCTCATCGCGCTCTTCCGACCCGATTTCCAGGTCCAAAACGCGATGTACGGCTTCGCGCTGCGGGCCAATGAAATGGCGTTCCTCATTCCCACGTTCCTCCTGAACTCGACGCTACCGATCGTGAGCAAGCGCCTCGACGAGGGCGTCGACGTCACCGGCCTCGTACGCAAAACGTTCCTCATGATCGCGGTGCTGTCGCTCGGGGCGGGCCTCACCGCCATGGCCTGGGCGCGGCCGCTCATGCAACTGCTCACGACCGAGCAGTACCTGGCGACCGCGGGGCGCGCGGGGTCCGACACGGCGCTCTTCCTGCTCGGCCCGTCGATGATCCTCAACGGCGTCGTGCTCTTCTGCTTCTACTCGCTCCTCGCGCTCGGCGAGTCGCGGCTCCTCACGCGTTCGCTCGCAGTGGCCGCCGTGCTGTCGCAGGCGCTCAACCTCGCACTGATCCCGCGGTTCGGGTTCGTCGGCGCGGCGACGACGTCCATCGCGATCCACGCGCTCTTGGCGCTCTTGCTCTTCGTCCCGACGCTCCGGAGGGTCCGCGTCCCGCTCCGATCGCTCGAATGGGGGAGGATCGCGGCCTACGGCGTGCTGCTGTCCATCGCCCTCCTCGGCCTCAAGCCCCTCCTGGTAAACGACCTCCGGACCGGCATGGGAGTGCTCGTATTGGGCGTTTTGGCGGCGTTTATCGTCGAGACGATCGGCATCCGCCGGGTGGTCGCGAAGGGGTGAAGGGATTGCGAAAAACGGCCCGAAATGGTACAATGGGGAGAAATTCACACACACCCTATGACGGTTTCCCAGCGTCTCTCGGTCGCCGCGCTCGCGGCGCTTCTCCCCCTCGCGGTCTTCGCGCAGGAGGTGTCGAACGTCACGGGCATCCGCGCGGAGCTCCGCGACGGCAAAGTGGTGGTGTCGTGGAACGCCGCGGACGGCGACGTGCAGAAGTACCGCATCTTCTACAGCCACACCTCGATCATGGAACAGGGAGGCGTGTTCGACGACTACGAGGACGCCGACGGAACCGCGACGGAACACACGCTCTCGAGCGTGCCGCCGGTGTCGACGCTCTACGTGTCAGTCCTCGCCGTGGGCCAGGGCGGCGTCGAGAGCCCGTTCTTCGTGGAGGAAGCGACCCTCGAACTGACCCCGTCCGGCTCCGCGCCGACGCCCGTCAGCGCGACCGTCGCCGATTTCCCGCCGTCGCCGACGGTGGCGATGCAATCCGACACCCTGCAGCTCCTCACGGCCGTGTCGACGAGTTCGACCGGCGTGGTCCTCGCGTTCACGCACCCGCTCTCGATTCCCGAGCAATATAAGGACGCCGCGTTCATCATCAAAAGCGGCAGCGGCGTGCCGTTGCAGGTCGTCCGCTACCGCCTGGACGGCCCCTACGCAGTGCTCGACACCGCCGCGCAAATCCCGGGCCGCGTGTACCAGGTGATGGTGCACGGATCGATCGCGGGCAAGACGCCCTCGGGCGATCTCGTCCCGCAGGAACAGGGCACCGCGCCCCTCCTCTTCACGGGTCTCCTCACGGACCTCTCGGTGCCGGAAGTGCAGAACCTGAAGCTCGCGGTGAACGGAAAGGACGTCGTGGCGACGTGGACCCTTCCCTCGGCCACGATCAAGGAACTGCAGGTCCAACAGAGCACGAACGGCGGCCGCACGTACGGCGTGGCGGTGCGCATGAACAAGGACGCGAAGGGCGTCACGATCCCGAACGTCGCGGCCAAGCAGCTCACCGTCCTCGTCCGCGTCGTCGGAGGAGACGGAGCGGTCTCGCGTGGCGTGTCGCAGACGGCGTCGCTCGACGGAACGTCCGCGCAGTCGTCCTCGGCGAGCAAGCCGACGGGCGCGTCTTCCTCCTCGAAGCCGACGACGCCGAAGCCGACCGTCCCGGGCACGAAACCCGGCTCGCTCCCGAGCTCCGGTCTCGGCATCGCGATGGTCGTGGCCCTCAGCGGCGCGGCGACGGGCATGCGTTTCACCCGTAAGAAGAACGTCGCGAAGGCCTGATAGCAGCCCTAAACCACCGATTCGACGGCGGATGCGTCCACCGGGGGTCGTTTGAACCTTTTACCATGCGCGGCGTGCGTACGTTCATCGTCTGCGTGGCGCTCCTCGCCGTCCTGTTCGCGGCCCTCTGGATCGAAATCATCCGGTGGACGCTCGGGGCGACCTTCTTCGCGTTCGACGTCGGGCAAGGCGACGCCGTACTCGTGCAGCAGGGCGGCTACCAAATCCTCGTGGACGGCGGACCGGACGGCACGGTGCTCTCGGCGCTGGGGGAGACGATGCCGTTCTTCGACCGGACGATCGACCTGCTCGTGCTGAGCCACCCGCACATGGACCACCTGCAGAGCTTCCCCGAGTTACTGCGCCGCTACCGCGTGGCCGCGGTGCTCATGACCGGGGTGGATTACGCGAACCCGCGCTACGAGGAATTCCTCACGCTGCTGCAAGGAGAGGGGAGCCGCATCGTCGTGGCGGACCCGGACGACGACCTCGCGGTGGGACCGCTCTCGGTCGACGTGCTCTGGCCGCCCGCGACCTCGTTCGGCGTGCCGATGAAGAACGTGAACGACGACTCGGTCGCGCTGCGCGTGACGGCGCCCGGCGGGAAGAGCGTGCTGCTCACGGGCGACATGGAGAAAAAAGAAGAGCTCGCGATGCTCGAAGCGGGCGTCGACGTCTCGGCCGACGTCCTGAAAGTCGCGCACCACGGGAGCCGCACCTCGAGCTCCACGGGCTTCCTCCTGGCGGTGCGTCCGTCTGTGGCCGTCGCGTCGGTCGCGAAGGAAAACTCCTACGGCCTGCCCGACGAAGACGTGATCGCGCGATACGAAGATCTTGGCATCCCCCTGCGGATGACGATGGAGGAGGGAACGGTGGAAATTCCTTTATGACAGGAAGGGCGGCGGCATGCTACGTTTTCGCCATGCCGCATACAGTGGAAATCAAAGAACTGACCGACAACCTCCTGGACCAGCACTTCCTGGACGTGCTCGGACATCTTTCGGTCGTCGATCTCGACGTCACGAAGGCACGCGAGATCCTTCGGGTCCGGAAAGAGGAGGGCACGCGCACGTACGTCGCGCTCGAAGGGGACCGCGTCGTCGGCAGCGCGTCGCTCGTCGTCGAAACGAAGTTCCTTCACGGCGGCGGACGC
>CAZIQM010000036.1:0-3005 GCA_964541635.1 uncultured Candidatus Peribacteria bacterium | reverse complement strand
GCGTCCCAAGGACTCGGCATCGGGAAGAGGCTCGTGGAGCACGCGACGCTCGAAGCGAAAAACGCCGGCTGTTACAAATGCATTCTCGCGTGCACTCCGGCGAACAAACCGTTCTACGAAAAGTGCGGCTACCGCGAGCATGAAATCGAAATGCGCCGCGATATGTGAGTCGGAATCGCCGATCGGGGACGATATGTGGAGAACGGGCGAATGCGGCACTGTGCAAAAAAGTTATCCACAGCCTATGTGGAGATCGTGGAAAACCTCCCTCCACACGGGGCCAGGAGTTATGCACGACAAGTTTGCTTTCTTGGCTTACAGATAACGAAAAATACTGTTTTGGCATCTGCAAGCCACGGCCATGTGGATATCCACGGGTTATCCACACCCATCCCACACACACGATGTAGCCGGTCCTTTTCTTTTTTTAGAGAATCGTCGTTTCTCGGGTTTTCCGGCTCCGGTCTTCCACACGTTTCACCCGAAGCGTGGAGAAGAGGGAGGAGCGTATGAAGATGACGGATATTGCAAAAAAATTAATGTTATACTCTTCTCCCTCTCTTCATTTTTCCATCCCATGAAATTTTCCTGCAACACGGCATCACTCCTCCAAGCGTTGCAGCTCGTGAGCCGCGCGATCAGCGGACAGCAGGCGCTCCCGATCTTGGGAAACGTCCTCCTGCAAGCGGAAGGGAAACGTTGCACCGTGAGCGCGACCGATTTGGAAATTTCCATCGTCACGAGTTTCGAGGCGACCATCGAAAACGAAGGATCGATCACCGTGCCCGCGAAAGCGATCCTCAACTTCGCGCAGTACACGTCCGACACGGAAGTCGTGCTTGAAACGGTGGAAGGGACGCAATTGAAGTGCACGAGCAAGCACAGCAAAACGAACCTGTCGGGCGAACTCGCCAGCGAGTACCCGACGATCGCCCCCGTGGAAAAGAAGATCTCGTTCGCGGTGAACGCGCACGACCTCTTGGAAGCGCTGCACCTCGTGACGTTCACGTGCGCGCGCACGAGCCTGCGCCCCGTGCTGTCCGGCGTTTCGGTGCGCACCGAGGGCGGCAAGCTGATCCTCGTCGGCACGGACAGCTACCGGCTCTCGGAGTGCATCGTGCAAACGAGCGTGCAGGACGACATCGCGTGCATCATCCCGGTGAAGGTCCTCGAGGAAGTGAAAGCCGCGGTGTCCGGACAGAAGGCGAAGAAGCCGGGAAACGACGAGAAAATCGACGAAGTCCCTACGGTGCAGGTGACGCTGTCGCAGCAGCAGGTGGAGCTGCAGGTGGGATCGACGCGGTTCCTGTCGCGCCTCATCGAAGGCAAGTTCCCCGACTACAAGCAGATCATCCCGAAGGACACGTCCGTGCGCTCGGTCATCGCCACGCACGAACTCACGACGGCCGTGCGCCGCATGCACTACTTCGCGAAGGAGGTGAACAACAACCTCACGTTCGCGTTGTCCGCCGCCGACCTCCAGATCCGCACGCCGCAGACGCCGCTCGGGAAGGACGAAGCGACCGTCACGGCCGAGACCACGGGCGGGGAGACGAAGATCGCGCTCAGCTCCAGCTACCTCCTCGATTTCCTCTCGCACATCAACGACGCGAACGTCGAATTGCAGGTCGTCGACGGCATGCACCCGGCGGTCTTCAAATTGCCCAACACGACGGGCTTCCTGCACCTGATCATGCCGCTGCGCATGCAGGACTGAGATCTTGAGTTTTGGCCCAATCGGCGTAAAATAAGAACATAGATACCGGAGAGGATCGCGATTCGCCTTCGCTCAGGCTACGGCGGACGCAGCCCTTGTTCGTGTGACTCAATGACCCTGTTTTTCTAACATGTTGCCGTCCCTCCTGATCGGGAAGGACACGCACCGAGAGCTTTCCACGCTCTTGGAGAAAGACCGTGCCCTGACGATCTCGGGCGCGGGCAACGAGACGGCGAAGGCGTTGCTGCTCGCGCACATCTGCGGGTTCTCCGCGCCGAAGCCCACGCTGCTCGTGGCGGAAGACGACGCGTCGGTCGAAACGATCCGCCACTGGCTCCGCTTTTTCGAGTGCGAGGCCGAGGCGTTCCCCGAAGGCGAGACGGAACTCTCGATGGCGAGCCTGCAGCAGTACCTGCGGTTCATGGGCGGCGACGATTCGCGCGTGTTCCTGATCCCGCGCCACCTGTGGAACATCGAATTTCCGCTGTACGACGAGCTTCTGGACCGCGCCGTCGCCGTGAACACGGGCGACGAAATGAACTTCACGGCGTTCGTCGAGCAATTGATCGAGCTCGGGTACGAGCACGCGGACTTCGAACAGTTGTCCCCCGGCGAGTACCGCCGCACCGGCGACCGACTCGATATTTTCCCGATCCAATCGACACAGGTCGCGCGCGTCGATTTCAGTTTCGACGTCGTCGAAAAAATCCATCACGGCGAGAAGCATGTCGAGACGCTCACGCTCATCCCCGTGACCTACGGGGAGACCCGTCCCCTTGGCCGCCAGTTCCCCCAGGACGCGCTCTTGGTCCTCGATGACCAGGATGACGCCGAGGCTCCGAAGGACGGCGCCACGCTGCGTTACACGTCGTTCCCGGAGTCGCAGAAGAACCACGCCCACCTCCGCTACCTCTCGGTCCTCAAGTTCTACACCCTCACGGACTTCCTCAACGATCTCAAGGACAAGCTGCAGCAGGGCTGGAGCCTGTCGATCGTGACGCGCCGTTCCACTGAGCTGGAAGCCATTTTCAAGGAAGAGGCCGTGTCGTTCATCCACAAGGACCGCCGTCCGGGCGCCGTTACCATGGTCGCCGCCGACGAGGGCGACCTCCTCCCGCACTCGATCCAGAACCCCGACCTCTTCTGCGCGCTCCTCACCGACCGCGAGATCTTCACGCTCAAGAAGGCCGGGCGCGAGAAGTCGGTGCAGAAGCTCGCGCTCGATTTCCTTACGTCGCTCTCGCCGGGCGACTACGTGGTGCACATGGAGCACGGCATCGGCCGCTTC
>CAZIQM010000035.1:0-12451 GCA_964541635.1 uncultured Candidatus Peribacteria bacterium | reverse complement strand
TTTCCGGATCGCGAGCGATCCGGTTGCCGGGCTGAACTACGGGTGCACGGTCGCTTCGAAAAGCCGCGCAAGCCTATCACCGACGCACGCCTGAAACAATCCCGCGGCGCGGGAGGGGTAGGGGAGGCGTTGAATACATTATTTATCCAACGAGTGGACCGCGGCGAAGAGGCAGGGCACCTGTTCGGCGAGGATCTTGATGTCGCTGCGGTCGCGGAAGACCGGGCCGATGCCGCCGTACTCGAACGCGCAGATGCCCGGCGTGGCCCACGCGCCCGACCGCATCCGCTCGATGGCCCAGTCGAAGTACCCCCAGCATTCGTCGGACATGCCCATGTGGTCCTCCAGCTCGCCGTCGATGCGTTGGACGCCGGAAGTGTGGAGCTCGCCGATGCGGTCGACCGGGAGCGATTCGATGTAGTCCTTCGCGTCCATCCCCAAAACGTCCGCGGCGTTGCGGGCGTGGTCGATATCGAGCAGCAAGCGGCACCCCGATCGTTCGATGGCGGCCGCGATCGTCTCGGCCATGATGCTGCAGTGCAGCGGCCGCGAACCGTCGGCGTTCGTCCGGCGCGTCGGGAGGTTTTCGACGATGACGTTTTCGATGCCCACGGCGTCGCCGGTGGCCCTGATGCAGCGGACCATCATGTCGACCACCCGTTCGCGGTGTTCCGCGTCGCGCGAGTCGAAGGGGATGTCCGGGAAATCCGCCTGCGCCGCGATCAGGTGCATGTTCACGTTCGTCGTGCCCGTCTTGTCCATCCACATGCGCACCTTTTCCCAGTCCACCGCGAAATCCTTCGAAGTGTGGATGGGGAAGTGGACGTACGCGGGCTTCGTTTCCAAGGCGGGGTCCACCAGCTCCGGCCAATCGGAGCACTTCCACAGGTCCACGTCGATATCGCCCGAGAGGAGCAATCGTTCCGCCTGCGGCGACCAGTTCACTGCGAGCTTCATGGAGGCCGCAGTATACACGGTCCCGCTTAGCCCACGATTAACCGTTCCACTTCCTTCACGGTGTCGTCGAGTTTGCCCTCGACGTTGAGGACGCGCTCGTCGCAGTGGTCCGCGTAGGCGAGTTCCTTGTCCATGCTGTGGATGCGGCGGTGCAGTTCGTCGTCGCTGATGGGCGCGCGCTTCTTGATGTGCGCGATGACCTGCTCCTTCGATTCCGGCAGGATGAAAATCGATTGCACCGGGTGCTTGCCGTCGTGGAACAGGCGCGAGTTCTGGATGCTCACGAAACCCTGCACGTCGATCTCGCGGACGACGATCTTTCCGCGTTCGATGTACGGGACGATCTCGTCGAGCATCGTGCCATAGCGATCCTTTCCGTGGACGATCGCCCATTCGACGAATTTATGTTCGGCGACGAGCGCGTCGAATTCCGGGTTCGTCACGAAGTGGTAATTCTCGTCGCCTTCGCCCGGCCTTCGGGCCCGCGTCGTCGACGATCGGGGGAAATGGAACTCGGGATGGTGCGTGCGCAAATACCGCATCACGACGCTCTTGCCGACGCCGCTGGGGCCGATGATCAGAACCAGCTTTCCGAAGCCGTTTTTGGGCTCTCCCATGGTGCGATTCTAGGCATGTGACGTCTTGTCCGCAAACGTCGGATGTGCTATACTGAGTGATTTGCTCCTTCCGCCCTTGATACCCCGCAGCGAGGGGTGAGTGCTGGCCTTCCGGGCCCCGCGTTCTCCCCTCCCTGCCGCCGCGGCCAGACCAGCCGCAGACAACGGTTCCCTCCACGCGAGGGACCCACCACAAACACACACATCGGGCAACCGCCCGCCTCTCCCAGGCTCACAGGGACGAACAAACCTACACAAACACACACGGCCCGGAGACCTCTTCTCCGAACCGTGGTAGGGAGTACCGCAGGTCACGGTCACTCTCTTCAGTACACGCGTGCTGAAGAGCTCGACGCCCCGCTCTATGAGCGGGGCGTTTTTTAATCATTCGTTCTGTGCTCCGCCCCGCGCGATCGTGCCGTCCAAGAAATTCCCGACGGCCCTCATGTCGTCACGGAACCGCTGCGTCACACGGTAGAAGTTTTGCCTGCCTCCGTCCCGGTCGAGCGCGAGGAACCCCGCGTCTTCCAGCAGCGAAATATGGTGGCTCAATGCGGGCTGGCTCATGTTCAAGCGCCTCGCCATTGTCGACACGTTGATGCGTTTCCCCTCCGTCAGGTTCGAAAGCGTGACCATGACCTGCACGCGCGTTTCGTCCGACATCATCTTCGCGAGCGTCGTCATTCTCTCGATCCACGCGGGATCCGGCGCCGCCAGTTCGGCGACCGGGGGTTTGATCGTCGTTTCGTCACGGTTCGGCGCAGGATCGATCGGGGCGATGGACGGGGCGGGCGCTCCCGCGACGGGGGTCGATGCGGGATCGCCGTTGGCGTGCCCCGTGGGCGCGGCGACGGTCGCCGCAGTTTTCTCCCGCTTTTTCCTGGGCGCTTTCGGCGGGGCTTTCGTGCGGTTCACGATCGGGACGGGGCCTCCGTCGCGGAAACTCGATTCGGTATCCATGCGGTGCGCGATGTCGTCGGACAGCCGGAAGATCGCCATGTACCCGTCGCGGGAAAGGTTGATCGCGCGCAGTTCCTTGTCCATCACGTTCGGCGCCTTGCGGTGGATCTTGCCGATGAGCCCGTGCGCGAATTCGATCGAGATGTCGGGGCCGCGGTACGTGAAACGCTCGGCGTCCTGCACGGCCTTCAGCCGCGCGGCGAGCTGTTCCTCGGGGAGGAATTCCGGGCGCTCTTCGCCGTTACCGAACGATTCCAGGGGCATCAGGCGGTGCGGAAATAGGCCGCGGACAATTCCCCGTACCGCGCGGCCGCGTCGCGTGCACGCATGTTTTCCGGCGTGAGGACCAGCATTGCGAGTTCGCTGGCGTCGTTCGCCGGGATCGAGGGGTGCGCTTTACGGAAGAGCGCGATGAACCGCTCCGAGGATCCTTGTACGTCGCCGTTCGCCAGGCCCATGATCATCGCGTATTCGGACCACTCCGCGGGCGACAGGCGTTGCGTGAGGTCCGTGAGCGACGCGCAGAGATTCGTTTCGCGCAGTGCCAGCAACGCCGGGTCCTTTTGGAAGACGTCGCGGTCCATTTGCTGTTTCGGCGTCAGGCGGGGGTCGATGTGGATCGATCGGTCGGGCCGTTCGTTTCCTTCGCCTTCGTCGATACCGGCCGGCGACCGTCGGCGGGTGTAATCGCGCTTCGCGCGGACGAACGGTTCAGGTGCGGGAAGCGGCGCAGGGGGCACGTATCCTTCGTCGTCCTGGTTCTCGTGGTCGTCCGCCGCATCGTCGACGTCGGCCGCGACCTCCGGGCGAACCGGGGCCGTCGGCGCGTCGGGTTTCTTCGCGATGTCCGCGTACGTCAACCCGTTCGCCGAGAGCGCGATGGCCCACACGATGAGCGTCTTTTTGTCGATGCCCTCCCGCCGCCGGATCCGTTCGTATTCCGCGTCGAGCGCCGCGGCGTCGTTCGTGAGCGACAGGATGCTCTCCAGCGCTTCCTTGATCACCGGGAGCATGTAGCCCGGCGTGTCGGCGTACAGCGTTTCGAGCCTCTCGCGTTCGAAGCGTTTCACGTTCAGGATGCCGGTCGCCTTCGTCGGATCCACCGTTCCCTCCACGAGGAAGTCGCTGCCGCCCGCGCGCCCGGCGCGGCGGGGAGCGGCCGTTTCGGAATCTCCTTCTTCATCCGATTCTTCCTCCTGCTCTTCGTGCATCCCGTATTCGTCGTCCGACCCTTCTTCGTGTTCTCCGCCCGGTCCCTCTTCGCCTTCCTCGTTTTCCGGCATGCCGCCGTCCGGTGTCTCCCCGTCTTCTGCGGACGCCCCGTCCCGCCTCTCGCCTTCGGGCACGCTGACGCCTTCCTTGTGGAAGTAGACGACGCGGCCGCGCTTCGTGCTCAGGATGTGGTTGCCCGCGACGAGTGCCTTCAGGTGCTGCCGCACGGTCATGATGTCCTTGTGGACGGTCATCGCGATCTCCGCCGCGGTCAACGCTTCGCCGTCGAACATGGCCAGCACCTCCTGTTGCTTCGGGGTTAGGTTGCTGCGAGCCTGGGCGTTTGCGGGGTTCTTTGCCATCGGCCGGGCATGCTATTCCCGCACAGCGCCCACTGCAACGGGTTCACCGTTTCTCGTCGTCATTGTCCGCTTCCCGCAGCTCGGCCTGTTTCTCCATGATTTTCTTGCCCACCGTCGCCGCGATGGCGCCACCGATCACCAAGCCCACGACGAGCTTGGTTTTCGACAGCTTTTTCTTTTTCCGGAACGGCCACATGGCTCAAGGAGTATAGCAGCCCGGGGCGCGGCGGTCCGCCCTTTGGGCCGTTATTTCTTCACCAATCCGACCGACGCGTGGGCGCATGACTTTTCCGACGGGTCGTTCGCGTTCGCCGGGCAGGCGAACATCGTCAGTTGGTACGTGCCCTTTTTGGAGAACGCGAGCATGTCGAGCGGGCTTCCTGCGAACGTCGCGCCGGCGATTTTCCCCGCGCGCGTGCGCAGCTTCATCGACCGCACGAACCACTCGGCCTCGGGTTTGTTCCGCGCGCCGGTGATCCGCGCCCAGATGTCGTAGGCGTCGGTGTTCGGGGCCTTCGTGATGTCGAAGCCGTAGCTCTTGCCGTCTGCCGACACGCGGACGTTCTCGATCACGGGCAACGCCTTCTGTTTCGTCGTGGCGATCACGGCGGCGTCGGCCGTGGGGACCGAGGCGAGCAGCGCGACGAGGAGTGCGAGTGTTTTCATGGGTCTCCGGGGGAAGGGGATCAATGCGGCTTTTCCCAGTCGATTTCCGGGAACGTTTTCATGTACGTCAGGATCTCGTCCTCGATGGCCGCGAGCTTCTCGGGGCTGCGGGCCTCGATGCAGAGCGACAGGCACGGCGACGTGTTGCTGGCGCGGAGTCCCGCCCAGGCGCCCTCGCCGAAGTCCACGCGCGCGCCGTCCATCGTGACCACGGGGTATTTTTCGGCGAAGTGTTTCTTCACTTCTTCGATCACCAGGAATTTGCGGTCGTCCGGGCAGGCGGGGCGGCGCTCCTGCGCCAGGTAGGTTTTCGGATAGCGCGCCATGAGCTCCGAGAGGGGGGCGCCCGCTTCCTTGGCCACCTTCGCGATGCGCAGCGCCGCGACGAGGGCGTCGTCGAAGGCGTAGTAGTCCTCGAAGCAGAAGATATGGCCCGAGGCCTCGCCGCCCACGAGGGCTTTCTCGTCGGTCATCGCGTGTTCGACGTTGCTGTGACCGACCTTGCACATGACCGGCTTGCCGCCGAAGCGCTTCACCTCCGTCTCGATGATGCTCGAGTTGCTGACGGTCGACACGACCGCCGTGCCGGGGCGCCGCTTCAGCATGTCTTCCGCCAGGAGGAGGATGATCTTGTCGGCGGAGTGGATGGCGCCCGTCTCGTCGACCAATCCCACGCGGTCGCCGTCGCCGTCGAAGCCGAAGCCCATGTGGGCTTTTTCCTTCACGACCGTTTCCTGCAGTTCCCTGAGCGTCGCCCGCTTGCTGGGGTCGGCGGGGTGGTTCGGGAAGGTCCCGATCGGTTCGGTGTAGAGCTCGATCACCTCCGCCCCCGCCGCGCGGAGCGCCTGGCAGTACACGGGGCCGGCGATGCCGTTGCCCGAGTCGACCGCCACTTTCATGCCTTTCAACCCCTCGCCGAACATCGACGCGAGCTTGGCCAGGTAGGGCGTCGTGCCGTCGTAGGGACGCTCGGTGCCGCGCTCGTCCGTGGCGAACGTGCTCGCCTCGATGCGCTTGCGGAGGTCCTGGATGTCGTCATTCGCGTAGGAGTGCGCGCCCGCCAACGAGAGCTTCAAGCCGTTGTCGTGGGCCGGGTTGTGGCTGGCGGTCACCTGGACGCCGGCGTCGAAGCCGCCGTCGCAGATCGTGAAGTAGCCGAGCGGGCTCGGCGTCGCGCCGATTTCGTACACGTCGCATCCGCTGGCGAGGAGGCCCTCGATCGTCGCGCGTTCCAGCTGGGGCCCGTGGGTGCGGGCGTCGCGCCCGACGCACACGCGCGGGGTTTTCCCGGGCAGGCGTTCGCGGAGCACCGTGCCGTAGGCATGGGCGATTTGGCGGGCGGCGTCTTCGGTCAATTGTTCGAGCGCGACGCCGCGGATGTCGTACGCGCGGAAAATGCGCGGGTCGATGGGTGGGTTCGTCATGCGCCGATGCTAGCACGCGCGGTTCCTCCGGTCAGCCGGAGAACGCCTGGATGACGAACCCGACGATCACGTAGCTCGTCAGGATCACGAACAACCCGAGCAGCGCGCGCAGGATGAGCGAACGCGCCTTCGTGAATTGGTCCTCGTTGCCGAGGCTGAGGATCATCATGATGCCCGCGTAAATCACCACGCAGACGGCCACGAGCGCCATGAACCCGAGGATGTAGCTGATGATGAGCAGCGCGCGGTAGATGATCGGGTAGGGCGAGGGGCCGGCGGGGATCGCGTAGTAGGCCAGGCCGAACGTCGCCCGGAACGCCACGTCGATGCCGAGGATGAGGATGCCCGCCGCGGCGCCGAACACCGCCCGGCGGATGCGGCTCAGCGCGTCGTCCGAACCGATGCTGAGCATCGCGCTGAAGACGGCGGCGACGATCATGCCGACCGCGAGCACCGCCACGAGCACTTGGACCCAGCGGACGATGCCGAGCATTTCCGTGGTGAAGATCGCCGAGCCGCTCGTGGGGTCCCACGAGCCGCCCATGCGGATGAAGGCGTTCACGAGGCTCGAGGTGAGGTAGACGAGGACGACCGCCATGAGGCCGTTCGCGATCGCGCGCTTGGCTTCCTCGAAGCGCTCCTCGCTTTGGCCGTAGATGAGCTTGATGCCCGACCTGACGAGGAGCAGGACCGCGAAGATCCACACGATGTTCTTGGATTGCTCGAGCAAGAATCCCGCGATGCCGGAGTACGCCATGGCGCCCCCTCCGCCCTCGCCGTCACCCGAGAAGAACGGGACGAGCCCGTTGCTCACGAAATTCGCCACGTCGCTGAGCTGCGCGTGCGCGGTCGGGACGAGCCAGTGGAGGAGCGGCTCATACATAGCCCAGGTTGATGAAGAAGCGGACGATGATATAGCTGAGCAAGGCGACGATGAGGCCCACCACCGCGACGACGATGGCGCTCTTCGCGCGGTCCTTCAGGCCTTCGTCCACCGAGAACACGAGCATGATGCCCGCGATGATGATCGCGATGACCGCGAGCGCGCCGATGAGCGTGAGCGTGAAGTTGATGATGCCGACGATTTCGTTCGCGAGGAGCACCGAGCCGCTGCCGGGCAGGAAGGCCGAGGCGAGGATGTTCGCGAGGAGGATGACCGCGACGCCCATCACGCAGTGCAGGAACTGGGTCTGCGCGTTCTTGAATTCGTCTTCGCTGCCCTGTTTCACGATCAGGCGGATGCCTTGGATGAGGATGAACACCGTCACGAGCGTGGCGACCACGAGGCGCATGTACAGGATGATGTTGCCGATGCCGGCGTTGATCGGCGCGGCGTTGACGATCGTCGCCCGGGCGTTTTGGCCGACGGCTTCGACGATGAACGTGCAAATGCCCACGATGGCGCAGGCGACGATGCCGTAGCCGTAGGCGAGCTTGGTCGAGCTGACCGTGTCGGACGAATCCGGATCGAACAGCAGTTTAAGGGCGTAGATCAGGAACATCAGGATCGCCGCCGCGATGAAGAGGATGCGCGCGGCGGGGAAGACGTTGTTCCACAGGTACGTCGAGGCGCCCGCGGCGCCTCCGCTGCCGCAGGGGATGATCGGCACGGGGCAGGGGACCATTTGGGGCACGGACGGCAATATCACCTGCTGCGCTTCCGCGGCGATCGGGATGAGCAGCGTGAGGGCCAAAACGAGGAGGAGCCTGAACCGCATAAATCCTTTTAGTATAGCAGAAAACACGCATTCCGACAATCGCGGGCATCCCGTTGCCAGGAAGGGGGTTTGGGGTAGGATAGGGACATGCAATTTTCCACATCCAGAAGCCAACCGATCGTCCTGGGTGCCTCCACCCTGGCCCAGGCGTACCTGCTCTTCACCCTGGCCATGGGATTGACCCTTTCCGGCGTGTTTTTGGGCATGATGTTCGCCCAGACGCTCCTCGCGACGGGCACCCACGCGCTGCTGCTCGTGGCCGAATTGGCCCTGGTCTTCACCGCGCGCTGGTGGTCGAGGACGGCTCCCTTGAACGTCCTGCTGTTCGTGCTTTTCCCGCTGTTCTCCGGCATCACCATCACGCCGTACATCCTCTACGTGCTCACGGGATTCGCGAACGGACCGTCCATCCTGCTCAACGCCGTCGCGGCGACCGTCGCCATCGCGCTCTCCGCCGCCGCCCTCGCGCGGTTGGCTCCCGGGCTTTCGGCCTGGGCGGGGGCCTTCGTCCTCGCGCTCATCGGCTTGCTGTTCCTCGGGATCTTGCAGATCTTCTTCCCGGCCCTCCGCACGCCGGGATTCGAGCTCTTCCTCTCGGGCGCGGGCATCGTCGTCTTCGCGTTCTTCACCTCGTTCGACATCCAACGCATCCAGCGCATGGGCGCCCTCGGGGCGAACCCGTTCCTGTTGGCCCTCTCCCTGTACCTCGACATCTTCAACCTGTTCCTCTCGGTGCTCCGGTTCATGGGCGTCTTGTCGGGGGAGCGCCGATAAAGCCTAAAATGCCCTTTACAGGGCCAATTTTCGCCCCTACTCTACGCCGCACTTATGGGTAAGCGACCTACACCAAAGAAGAAGCGCGCGAAGCGCGCAACGCGGCTCCAGCACTCGCACTACGCGAGCCTGGAAGTGAACCGCTTGCTCGAGCGCTCGGCGTCGCCGTATTCGCGTCCGGCACAGGCCAAGAACAAGGGTAAGAAGGCCCTGAAGGGCATCACGCGCATCAAAGCCTAACCCCCTATGGCCCGTCGCCGCCATCTCTCGCGCATCGCCGTCATGCAGGTGCTCTTCGAGCGCGAGCGTCGCCCGGGCGTCGATCCGGCCGAGGCGCTGGCGCTGAACCACGAGGAGCTCGGCGAGATGGACGACGATTTCGCGCGCGTCCTCCTCGACGGCGTCCTGAAGCACGAAGAGGCGATGAAGCAGTCGATCCAGGACCACGCCCCGGGCTGGACGCTCGACCGCATGGATCCCGTTTCCCGCTGCGTGCTGCAGATCGGCGCGTACGAATTGCTCGTGGCCAAGGAAGCGCCCCCGGCCGTCGTGATGAACGAGGCGATCGACATCGCGAAGGAGTTCGGCACCGACGAGTCCGGCAAATTCGTGAACGGCGTTCTCAATGCCATCGCGAACGGCTCGAAGGCCGAATAATTCTCCTCTACACTTACATCATGTCCGGTGCCTCGCACGTCATGCTCGAGAAGACGATCGGCGTCTCGTTCCGCCAGAAGGATTTGCTGGTGCAGGCGCTGACGCACCGCAGCTCGGTGCGCGAGAGCAAGCGCGCGGCCCATAACGAACGCCTCGAATTCCTCGGCGACGCCGTCCTCGAGTTGGTGGCGACGGAGTACCTCTACAACCTCAGCGACAAGCCCGAAGGCGAGCTCACGAACTGGCGTTCCGCCCTCGTGCAGCGCGAGCACCTCGCCCTCGTGGCGAAGGAGCTCAAGCTCGGCGACTACTTGTTCCTCAGCAAGGGCGAGGAAGCCAGCGGCGGCCGCGAGCGCGATTCCACCCTGGCCAACGCGCTCGAGGCGCTCATCGGCGCGCTGTACCTCGACCGCGGGTTCGAGGCGTCGTCCGTGTTCTGCCATAAGTTCATCCTCCGGCGCCTCGAAGGATTGCTCGCGCAAGGCAAGGACCGCGACGAGAAGAGCCTCTTCCAGGAGAAGGCGCAGGAGAAGCATGGCATCACGCCGCACTACGAGACGATCGATGCCGAAGGCCCCGACCATTTGAAGGAATTCACGACGGCGGTGTTCATCGGCACCGAGAAAATCGCCGAGGGCAAAGGCATGAGCAAACAACGTTCCGAGCAGGCGGCGGCGAAAGCGGCCCTCAAAGCGAAAGGCTGGAAATAATGGACACGACGCACCGTTTACCGGAGAATAGGGGGTCCTATGGGACCCAAATTTAACGGCTGGAAGCTCATCAGGAACAAGATGCCGGCGTGTTCGCCGTCTCCCATGATCGTGCGCGAGGTGAGCGGCGACGAGCACGTGTGGTACCTGAAGAGGAAGATGGAGGAGGAGTCGCTCGAAGTCGCGGGCGCCACGACCGCCGCCGGGTTCATCGAGGAGATGGCCGACGTGCGCCAGGTGTTGAGCGACTACTGCGCCGTGACGGGCCTGAGGGTGGCGCACCTGCGCCTGCCCGCAATCGACGGCGTACCGGCGGTCGCGACCGACCGCATGCCCTTCTTCCGTTCCCAGGTCGACCGCGTCGTGGAGCTCGCGCACGCGATGCCCGACGACGAAGCGGACCTCATGGACCACGTCGCCGAGACCGTCGCGGTCCTCAAGCTCATCACGGACATCGCAGGCATCCAGGACAAGGTCGTTGCGACGCTGAAGGCGAAGTTCGAGGAACGCGGCGGGTTCAACCCCGGCGTGCTGTGGAAGAAGTTGCAGTCCCCGTAGTGACGCGCTGCGTTCCTTGTAAAAAACGCCCCGCCGGAGACCGGAGGGGCGTTTCCCAACCTAGTGGGGTTGGGGGCGTACGGGAGCGGTGACCGGGCCGGGCGGCAGCAAGCCTGCCCACGCGCCGACGATCCATATCGTTATCGCGTAACACAGCAGGCCGATCATCGTCAGCCCGATCAGGTTGAGGTGCGCAATGCTCACCGCCTGATCTTTTTTCATGTGCTTCGCGTCCAACGTCGATATTTGGAGATCCTCGACGGTGTACCCTTCGTCGCGAAGGGCGTCCCGTTTGTACGCGCGCAGGGCGCCGTACAACCGGATGATCTTGTGTGTCACGAATATCGAACCGAGCCCGCACAAGATGAAGAGCATTTCGACTGGTCCTGGCATGGGAACCTCCCGTGTGTTGAATGATCGATCACTGTGAATATTTAAAAACAAATATGAATTTTAGTCAATATATCCGGAGCGCTAAAAAAGGCCCTGGGAAGGGCCTTTTCTTGAGGATCGGAAGGTGATCACTTCATCTTGATCTCGATGTCGACGCCCGAGGGCAACGACAGCGACTGGAGGGCTTCGACCGTCTTGAAGGTCGTCTCCGTGAGGTCGATGAGGCGGCGGTGGATGCGCATCTCGTACTGGTCGCGCGCGTTCTTGTGGACGAACGTGGACTTGTTCACCGTGAACTTGCGGATCTTCGTCGGGAGCGGGATCGGGCCGTGGACGACGGCGCCCGAGCGCTCGGCAGTGTCGATGATCTTGGCGGCGGCTTCGTCGAGCACGCGGTGGTCGAACGCCGAAAGACGGATCCGGATGCCCGGAACGTCGGATTCCTTTTTCTTCGTCTCCTTCACGTCGGAGGCCATATCGGCCTTCGTCGCCTTCTTAGGGGCGGCCTTGGCCTTTGCGGGGGCTTTGTCCTTCTTCGGGGCAGCGGGTTTCTTCGTGACCATGGGAAGAGGGGGGAGAAAGAGCAGGGAGATAAGATTTTGGCTTCAGGGAGCCCCTTTCGGGGCCCCCTTCGGCCGATGGATTACTTGACGATCTTCGTGACGACGCCGGCACCGACCGTGCGGCCGCCTTCGCGGATGGCGAAGCGCGTGCCCTCTTCGAGAGCGACGGCGGCGACGAGCTCGACCGTGAACTTCACGTTGTCACCCGGCATGACCATCTCGACGTTGTCCGGGAGCGTAACGGCGCCCGTGACGTCGGTCGTGCGGATGTAGAACTGCGGCTTGTAGCCCTTGAAGAACGGCGTGTGGCGGCCGCCTTCCTCCTTCGTGAGGATGTACACCTCGGATTCGAAGTTCGTGTGGGGCTTGATGGAACCCGGCTTGGCCAACACCTGGCCGCGCTCGATGTCCTCGCGCTCGATGCCGCGGAGGAGCAGACCGACGTTGTCGCCGGCCTGGCCTTCGTCGAGGAGCTTGTGGAACATTTCCACGCCCGTGACGACCGTCTTCTTCGTCTCGCGGAGACCGACGATCTCGACTTCTTCGTTCACCTTGATGATGCCCTGCTCGATGCGGCCTGTGGCCACCGTACCGCGTCCCTTGATGGAGAACACGTCTTCGACGGACATGAGGAAGGCCTTGTCGAGGGCGCGGACCGGGTCCGGAATGTAGGAATCGAGGGTGTCGAGCAGCTCCTTGAGCTTGGCGATGGCGTCGGCGCCACCTTCGACGGCCTTGAGGGCCGAGCCGCGGATGATCGGGGTCTTGTCGCCGGGGAATTCGTACTTGGTGAGGAGTTCGCGGACTTCCGTCTCGACGAGGTCGATGAGCTCCGGATCCTTCACCATGTCGCACTTGTTCAAGAAGACGACGATGTACG
>CAZIQM010000034.1:0-12463 GCA_964541635.1 uncultured Candidatus Peribacteria bacterium | reverse complement strand
TCCATGCTCGGGAGCGTCTGCTCGGGGATGCCGTTCGGCGACGTGTTCATCGGCTGGCCCTGCCACGTGAGGCTCGAAGCCTGGCCGAGCGTGAGCCCGTAGTTGGCGTTGTTATGGAGGACGAACACTACGGGATAGTTGCTGCGGATGGCGTGCACGAGGTGGCCGACGCCCTCGGAGAAGCTTGCCCCGTCGCCGCCGAAGGCCATCACGGGAAGCGTCGGGTTCGCCAGCTTCGCGCCCGCGGCGAACGGCAGCACGCGGCCGTGCAGACCGTGGAACCGGTAGCCCAGCAGTTTGTCGGACGCGTTGCCGTGGCAGCCAACGTCGTAGCAGAGCAACACGCCGTGGGGCGGGATGCCGCTGCCCGCGAGGGCGCGTTTCACCGCGGTCCAGATGCCGTAGTCGCCGCAGCCGTCGCACCACGTGCATTTGTTGCCGCAGTGATACTCGGCGGGCGTGCCGGCGGAGAGCAGGATGCGCTTCATGGGAACGTGGGCGGAGGGAACGCTTGGGGATCGATGACGGTTTGGGCTCCCGTGCCGGACGGCGCGGCGAACGGATCCGCCGGCTGCTGGGGGTTTAAGACCGTCGCGATGTCGGCGGTGCGCGTTTCCAGGAGCGCGTTTTCGCCGTTCGCGGGACTGCTCTCGTCGTACAGCGAGTACGTGACGATCACCGTGCCGTTCTGCGACGAGAGGAACACGGACGTTCCGGACTTGTGCGAGCGGACGAACGTCAACGGCGGCTGCACGGCGTCGATGAGGGCGTGCGTCCCGGCGATGAGGTCGACCACTTCCAGCGTGTATCCGGAGGATCCGACGAACACGATGTACCGACCGTCGTCGGACTGGACCGTTCCGCCGACGCCGGCGTAAATCGAGGGCAACTGGCGGAGCGCCCCCTCCGCGACGTCGACGACGAACACCTCCGGACGGAACCCGACCCCGGCCGCCGTGGAGCCTCGCAGGATGGCCCGGCCGCCGACGAGCGGCACGCGCGCCGTCCACGAATCCTTCGGCTGTCCGCCTGGATACGGCTGCAGGAAGTACTGGTCGAACGGGAACGCCACGCGGCCGAACGCGTTCGCGTCCGCGGCCAAGAGGCACGTCTTTCCCTTCGCGTCGACGCCGCGGATCTCCTGGCGGAACACGTTGGTTTTCGAGGGTATCAGCACGTCGACGAACGTCTTGATCTCGAGCGACGACGGCGCGACGCCGCACCCCGAGGTATCGAGCGGGACGCGCGTGAGTCCTTCGGTCAGGAGCGCGCGGTACAGGAGCTGCGCCACGAATCCGCGGCGGAGCGGCAACTGCAGCGGCGTCGCCTTCTCGCCCCAGACCTGCTCGTACGACACGACGTCGATGAGGAGGGCGGTCGTGAGGTACGAGGAGAACCACGCCGCGGGATCCATGCCGCGCCGGACGATTTCGTCCCGGGGAGCCGCCGGGTACCCGCGGACGTTCACGAGCATTTTCACGGCCTCCGCGAAGGTCACGGGCCGATCGGGGCCGAACGTCCCGTCCGGATACCCTTCGACCCAGCCCGCGAGTTGCGCGTAGCAGACGTACGGCGCGTACCACTGGTCGACGACGTCGGGGAAGCACGACGTGTAGAAATTCGGATCGGGTTCGATGTCTTTCCCCGCCACGAGGATCTTCAGGAGTTCGGCGCGGTTGATCGTCCCGCTCGGGCGGAAGTTGCCGTCATCGTACCCGCGCAACACGCCGATCGACTGCAGGTACTCGATCGGCCGCCGGTGTTCGTACGCCGCGGGGACGTCCGGGAACGACGCCGAGGCGGACAGCGGGATCGAGAGGAGGCCGAGGCTGGCGAGGAAACGCTTCATGCGAGGAGTTCGCGGAACGCCGCGACGAGTTCGTCGACGAAGAACGGACGCCCGTCGTACTTGTGCACGAGCTCCGGGAGGTCGATACCTTCCCCCTTCAGCAATTGGCGGAGCTGGCCCTGGTAGTTCGCTTCCACCGCCGCGGACGACTTCGACGACGCGAGGACGGTCCGGAGCAGGTCGGTCTTGAGCGGCCACAGGTATTCGAAGTGCACGACCGCGACGCGGCGCCGGGCGAACGAAGAGTCCTTCAGCGCGTCGAGCGTCACGCCCTTCGCGCTTCCCCAGGTCACGAGCGCGAGGTCGAACGATTTTTTCGCCGGTTTCGCGTCGACCGTCACCTCGCCCTTTTCGCACACGTAGAGCGTGGGCTCGGGCAACGCCGCCTTCAGGGCTTCGCCTTTGCGCATGCGCTTCTCCATCTGGGCGCGCGCGTTGTCGGCGGTCTCCACCACGCTGCCGTCCGGTCCGTGTTCGTCACCCTGGGCGACGTACGTCGCGGCCTGGGCGCCCGGCAGCCAGCGCTTCGAAACGCCGTCCTTCGCCGCTGGATCGTACCTGTCGGCGGACGAAAGTTTCGCGAGCTCGGAGGCTTTCGTCACGAGCGCGCCGCGGTCGATCGTGGCCTTCTTCTGGTCGTAGGGCTTCTGCGTGAAGAGGGCCTCGGCGCACTGTTTATCGGTCATCGCGATCACCGGGATCTGGAACCGTTCGGCATAGTTGAACGCATCGGCCATGAGCCGGAACGAGTCGCCGGAATCGCTGACGGACAGCACCAACCGCGGGAATTCGCCGTGCGCCGCGTGGACGGCCATGAGCAGGTCGCCCTGCGCCGTCCACGTGGGAAGGCCCGTCGCCGGGCCGGGGCGTTGCGCGAGGATGAAGAGCGCGGGGTTTTCGATGATCGCGTTGAGGGACACCGTTTCGGTCATGAGATCGAATCCCCCGCCGGACGTGGCCGTGGCCGCGCGCGTGCCCATGAACATCGCGCCGCTCGCCATCTGCGCGGCGGTGATTTCGTCCTCCGCCTGCTTCACGACCATGCCCGTTTCGTTCTGGTGGTCGGCGATGAAGGTGAGGAGCGGCGACGAGGGCGTCATCGGGTATCCCGCGTAGAAGCGGCACCCCGCGTGCACGAGGCCGAGGCCCATCGCCTGGCTGCCCGTCACGAGCAGGTGGTCTTTCCACTTCTTGTCGGACGGCGGCAACTTCACCGCCAGCTCGCCCGCCGACTCGGCGCAGAACGCGACGCCGGCGTCGACGCATTCGAGGTTCTGCTTCACCACCGCTTCCCCCTTGTGGGCGAACTGCGCACGGACTTCCGCGCGAAGGTCGTCCGTCTTTTGGCCGAGGAGGTGCCAGACGACCGACGTGATGAGCACGTTGGCGAGGATGGGTTTCGCTTTGATCTTGGCCAAAATCTCGTCGCTCGGCAGGTAGAGCACGGTTGCCTGCTTCTCGCGCAGGAAGGCCGTGTCCTCCGCGGACCACTCCCAATCGCCCGTCTGGTGGACGAGGATTCCCCCCTCCTTCAGGTCGCGCAGGTTGTTCTCGATCCCGTGGTGGTTGAACGCCACGACGACGTCGACGGCGGTCTCGCTGCTTTCGATTTTTTCGGGCGACACGTCGAGCTGGTACGAACTGTGCCCGCCCTTGATGAGCGACATGTATTCGCGGTAGCCGAACACGCAGTACCCGGCTCGCTTCAATCCTTTGCCCACCATCTCGCCGACGCTGTTCACGCCTTGGCCCTGCGCGCCAACAATTTTGAGGGATCTCCTAATCATTCGGAGAGAGTATGCAAGCACGTAAGAGAGGCTGTCATGGTGAGCCGCGCCGAACCATTGATCGAGCGGCGGATCACGCGAGGAGGCGGGAAATGTCGGACGCCCACGCCGCCACCGTCGCCTCCTGGCCGTACGGTTCGTTCACCAGGGTGAAGCGTTGGAGCAGCGTGCCGCCGTGGGACTCCGCGAATTCGGCGAGCTTCTCGCCCGCCCTCGCCGTGTAGCGGTACCGCTGGTCCCCGAGCCCGACGACGATCACCTTCTTGCCCTTCAGCTCCACGTCCTTCGCCGCGCCGTTCAGGAAAAAATGCATGTACGGATTCAGCTGCCCCTCGACGCCGCCGGTGTTCCACGTACCGCTGGCAAGCAACAACGCGTCGCCCGCGAGGAGGGTTTCGGGCGTCGCGCGCTCGACGCGGGTCACGGTGACCCCGTCCTTCAACGCGTCGGCGAGGAGGCCGACGACGTATTCGGTATGACCGGAGGTGGAGGCGTAGACGACCTGGAGCTGCGGCACGGCCACAGCTTACCTCGGGAAGCCCCAAAACCGCATCCATTAGACAAAATACGGCAAAAAATGTATAATAATCTGATGCGCGCGACACGATCGTCCGCCGGCATCACGAACGCACAATGACCCTCCTCTCACCCCGATCGATCGCCGTCATCGGCGCGAGCACCCAACCGGGCAAGGTCGGGCACGACATCGTGAACAACCTCGTGACAGAAGAGTTCATGGGAAAGGTGTATCCCGTGAATCCCAAGGCCGAAAACATCCTCGGATTGAAAGCCTACCCCTCGGTGAAGGAGATCCCCGGGGAAGTCGACCTCGCGGTCGTGGTGATCCCCGCCGCGGGCGTTCCCCAAGCGCTCCGCGAGTGCGGCGAGAAAGGCATCCGCAACGCGGTGGTCATTTCGGCGGGCTTCAAGGAAGTCCACTCGCCCGAAGGCGCCGCGCTCGAGGAAGAGGTGAAGACGGTCGCCCGCGAACACGGCATCAGCCTCGTGGGACCGAACTGCCTCGGCATCCTGCGCCCTTCGCGCAAGATGAACGCGTCGTTCGCCAAGGGCCTGCCGCCCGCCGGCAACGTGACGCTCATCAGCCAATCGGGCGCGACGGCCGTGGGCATCATGGACATGGCGCCGTCGCTGGGCCTCGGGTTCGCGTCGGTGTTTTCCATCGGCAACAAGACCGCGATGAACGAGAGCGATTACCTCGCGCTCTGCGCGGAAGACCCCGAAACGCACGTCATCGGCCTCTACCTCGAAAGCATCGAGGACGGCAGGCGCTTCCTGCGGACCGCCCGCGCGATCGCGCCGAAGAAACGCGTCGTCCTCTTGAAATCGGGCGTGTCCGAGCACGGCAAGAAAGCCGCGTCGTCCCACACGGGGGCGCTGGCCGGGAGCGACGCCGCCATCGACGCGCTCTGCGTGCAGTCGGGCATCCGCCGCGCGCGGAGCATGGAGGAATTCCTGGACCTCCTCTGTGCCTTCAGCCGCCAACCCCCGCTGCTCAGCGACAACGTCGCCGTCGTCACGAACGCCGGCGGCCCCGGCATCCTGGCCACCGACGCCTGCGAGCGGTTCGGCCTCCGGCTCCCCGCGCTCTCCCCGCGCGTCGCGGAGCGGTTGAAGCCCGCGCTGCCGGACACGGCGTCGATCGCCAACCCGATCGACCTCATCGGCGACGCGAAGACGGACCGCTACGAAGCGGGGCTCCTCGCCTGCCGCGACGACGCTGTTGTCGACGGCGTGGTCGTCATCCTCACGCCGCAGATCATGACGCCGAGCGAGGAAATCGCCGACACCATCGTCCGCATCATGAAACCCGCGCCGCTCATGCCCGTCGTGTGCTGCTTCATCGGCGGCACGTTGGTCGAGCGCGCCCGGGCCAAGCTCCGCGCGCACGGCATCCCCGTGTTCGACACGCCGGAGCAGGCGGTCCGCGCCATGGCGGCCCTGCGCCCGGTGCCGGAGCAACAGACGATCGCCGAATGCCCGGCCGACGGCCGCGCGGGAGCGGCTCAGGCGTTGATCGACGGCACGCACGGCCTTCTCCCGGAAAACAAAACCCAGCGGCTCTTCGACCTCTTCGGCCTCCCCACCCTCAAACAGTCCGTGGCGAAGGACGCCGACGACGCCGTGCACATCGCGCGGGACATCGGCTTCCCCGTGATCGCGAAGATCAGCTCGAAAGACATCCTCCACAAGACCGACGTCGGCGGCGTGTCGGCCAACCTGAAGTCCGACGACGACGTGCGGCGCGCGCACGCGGAAATCATGGCGAGCGTGAAGGCGAAAGCCCCCGGCGCCTCGATCGACGGCCTCCTCGTGCAGCAGTTCCTCCCCGCGGGCGACGAATTCATCGTGGGCGGCCTGCGCGATCCGGCGTTCGGCCCGTTGGTGATGGTCGGCCTCGGCGGCATCTACACGGAACTGTTCCGCGATACCAGCTTCCGCATCGGACCCGTCACCGACGCGCAGGCCTACGACATGCTCGACGACCTGAAGGCGTGGAAGCTCCTGCTCGGCATGCGCGGCAAGCCGCAGTCGGACATCGATGCGCTGGCGCGGATCGTCGTCGGCGTCTCGGAGCTCCTGTGCGCCTGTCCGTCCATCAAGGAATTGGACATGAACCCGGTCCTCGTGTCGGACGGCGGTTCGATCGTCGTCGACGCGAAAATCGTGATCGAATAAGGCAAAAAGACCTTTCCCTTGGCGGGGCGGAAACGTAGGCTGGGGGCCGTCCATTGCCTCCGTTTTCCCCCTGTTCCCATGAAGCTCAAACAGCTCTACAAGCGCACGATCGAGATCGGCATCGAGGCCGACCCGCGCGACAAAAAGTACATCCAGCGCCTCCTGAAGAAGCAGGCGGACAAGATGAAACACCTCGAGGGAAAGGAGAAGAAGTACTTCGACGAGGAGCGCACCTGGAACCCGTACCATGATTCGCGCATCCACGTGGGCACCGGCGAAGAAGACGTGAAGACGCTCGCGGTCGGCATCGACATCGAAACGCCTGAGCTCCTGCTCATCGACCGCCTGCGCCAGCAGGGCAAGAAGATCGACTGCGTGCTCGTCCACCACCCGGAAGGCCGCGCGCTCGCCGACCTCGAGAAGGTCATGCCGCTCCAGGCCGACGTGTACCTCGCCGCGGGCGTGCCACTCAACCAGTCCGACTACCTCCTGGCCCCGCGCATGAGCCGCATTTGGCGCGCTATCCACGCCGACAACCTCACCCGCCACGTCCAAGCCGCGCGCTGGCTGAACATCCCCATGTTCAACTGCCACACGGTGACGGACAACCTCGTGTGGCGCTTCATGGAGAAGACCATCTGCAAGAAGGAGTGGGACGACCTCGGCGAGATCGTGAACGCCATCCACGACATCGAGGAGTACGACCACTACGCGAAGTTCGGCAGCCCGGCGTTCATCGCCAACGGCTCGCCCAGCAACCGTCCGGGCAAGGTCGTGGCCACGGAATTCACCGGCGGAACGAACGGCCCCGAGGAATTGATCGAAGCCCAGGCGGCCGCTGGCGTCGGCACGATCCTCGCCATGCACTTCACGGAAAAAGAAGTGGAACTCGGCAAGAAGCACAACGTCCACCTCATCCAGTGCAACCACATGGCGGCCGACTCGCTCGGCGTGAACCTGCTGCTCGACAAGCTGCAGAAGGAAGAGAAGAAGCTCGACGTCGTCGAACTCTCGGGCTTCGTCCGGGTCGAACGCTGAACCCATGACCCCCGCTTTCCGCTTCGTCGGCGCCTCCTGGACATTCTTCTGGCGGCAACCGGCCCTGCGGACGGCGACGTTCGCGTTCGTGTTCCTGCCGCTCCTGGCCATGGCCGCCCTGGGCATGGACGCGGCGATGGACGCGGCTTCCGACAGGCCCGAATACACGGCCGTGTTCCTGGTGCTCTACCTGGGCGCCACGGTGATGCTCACGTGGGGTACCGCGTGCGTCCTCACCGTCGGCCGGCGGTTGCTCCAGGCGAAAGCGGGACGGCTCCGCACGTCGTTCAAGGCGGTGCGCGGCCACGCGGCGGGCCTCATCGTGCCGATCATCCTTACCGAAATCCTCCGCGGCTGCATCACGTTCCTGTGGAGCCTTCCGGCCGTGGCGCTGTTCCTCTACGCCCTGTCGACGATCGACCTGCCGCTCCTGCTCGTCGAACCCTTCGCCGACCAGCGGCCGTTCTTCTTCCTGTCGGGCATCTGCCTCCTGCTCATCCCGCCCGCGGTGTACATGATGCTCACGTGCCTCTCGTCGCACGTCGTCGCCTTCGAAAAAGTCGCCTTCCGCCAGGCGCTCAAGCGCAGCCGCCAGCTGACCCAAGCGCGCACGGGCAGCACCCTCGTGGTCACGGCGATCCTCGGGCTCTTCTGGCTGCTCGGGCCGCTCTCCGACCTCGCGTTCCAGCTGCACGCGCCCGCGGAAGCACGGCTCGTCGCCGCGCCGGTCGTCCGGGCGCTGTGCGACACGGCGGCCACCGTGGTGTGGTACCTGGGCCTCACGCAGTTCTACAAAGCGCTCGGCGGGAAAGCCAAAGCCTCGGCGGAGGACGGCGAGTGATCAGTTCGCGACCTGCGCCCGCTCGAGCAGCTGTTTCACCATGCCTCGCATGACCGTCGTCCATGTCTCCAGGCGCATCTCCGGCGTCAGGAGGTGCATCACGCCGGGAACCATGAACGGGGCTTCCACGAGGGCCGCATGGTACGGCAACGTCGAAACCACTTCGTGGCGGATGTCCGCCGGAAGCACGGGGAAATCCCGGTCCAGGATGGGCTCGATGCGCCCCATCATGACCGATGCGGATTCCATGCTTACTTGGCGACGGCCTCGACGAGCTTCTTGAAGGCGGCGGGCTCGTGGATCGCGAGTTCCGAGAGGACCTTGCGGTCGAGCGTGATGCCCTTCTTCTTCAATTGGCCGATGAAGACCGAGTACTTGCTGCCGGCCTCGCGGACGGCGGCGTTCAAACGGACGGTCCACAGGTTGCGGAACGTGCGCTTCTTCTTCTTGCGGTCCATGTACGCGTGCTGGCCGGCCTTGATGAGGCGCTCCTTGGCCTTCACGAACGTGGAATGACCCAGGCCCTGGTAACCCTTGGCGCGGGCGCGGATTTTCTTGTGCCGGCGGTGGCGGACGATGCCGCGTTTGACGCGCATGGGAGAGGGGGCTTACAGGTAAGGGACCATGTGGCGAACGTGCGGGACGTTCGTGGGATCGAGGACGAGGGTGCGGTTCTGGCGCTTGGCCTTCTTGCTCTTCTGCATCAGGAGGTGGTTGCGACTGTTCCTTTTCATGGCCAGCTTGCCGCGACCCGTCTTCCGGATCCGCTTTTTGGCGCCGCTGTGGGACTTCATCTTCGGCATAGGTGGCGGGGAGTATAGGGAAGGTTACACGGGACGCAAGTCCGTTTTTCAGCGTTTTGGCCGGACGACGGCGAAGAAATCCCTCCCCTGCGGTTTGACGTCCTGTTCGATTTCGGCCACCTCCGCGAGGTCCTTGAGGAGTCCCTTCAGTTTCTGGATGGCGTAATCCTTGTTGGAGAGCTCGCGGCCGCGCAGGCGGACGACGAACTTCACCAGGTGGCGCTCGCCGAGGAACTCCTTGGCGCGCTCGACCAAGCGCTCGAGGTCGTGCTTTTCGGTGCGGAAACCGAAGCGCAGCATCTTCGTCTCGGTCTGCTTGCTGCCGCTCTTCTGCTTCTTCTCTTTCTTCTGCAACGCGTAGAGGTAGTGGCCGAAGTCGTCGATCTTCACGACGGGCGGCTCCGCCTTCGGCGAAACCTCGATCAGGTCGAGTTCCTCGTCGCGGGCGCGCTGGAGCGCGACGCTCGTCGCGATTTTCTCCGCCTTGCCGTCATCGGAGATGAGCAGCACTTCGGGAACCGTGATCTGTTCGTTCATGCGGGGACGCTTCTCGAGCGGTTTCTGGAATCGTCCGGGCGGGGTTCGTTGACGCAAAAAATGGATGGGGAAAGACTCACCGAACTCTAGGGAATCGGCGCGGAAACGTCAACGAATCGCCTTACGGAAGCGACTTCGCGCTTTTCCCGTGCGCGCGCAGCGTGAGGGTCAGGCGCTCGCCCCCCTCCGCCTTCTCCCAGTGCGCGTCCTTCACCGTGAAGAGCGGCAACGGCCACAGCGACTGCTCCGCGCCGTCGAGGAGGAGCGCGGTCTGCGCGAACGAGCGGAGGCGCGATCCGTCCGCGAGCGGGCGGAAGTCGGTCTCGAAACGGTCCGTGCCGACGGACTTCAGGAGCTGGGATTCCGCGAGCTGCGGGACCTTCGCGTACTGCAGCAGGTCGCCGCCGAGGAATTGCTCGACCGCCGCGACGGACGCCGGGTTCTCGCGTTCGGTGAGGGCGATGAGCTGGTCGCGCTCGGCCTGGGTGAACGCGTCGTTCACTGTGAGCACGCCGCTGAGGTCGAAGAGATCGAGGAAGGCGTCGGCCTTGCCGGGCGCCACGACGACGTCGACCGCGACGTCGACCGTCGAGTCGGTGGCCGCGCCGGGTTCGATCACGCCGATCGACGAAACGATCCCCTCCGACTGCAGGTACGTGAGGAGCGTCTCGAGCGTCTTCAGCATGCGGGCGGCGTCGGGTTTCTCCGGGAGCACGTAGAGGTCGTAGACCTCACGGTAGCTGTCGCCGCGGGCGGACGCCTGGAGCGCCGCGACCTCGGCCTGTTCGGCGAGCATCGCCTTGCGCTGGAGCAGCGGCTGCACGTCGGCGGCGATCGGGAACCCGACGTCGCGCATGGCGCGGATCTTGAGCACGTGGGCGCCGAGCAACCCGGCGGACCCCGCGAAGAACGAGCATCCGAGGAGCAGGAGGGCCAAGGCGTGGGCGCGGACGAACGCGGTCATCGGAGCGTGAGGGTGAAACGGAACGGGGAACGGTATCCCCCGTCGGCGGGCTCGCGCGTCAACGCGGGACCCTGGACGGCGGCGACCTCGGGGAGCGCGCGCACCGCTTCGACGGCGGCGGCAAGCGTCGCCATGCTGGAAGGATTCGGATCGAACACGGAGCCGCGCAGCGTCACCGTCTTCGCGTCGTTGTCGACCAACACCGCGTCGATCGTGACGGTCGCGCCGTCCTTCGCGGCCACGCCCTGCATCGCGCGTTCGACGGTCGACTTCACGTCGACCACCGAGGGCGTCGAGCGCTTGAGTTTCATGAGGTCGTCGAGCGTCGCGTCGATGTGGGGCAACACGAGCGCGTCGCGTTTGTCTTCGAGCGAGATCACCTCGGCGCGCAGCTGCCGTTCGTAGACGAGCGCCTCGTCGACCGACACGTCCATGCCCCCGACGGTGAACGTCGTGAGCCGCGGAAGGAGGAACGTCTGCGACGCGAAGAGCGAGCAGAACAGGACGAAGCTGAAGGAGAAAAACGGCGGCGCGATCCGCTGGAGGATCGTCGTCGGGGCGGGCTCGATCGTGGGCGCGGTGACGATGGGGGTGTCTGTCATTGGTTTCCGCTCATTATAGCAGAAAAAGAGTCCTCTTGCCCGGGATAGAATTTGACAAAATGTAAATAAATCATAGAATGCAAAAAGTACGTTTGAATCGATCTTTTTCCTTAGGAGGTCCCCATGAAACCACGATCGTGGAAACGTGATCGTTCGCGAAACATCACGTTTGTGCTCGGAATGTTGTTCGCCGTTGCCGGTTGTTCGATCGTCCTCGGAGGACTCGCCCTGAAGATGGCTGGCCATGGAGCGAGCACGATGGCGCTCACCCAAGGCATCGGGATGGGCATCGTCATCGCCGGTCTCGTCAATATGGCCGCGGTGGTCTTCCGGACCGATCACCGGGCCGTTGTGCCCGAATGAGACGCTCGGTCCAGCGCTCAATGCTTGCCCCACCCGGTTCATCCGGGCTGGGGCTTTTTTTATGCGCGTTTGTCCGTATGCTCGTGCCAGTCCTCTCCCCCATGGAAGAACTCCTCCAAAAATTACAGGCGCTGAAGGAAGCCGTGTCGACGGGGAAGGACTCACTTTGAGGCCCGGAAAGTTCCCGAAAAAATTGCGGAGCTGGAGGCCAAAGCGTCGTCCCCCGACATTTACGCCGACCAAAAATCCGCGAACGCGCTCTTCGCCGAGCTGCGCGGGTTGAAGAAAACGTGGGAGCCGGTGCGCGACCTCCACGAGGAAGTCAGCAACCTCCTCGAGCTGATCCCCATGGCGAGCGAGGCGGAGTTGCCCGCGCTCGGCGAGGACGTCGCGAAGGCGGAGAAGAAGTGGGAGATCGTGCAGCCGATGCTGTATTTGAGCGGCGAGTTCGACCACTGCAACGCGTACCTCTCGATCAGCGGCGGCGCGGGCGGCACCGAAGCGCAGGACTGGGCGGGGTTCCTCGTCCGCATGTACCTGCGCTACTGCGAGCGCATGGGATGGAAGACCGAAGTACTCGAGAAAACCGACGGCGCGGAAGCGGGCATCAAGTCGGCCACGATCCTCGTGGAAGGCGACCCCGCGTACGGCTACCTGAAGTGCGAAAAGGGCACGCACCGCCTGGTGCGCCTCTCCCCCTTCAACGCCAAGAGCCTCCGCCAAACGAGTTTCGCCCTCGTGGAAGTGCTGCCGGAAATCAAGGACGCCGGCGCGATCGAGATCAACTGGAACGAGGTGCGCGTCGACACCTACCGCTCCGGCGGCGCGGGCGGCCAGCACGTGAACAAAACTGACTCAGCCATCCGCATGACGCACGAACCCACGGGCATCGTCGTCTCGTGCCAGACCGAGCGCAGCCAGATCAAGAACCGCGAGCGCGCGACGAACATGCTCATGGCCAAGCTCATCGAGCGCCGCGAGC
>CAZIQM010000033.1:5341-14243 GCA_964541635.1 uncultured Candidatus Peribacteria bacterium | reverse complement strand
TTCGCGGGCATCGCGATGTTCTCGCCGCTCTTCGAAGTGCGCGAGATCCGCCTCGTGCGCAGCGACCGCCGCGTGGACGCAGAGCAAGTGCAACGGTCGTTGAAACCGCTCTTCGGCCAGCACCTCCTGTTCCTCACGCAGAAGCACGTCGTGCCCCTGCTCGAGGGCGCCGTCCCCGACCTCAAGAAAGCGACGATCGACAAGCGCTATCCCTCCACGCTCGTGCTGCGCCTGGAGCTCGAACCGGTCGTGGCGTTGCTCGAGATCGTGGATCCGACCGGCGCCGTTTCCCCCGCCGTCACGGGCACGGGCGCCGACGCGCTCGGCGATTACCTCACGGCCGACGGCATGTACGTCACCTACCCGCCCTCGCTCGTCCAAAGCGGCACGGGCACGGCCGTCGTACGCATCGTCGACTGGGGCGTGCGTCCCGAACCGTGGAAGCACCTCCTGGACATCGAGGTCCTCGACCGCATCGCGCAAGCGGAGCAATTGCTCGGCGCGCAGTTCGACGAAACGATCAGCCAGCGCGTCGTGTACCTGCGTTCGCGCGAGTTCCACGTCCAGACGAAACGCTACTCGCTCTGGTTCGACATGCGTTCGCCGGTGGCGGAACAGGTCGATCGCTACCGCCTGTTCCTGCAGAGCGCCGGCGCCGACGCGGCGAGGGTCTACGTCGACCTCCGCTTGCAGGACAGGATCGTGTACCGCTAGCAAGCCGAAATCCTTGCGGATCGGCTTCACGAAGCCACGGAAAACCCGTCCGAAGGGTTGCGCTGCCCGCGCCATCCCCTAGACTCCACCCGATGGTAGGACCACTGTTATCGGTGCTGCTTTTGGGCAGCGTTCCGGTGTGGGGCGTCGGCGACCCGGGGATACCCCTGGCGCGCGATCTCGGCGTCGCCCCTCCCCTCGCCGCCGGCCTCGCGGTCGACGTTCCCCGCTCGCTCGCGGGAGGTCTCTCCGCGTCCGGCGTCCTCATCGTCGATCTCGACAGCGCGCAGACCGTGTACGCCGACCGCCCGCTCGAACAGCGCCCCATGGCGAGCCTCACGAAGCTCATGACGGCGCTCGTCGTGGTCGAGAACCACTCGCTCGACGAACGCGTCCCGATCTCGCCCGTGGCGGCGGCGGTGAACGATAACCAGGTGGGCGTGCAAGCCGGTGACGAGTACGTCCTCGGCGATTTGCTCACCGCCATGCTCGTGCACTCCGCCAACGACGCCGCGGTGGCGCTGGCGGTCTACGACGCCGGCAGCGAAGACGCCTTCGTCCAAAAGATGAACGACCGCGCCGCGTCCCTGGGCCTCGAGGACACCGTCTACAAGACGTCCACGGGCTTCGACGCCGAAGGGCAGCATTCGACGCCCCGCGACCTCGGGATCCTCACGACGTTCGTCCTCGGCGTCCCGGACATCGCCTCGCGCATGTCGATGTCGTCCGCGAGCATCACGAGCCGCAGCGGCACGGTCCTCAGCTTCGTCCACACGCACCAACTCCTGCGCCAACCCAACGCGATCGTGGCCGGCAAAACCGGCACCACCGACGGCGCGGGGCAGTGTTTGATGTCGGTCTTCAAGGAACGCGGCCACCGGTACGCCGCGGTCCTCCTCCACAGCAACGACCGGTACGGCGACATGCGCCGCATCCTCTCAGCGTTCGGTGACTGATCCCATGACCACGACCATCCGCCAGTGGCTCCTCGTCCGCATCCGCGTCATCTGCGCGCTGGTGTTCCTGGTCGGGGGCCTCTTGCCGCCCTACGTGCCCAAGGAAGCGTTGGCCCAGCAGGCGGACGGCGGCGAAACGGACCCGTCGCAATTCCTCCTCGTCGAGGAAGGGTTCCTCATGAAGACCTCGTCCATCACCGACCAATCCGCGCGCCGCGCCTACGGCGAAGGCCTGCTCCACACGGTCGAGCAGGGCGAGAGCATCGACAGCATCGCCGCCAAGTACCACATCAAGGCCGACACCGTGCGCTGGGCGAACGTCTTCCCGCCGGGGCTCGCGCTCAAGCCGGGGACGCAGCTCATCATCCTGCCGGTCGACGGCGTGCTCCACACCGTGGCGCGCAACCAGACCTTGCTCCAGATCTCCGAGCTCTACGACGTGCCGCTCGAGCAGATCATCAAGCAGAACCAGATCCAAGGCGGCGTCATCATCGCGGGGCAGGAGCTCATCATCCCGGGCGGACACCCCATCCTGCAGCGCCCCGGCGACGAATTCGCGGCGACCTCGCCCGGCACGACGCCCAAGCCCGGCACGCCGAGCCAGCCGAAGCCGACCGCCCCGTCGACCACTCCCCCGCCGAAACAGCCCACGGGCGCCACGGCCGAGAAGACGAACGCGATCTTCCAGACGCCGTGCAACAACTGCACCATCACGCAGTACTACCACCCGGGCCACTACGCGCTCGACATCCAGACGAAGGGGCCCGACCGCCCGATCTTCGCCGCCGAGGCGGGCACCGTCATCCGCGCGGAGACCGGCTGGAACGGCGGTTACGGCAACGTCATCGAGATCGACCACGGCGACGGCGTCGTGACGCTCTACGGCCACAACGAGGCGCTCTACGTGAAGAAGGGCGACGTCGTCACCCGCGGCCAGGAGATCGCGAAGATGGGCCACACCGGACAGGTCTACGGGCCCACCGGCATCCACACGCACTTCGAAGTCCGCGTGAACGGCGTGAAGAAAAACCCGCTCCTGTACTTGGACATGAAGTAAAAGCCTCCGGGCGGGGTTTCCATCGAGGGTATTCACAAATCACATAAAATGTGTTATAGTATTCAAGTAATGCACACACACGCACACGGACACCGGGAACATGCCATCGCCGTCGCGGCGGCCCTCTGGGCGATGGTGGCGGGCTTGTGCGTGGTAGCGGCCAACGCCTGGGCCATCGGGCTCTGAGGGCAACGGAAAGGGCCCCGAAGGGCCCCTGGTCCGCGGTCGTCGGTGCGTGACGCTTAGTTGCCCGCGTCGACGTCGACGTTGGCGTTCACGTTGCCGTTCAGGCCTTCGGACGAGTCATCCATCATGCCGTCATGGTTACCCGATGACCCGTTCTTGGAGGACGCGCTCATCCATGCCGCGCTCGCGGACGAATCGTCATCGTCCATCGACGAATCGACGCTCGAGCTCGACGAACCTTCGACGTCCACTTGGATCGTCGGGAACACGTCGCGGTACTCGCGGAGCACCGTGCGCAGGTTCATACGGAACGTCGTAGCGGCATCGGCATCACCCTGGGCTTCGAGCTCGGCGATGCGTGCGGCCACGGCGTTCACGTGCGCCGAGTACTCGGCGGTGAGGCGCGCTTGTTCAGAGGCCGTGAGCTGGTCGCTGGCCTTTAACGACACTGCTTCGTCGTGGGCCTTCTCGGCACCCTTCAGGTGGGCCTCGACGTCGCTGTCGGACGAAACGTCCTGATACAGGGCAGCGCGGATGTTGTAGAGCATGTCGCCCGGCTGGGCGTCCTTGGCCACGTAGGCGGTGCCTCCGCCGACGGCCACTGCCGCGGCGGCGGCGAGACCGATGCCTGCCATCATGGGAGTCGTCATAGAAAACGGGGGGAAAGTGACAAAGAAAAAAGGGACGGGATGTCGTCCACGGACGCTCCATCCGTCCCACGCCGGTGAAGACGGGTCGCCCGGGGGATTCTTACGCACGGAAAATCCCGCGTCGCCGTCGTGCGGGGGAAGGTATCGATGGCGGGACTGACGGGATTCGAACCCGCGACCTCCACAGTGACAGTGTGGCGCTCTAACCAGCTGAGCTACAGCCCCTTTTCGCTTCTTAACAAAGCCCGCAGACAGTACCAGGGGTAGATGGGGGCGGCAAGATGCCATGCTCATCCCTGAAGGTTCATAGGGGCCTTTTCAGCGGTTTACGTGAAAGAGGTCTTCCGAGCGGCGCCGGATGCCCGCGGTGATGTCCCATAGCGCCTCGAGCCGCTCGATCGTTTCACGGCGGTTGCCCCCGATCTCCAGCCACTTCGCGGCGAAGGCTTCGCAGTAGTTTTCCATCTTGTTCCATAGTTCGCCACCGCGCTCCATCGGGGGCGAGCGGTCCGTCGGAGGCATCGACGCGAGATCAAACTGGAACGTATGTCCCAGTTCGTGCCCCAAGGTGATTGCCATTTCCTCCACCGGCTGGTCGTACGTTTCGCCGTCCGTCATGCGCGCGATCGCGAGCGTGACGGAGAAGCCTCCGTCTTTGAGCGCGTTCATATAGCCGTGGAGACCGAACGTGATGGTCGCTTTCACTTTCCTAATACGCCGTTCAACCAATTGTTCTTGGACGTTCTTCCCGTTGAGCGTCTTCAGCCATGCGTCCGCGTCGTGAGTCAGGGGAAATCCCATATGCCCATCGAGATCCGGGAACATCTCCGACAACGTCGGTGGTTCCTCCCAGAGTCGCAGCTGGCGTTTCATGGGCGAAGTATATCGGACGATGAAAGCAAATGTTGTATATGCCGCTCTCCTTCATGGACGCCTCCGCGGAGGCTACGATGGAGGCCCTATGGACACCCCCTTCCTCACCATCAGCGAAGCAGCCGAGAAGACCGGTCGCTCGCTTTCCACGATCCGCCGCCTCATCAAGGGCATCGCCGACGACGATAACCACGTCGACCGCGCCGCGATCACGCCGTCGCCCAAGGAAGTCGCCGCCTTCAAGAAGAAAGACGAGAACTTCGCCTGGAAGATCCGCGAGGACATCCTGCTTCGTGAATTCCAAGGTGCGCTGAAAGAAGCCAAGAAAGAAACGCTCGCCGTGCACGGCGATATCCTCCAGATCCTCCAGAAGGAATTGGATCTGAAAAACCAGCAAATCGAGAAGCAGTGGGAAGTCATCCACTCGCTCAACGACCGCCTGCGCGAAGGAAACATTTTGATGGGCTCGCTCCAGAAGCGCCTCGCGCTCCCCGCCCCCGAAGAGGTGGCGCAGCAGCCCGTGCCCGTCACCGTCGACGCGTCCTCCGCGACGCCCTCCGCGAAACCCTCCAAGAACGCGCGCAAGAACGCCGAGCCGGAGGCCGCGAAGGCCGCCTCGAAAAAGAACCAGGGGATCTTCAGTTGGTTCATGCGGTGAGCGATCGATCATCGATCACGAGCGAGGGGGCCGTCGGCCCCCTTTCATTTTCTCCGCATGTCCTTCGGTGACGCCCTCCTGCATAGCCTCCAGTGAAGCCCTTCGCGCGGAGGGTCTCCGTCCGTAGCCACCAGCGACGGAGCCCAGCGGAAAGCCATCGGCGAAAACTGCCTCCGTCACTCCCCTCCTCCGGGAGGCCTTCGTGGAGTCTCCGTGGAACCCTCCGTTACAGCGCGGCGCGCTTCGCGTGCCAGTCGGTGACCTTCTGGTACTGGTGTCCCGCCATGAGCACGCGGCCTTCCTCGAATGCGGGGCCGATGAGCTGGAGTCCGATGGGCAAGTTGTTCGACGTGAACCCGCACGGCAGCGACAGCGCCGGCACGCCCGCGAGCGACGCGGGGATGGTGCAGACGTCCTCCATGTACATGGTCACCGGGTCGTCCGTTTTTTCACCGATCGTGAACGCGGGGTTGGGCGTCGTCGGCGTGAGGAGCAGGTCGACCTGCTGGAACGCCTTCTCGAAATCCTGCTTCACGAGCGTGCGGATCTTCTGCGCTTGGCGGTAGTAGGCGTCGTAGTAGCCGGCGGACAGCGCGTGCGTGCCGATCATGATGCGGCGTTTCGCTTCGGCGCCGAATCCCCCGCTCCGCGCGCGCTCGTAGTAGTCGATGAGCGAGCCGGCCGTTTTATCCGAGATGCCGTAGCGCACGCCGTCGTAGCGGGCGAGGTTGCTGCTGACTTCGCAGGGGCACAGCACGTAGTAGGTCGCCACGCCGTACTCCGTGTGGGGGAGCGAGACGTCGACGATCGTGGCGCCCATCTCTTCGAAGGCCTTCGCGGCGGCCCGCACGGAGGCCTCCACTTCGGGGTTCAGGCCCTTCTCGATGTACTCCTTCGGGAGACCGATCTTCATGCCCTTCACGGAGCCCTCCAGGAGCGCGGTATAGGAGGGGACCGGGACGTCCGGCGTGGTGGCGTCGAGCGGGTCGTGGCCCGCGATGGCCTGGAGGACCATCGCGCAGTCTTCTGCCGTCTTGCAGATGGGGCCGATCGTATCGAGCGAGCTCGTCATGGCGATCACGCCGTAGCGGCTCACGCGGCCGTACGTCACCTTGAGTCCGGTACAGCCGGTGAGGGCGGCCGGCTGGCGGATGGAACCGCCCGTGTCCGTGCCCGTCGAGAAGATGCATTCGTCCGCCGCGGTGGCCGCCGCGGAGCCTCCGCTGGAGCCTCCGGGAACGCGCGTCGTATCCCACGGGTTCTTCGACGGTCCGTAGCAGGAGGACTCCGTGGAGGAGCCCATGACGAACTCGTCGGTGTTGGCGTGGCCGATGCTGATGGCGCCCGCCTCCTTGAGCTTGCGGGTGGTGGTGGAGTCGAACGGCGGCACGTAGTCCTTCCCGCCCTTCACGCCGCGGAGGACGTTGGAGGCCACCGTGGAGGGTACTCCTTCTTCGCAGAAGACGTCCTTGGTGAGGTAGGGGATTCCCGCGAGCGGACCGGCGGATCGCACGCCAGAAGCGTCGATCTTTTTCGCCTGCTCCAGGGCTCGGTCGAACGTCGTGCAGATGACGGCGTTCAACGTCGCGTCGACTGCTTCGATGCGGTCGATGCACGACTGCGTCAGTTCGACGGACGTCATGGAGCCTTCATGGAGCCTCCGCGAGGCCTCCGCGACGGTGAGCGTGGAGAGGGGGTCAGTTCGAGGTGCCATGGGCGGAGGGGGTTTCGATCTGGTGTTCGCGGATGGGCAGGGGACTCGTGGCAAGGAGTGCGTCGGGCGCCGCGCCGTTCGTTCGGATGGTATCCGTTCGAGCGACGTTCGCCAGGCCCGTCACTTGGGCAGTGGGCTCCACGGAGGACGTGTCGACCTCCCCGAGCTGCTCGATGAGCGTGAAGATGCCACCAAGGTCCTTCGTGAAGCGCGTCACTTCCTCCTCCGTCAGGGTGAGGCGGGCAAGCTTCGCGATGTGTCGGACCTGGTCGGGAGTGAGCGTCATGCGCACGGATGATAGGGATACGCGGGCGACGCTTCCAGCTATACTTCGGGCATGCACCTGCGACGCCTCCACGGCCGCAAAACGAACGCCGTCCTCCAGCGGAAGGGGAGGACGTGGAAAGGCCAGGCCATGGTGATCCGCTGGATGCCCGGCACGCCTTCCTCGCAGGGTCGGCCGCGCCCGCTGCCGGAGGGCATCTACCTCGGCACGTTCGCGTCGTCCTCCGTGGACGCCTCCGCCGTGAAGCGCAACCGCATGCGCCGCCGCTGCCGCGAAGCCCTCCGTTTGGCCATCGAAAAACTCGAGGATCGTCCCTCCGTCCAGTTGTTGGTCTCGCCCCGCGCGGCTAGTCTGGATGCTCCGTTCGATGCCCTCCAACGCGAAGCGGACGCGTTCTTCTCCCAGCTGCGCCCATGAACAAAGCCCCCGCCAAAGCCTCCTCCAAGTTCGTCGATTTCCTCCTCATCGGGCTGCTGCTCCTCGTGGCGTCGCAGTACCTCTTCCCGCGCTTCTTCGGCAAGAAGGAGGACGCCGCGCCCTCCGCCGTGGAGGTCTCCGTGAAGGACCCCACGCTCATTCCCGGCCAGGATCCCGAGATCGTCATCCGCAACCGCGCCGATTCGTCCTTGAAGCTCCCGCTCTGGTGCCCGAACCCGCCCGTCTCGATCACCTTCCTGGGCGAGGACGGGACCGGCGCCGCGGTGCCGGTGGAAGCCGGCGAGCCCATGGTGGAATGCCCGGTCATCAGCGAGATCCCGGCGGGGGAGACGGCCACGCTCAGCCTCGCCCCGTGGAAGTACAAAGCCTTCGCGCAGCACGGCGCCTACGAGCTCACGTTGAACGCCGAAAACGCCTCCGGCGCCGTCCTCCAAACGGTGCGCGCGACGGTCTCGCCGCAGGGCGTCTTCGGCAAGCTGTACTCCACGTTCATCACGCGTCCGTTCCTCAACTTCCTCGTGCTCGTGGCGTCGGTCCTGCCCGACCACGACCTCGGCATCGCCATCATCCTTCTCACGCTCGCGGTGAAGGTCCTGCTCTTCATTCCCACGCAGCACTCGCTCGAGGGCCAGAAGAAGATGCAGCTGCTCCAGCCGCAGATCGAAGCGCTCCGCAAGAAGCACGCCGACGACGCGGTCCTGATGAACCAGGAAATCATGAAGCTGTGGAAGGAGAACAAGATCAACCCGCTGCAATCGTGCCTGCCCTTGGCGCTCCAATTCCCGGTGCTCATCGGCCTCTTCCACGTCATCCGCGACACGCACAATTTGGCCTTCTCGCACCACCTGCTCTACGGCTGGTTCGCGGGCATTGATTGGACGTTCGACACGTCGTTCCTCGGCCTCGACCTCACGGCGTCGAACCCGTGGCTCTTCGCCCCGGCGCTCGTCGTCATGCAGTTCATCCAGATGAAGCTCACGTTCTACATCGCCGACAAGAAGAAGGCGAAGAAGATCGAGGAGGCGACGAACCAAGCCGACAACCCGCAGGAGATGCAGCAGAAAATCATGCTGTACATGCTGCCGCTCATGATCGGCTTCTTCGCGTTCCAGGTGCCCTCCGCCGTGTCCATCTACTGGGGCGTGTCGACCCTCTTCGCCATCGGCCAACAGCTGATCGTGAACCGCGAACACCTCAAGGTGAAGGCCTCCTGAAGACCTCCATGCTCGACGCCGCCGATACCATCGTCGTGTCGCTCGAAGGACGCACGCTCCGCGCCGTCGCCTGCACGCGCGAAGAATCGATCTCGCTGTGCGCGGAGGTCCTGCGCACGGGCGACCTCCTCGAGACGAAGACCTTCGACGACCCCG
>CAZIQM010000033.1:0-5331 GCA_964541635.1 uncultured Candidatus Peribacteria bacterium | reverse complement strand
GTCGGCGCCGCCCGCCCCGAGATCCTCGGGATCGTGGCCGCGGCACTGGCGACGGGCGTGGACGAGATCCGCGATGCCGGCCGGGACGAACCGGACGACGACGGTGGAGACATCCTGGTGTCCGCCTGAAGGCCTCCGTCAGGCGATCGTGACGTCCTTGTTCAGGTAGACGTCCTGGATGGCGTGGAGGAGCGCAACGGCCTCGTCGAACGGCTTTTTGAACACCTTCCGGCCCGCGATGAGCCCCGCGCCGCCGGCCCGTTTGTTGATCACGGCGGCCTTCACGGCGTCCTCCAGGTCCTGCTTCCCGGCGGCCCCGCCGGAGGAGATCAGCGGGATGCGCCCGCCGTAGCAGTGCAGCACTTGGAGGCGCGCGCGGTCGATCGGGTGCGCCGTCACGAGGCCCTTCATGGCGCCTGCGTCGGTCTTGCCGTAGCTGCCCGTCTGGCTCATCGCCTTGAAGCCGCCGTCGGTCTCGGGGAGTTTCTGCTTGATGATGTCGGCGCCGATCGTGACGCCCAGGTGCACCGCCTGCGACGAGAGGTCCGCCGCCGTGTGGTAGTCGACCTTGCCCTTCGCGAACGCGGGGTTGCGGAGGTAGCACCACAGCACCGTGAAGAGCCCGAGGTCATGCGCCTCGGCGAAAGCCTTCGAGACTTCCTGGATCTGCCTGCCGCTCTCCGGGGATCCGAAGTAGATCGTGGCCCCGACGCCGATGGCGCCGATGTCCTTCGCCTGCTTGGCCGAACAGAACATGATCTGGTCGTGCTTGTTGGGGTAGGTGAGGAGTTCGTTGTGGTTGAGTTTCACGATGAACGGCACCTTGTGCGCGTAGCGCCGCGAGACCGCCTGCAGCGTGCCGAAGGTCGAGGCGAACGCGTTGCATCCGCCCTCGAGCGCGAGGCGCGCGAGGTACTCCGGGTCGAACGCTTCCGGCACGTTGCCGAAGCTCGCGACGCCCGAGTGCTCCACGCCTTGGTCGACGGGCAAGATGTTCAGGTATCCGGTGCCGCCCAGCCGGCCGTGGCGGTAGAGCGTCCAGAGGTTGCGCTGCACCTGCGTGCTGCGGGCCGAATCGGCCATCGTCCGCTTCACCGTCCGCATGCTCGGCACGTGTAAAAACGCCTCCGAAAGCAGGCACTGGTGCGTGAGGAGGTCTTTATCCTCGCCAAGGAGGGCTTCCAGGGCGCTCAGGCTGCGTTTCTTGCTCATGGTGGTAGGTGGGAACGGTGAAAGGTGCGCGCGCGATTATGGGCCGTTTCCGGGGCATCCACAAACGCTGCGTGTTGCTTGATTGCCGAGTCGCCGTCGCATAACGTTTCCCCCGCAATCCTCCGTTCGCTGGATATCCGTCCGTGTCATACCGGATTGCACTCATCCCGGTTCCGACGACCAGCGCGTCGGGACCATTTTTGGCTACCATACTTGACATTTACGCTTTTCGGACGATACTCCGCGCGATCTTTTCCCCACCGGCTTGAGCTGGAGCTTGAGAACTTCCGGTGGGGAAATTGTTTCCGCGTAACGAATGGAGTGTCCGATGATTGCTGCTGCCGCCCCGACCGGGGCACGCACCGCCACCCGCCGCCGTACCAACGCCGCCGCGAGTGAGCCCGTCCTGTCCGTTGTTCCGAAGCCCGAGGCCAAGACTCCCCGTCCCCTCAAAGACCACGAGCAGTCCTTCGTCCTGGAGCGCGACGAACCCGTCATGTTCCACGGCACCGTCTTCGAGCTGAAACTCGGCGGCGTCACCGCCGGGTTCCTCACCTTGAACGGGCACGACTTCCCGCTGATCCACGTCACGGCCGAGGCGCGCGTCGCCAAGAAACCGCAGACATGGCTCATGAAGGTTCACGGGTTCGCGACCTTCCGCCTCACCGAGGTGGACGATTGCAAAGTGCAGTTCGACGTCGTCCGCGTGCTGACCGCACGCATCGACACCCCGCTGGCGGCACGTCCGCCGGAGACCCTCGGGTCGAAGGCCAAGGTTGATCCGCCGTCCGGTTCGTAAGTCCGTGCTCAAGCCGCTCCCGTCTCGTATCAGTCGCGGGGGCGAGGGAAAGGTTCCCTGGGACCTGCTGTCAATCGCGACAGCAGGTCCTGCTTTTTTATGCGTCTGCCCGCTTTTTGCTCCAAAAAAACCGTTGGAAACCGCATTTGAAAGCTTTTTTCGCCAAAATTTCACACGTAAGGCAACATTCCTCGCTGATTTGTGTTTCACCAACCTTTTTTACCCTTGCTACGGAAACGAAGAAGGGGATACTGCGCGGAGCTCTTTGGCAGGTGATGTCGCAATCGGTGCGACGCAATGCGGAAAGAGGACCTTCGTTATGGAGAACTGCGATGCAGAATCTGACCCTCGAAGACCCCGTTGTTACGCGGAGGCAACAACAGACGCAGGTACTTGAAATAGGCGTGCCTGTTCATGCCGGTGGCTATACCTTCACCCTTACGCACGACGCGAAGGTGATCGTTGAGTCGGCCGACGTGAAAGAAAGCTTGGTGCTTCACGAAAACTTGGCGTGGATCGTCAGCGCACGGAGAACGGACGTGCCGTTGGCACATGTCGAAAGCCCTCTCGATCGATCGAACGTCCGATCGCTCACGATCCTCGATTGGAATGAATTTCCGGTCGCGATCAACGTGCTCTACAAGAAGATCTAGCACGCCGCCCATGTTCACCACGGCCAAAGCGCCAATAATCCCAGGAGCTCCGTCTCCTGGGATTTTTTCATCGACGTAAAAATGGCGTTGTCGTTCTCCGCGGAGAGAACAACAACGCCGGGATCGCTTCATCCAGGCCACGGCGGCCTCCAGAGCGGATTAGGCTCTGAACATTCCTCCCCACCGTAGGGAGGGGGAATGCGGAAGATGTTTTCGATCACCCCCTTTCAGGAAGCGAGCCTCATGGGACGGTTTTCCGAACACGAGAGATGAAACCGGTACACGACCATAGGTCCTCCTTCCGAGGGGGTTAAGTGAAGCCATGCGAGCGCATGGCGGAACTCATGGAAAACAACCACTCCGGGTCACACGTGGTGATGTGATGGAGCGATGTCCGGATCATCGCGTGGTCGGGTTTTCTTTTCAAGTGATTCCGCGCCCATGACGAAGCGACGTTCGTTGAACGTTTCGGGGGTGATCGATCGCAAGGACGTGGCGTGGGAACGGTAGAAGGGGAGGGGTGACGGCGCGGACCGCCACCCCTCCGACCAATGGATCTGTTCCTACCTCCGGGCATCGTTAGCGTATGGCGACCAGGCGCCTCTTCGGGCTGCTCCGACTCCGGTGGGGCTGCTTGTTGCCGCCACTGCGTTTATGGAACAGCTCCTTTTCTTTTTGCCGCAGCTGTTCATCGGTCAGGGTCGGGAACTGCCCTCGAAGGGCCTCGATGCGTTTGTCGCGACGACTCATGCTATACGTCTCCTACAGAACCATGGATGTGCCTTAGTCAGACACGCCGCTCCGCGGCGTATCCCAAGACACGTCTTCAAGATCGAAACGATGGTGCGAAAGGCCCGCTAAACCGAGAGATGCTATCCCTCGTTTTCGGCGCGTCAAGAAAATTCACCATATCCGCGGCTTCGGTCAATGGCAGGCGTTCTTCGCCAGATGTACAGGAAATTTAACACTTGCATCGGTGATTTCAGCGGCGTACACCATGGGCATTCCCCGACACGGACCGCTCCGCGGTGGTCCGCCCGACGGGGTAGTCGATCCTCATGGCATGAAAGGAACTAGCCATGACACTCATCCGTTCCGTTTCCCCACCGGTAGAAGAAGACGATTGCTGGTACGACGCACGCGACCTCCTGAGGTCGATGCTCGAACGCGGCGGCATGTCGCACGACGACGTGCTCTCCGTGACCGACAGGATCGAATCGCGCAGGGATCTCTCCGCGGCAGTCGCCGCGACCCAGCGCGCGTTCGCCCTCGGTATCAGCATTCCCTTCCTCCGCAGCCTGTGCTGAGCACCGGCTTTCGGGGAAACACCCTCGTCCTCCGCCTGGCATTGCCATGGCGGAGGGCTTTTTCACGTATCGAGACCTGTACTCGTTCCAAGGTTTCGGAGCGGCGGACAAGCCGCCGCTCCGAAGGACCACTCTTCTCTCCTGGGAGGGCACGCGGCCCTTAGACCGTGGCGAGTTCTCGTTCTCGCCGCGGCATGAACGCGCGCAGCGGTCCCTCGAAGATTTTCGTGCCCCGCGGCACGCGCAGCGAGATGATCTTCGGCTCGCTGTTGCACTGCATCGGCGTGGCCGAGGTCGTGCACTGTACGGGCTCGCGATCTTCGCGCGGCAGCTCGGGGCGGAAACTTCGTGGGGTACGGGCGCGGTAATTGATTGGACGGGCCATGGCTTCTTCCTCCTTAAAGAGAAGTCAGTGGTATGCATCCGGGAGGGATGCCCCGTAATCTCCCGTCGGCAAACGCGCCGACGAGTACGGGTCTCGAGACGCGACGGTGTGAAAAATCGTTATGTATAATGATATCACATATTTTATTAATGTCAATATACTCACGAAAGGCAAGGACATGCGCTATTCTTGTGACATGGCGCTTCGCCTCTACAACACGCTTTCGAAGAAGGAGCAAGAATTCGTCCCGCTCGATCCGGCGGGCAAGCGCGTGACGATGTACACGTGCGGACCGACGGTCTACGGGCGCACGCACGTCGGCAACTTGTCGTCGTTCCTCATGGCGGATTTTTTGCGGCGGTGGTTGGAGGCGGGCCACGGCTACAACGTCGTGCACGTGAAGAACATCACCGACGTCGGGCACCTCGTCGCCGACCGCGACAGCGGCGAAGACAAAATCGAGAAGCAAGCGCGCGAGGAGTTCGGGGCGATCACGCACGAGACGGTGTTGAAAGTCGCGCGGTCGTACGAGAGCCTCTACCGTAACGACGAAGCGACGCTCAACTTCCTCGAGCCGTTCCAGCGTCCGCGCGCGAGCGAGTTCGTGGAACAGATGAAGACGATGATCGAGGCGTTGCTCGAAAAGGGCTTCGCCTACGCGACGGACGACGGCATCTACTTCGACGTCGCGTCGAAAACGCGCACGCCGTACGGCTCGCTCTCCGGCAACACGCTCGACAACCTCAGCGCCGGCGCGCGCGTCGACGTGAACGAAGGCAAGCGCCACCACGCCGACTTCGCGCTCTGGAAATTCTGCGTCGGCCAGAACGAACACCATGCGCTGCGGTGGACGTCGCCGGGCACCGGACATCCGGACGGGTTCCCGGGGTGGCACATCGAATGCTCCGCGATGGCGCGCGCGATCCTGGGTGACACGATCGACATCCACACCGGCGGCGAGGACAACATCTTCCC
>CAZIQM010000032.1:0-14309 GCA_964541635.1 uncultured Candidatus Peribacteria bacterium | reverse complement strand
CTCGGGATGCGGCCGAGGAGGGCGGAGAGCTCGGCGCCGGCCTGGGTGAAGCGGAAAATGTTGTCGATGAAGAGCAGCACGTCCTTTCCTTCCTCATCGCGGAAGTACTCGGCCATCGAGAGGCCGGTGAGGGCGACGCGCAGGCGGGGTCCGGGCGGTTCGTTCATCTGGCCGAAGACGAGCGCGGTCTTCTCGAGCACGCCCGATTCCTTCATTTCGTAGTAGAGGTCGTTGCCTTCGCGGCTGCGCTCGCCGACGCCGGCGAACACCGAGTAGCCGCTGTGCGCCGTGGCGACGGCGTAGATGAGCTCTTTCACGACGACGGTCTTGCCGACGCCGGCTCCGCCGAAGAGGCCGACCTTGCCTCCTTTCAGGATCGGGCAGATGAGGTCGATGACCTTGATGCCCGTCTCGAGGATCTGCGTCTCGCTCGATTGGTCGACGAACGACGGCGCGGGACGGTGGATGGGGTACGTCTTCTCCGACTTCGCCGGGGGCATGCCGTCGATCGGTTCCCCGAGGACGTTGAACATGCGGCCGAGCGTCGAGGGTCCCACGGGGACCTGGATCGGTTTGCCCGTGCTCGACACCACGGCCCCGCGCTGGAGGCCGTCCGTCGGGCCCATGGCCACGGCGCGCACGTACCCCTGCTCCAGGTGCTGCTGCACTTCGAGCGTGAGGGTCCCGCCGTCCGTCGCGACCGTGAGGGCCGAGTAGATGGGCGGCGAGCCGTCCGGGAACGTGCAGTCGACGACCGGACCGATGACCTGCGTGATGGTTCCTTGCATAGCGGGGGAAGAAATGTGCGCGGAGGCGGACACGACAAAAGACGGACGGGCGCGAACGCCCTTCCTTCGGACCTTCCTACCAGGAGTTGACGAAATTTTCAAGGGTGCGGTTTTGTTCAATGGGCTTCCGTGGAACCTATTGGAAAAATCTCGTCGGAACCCTTCCGGATCGGCTTGCACGGCACGGTATGCTGCGGTCATGCAACGAACAGCCCTCATCGCCCTTTCCATCCTGTCGTTCGGCGCCGTGCTCGTCGCCTGCGCCCCCGACGGCGAAGCACGCCTCGTGCGCGGACAAGCCGCGTCGTCCTCGCAAAAATCGATGACGCGACGCGAGGAACGCTTGGCGGAAGCGGCGAAACGCCCCAAGGTCGCGAAGCCGACGGGGCCGGGCGTCCCGCTCACGGAGTACGACGTGCCGATCCTCGTCTACCACCACGTGCGAAAACAGGAAGGATGGGCGAAGACGACCTGGAGCTGGAAAATGACGGTGACCCCCGAAACCTTCGCGAAGCAGATGCAGTGGCTCGACGACAAGGGCTACACGACGATGACGCTGAGCGAGCTCACGGCGGCGATCCGCGGCGAAACGTGGCTGCCGCAGAAACCCGTGGTCATCACGTTCGACGACAACAACCTCACGCAGTACGACGTGGCGCTCCCGATCATGGAGCAGCACGGGCAACGGGCCGTCTTCTATTTGATCGCGAAGTATTTGGATTCGGACAACATGGTGAACCGCGACCGCGCGCTCGCGCTGCAGGACAAAGGCAACGAGATCGCGTCGCACACGATGACGCACCGCGCGTTGCCGGGCTTGAACGACGCCGACCTGAAGTGGGAACTCGAAGAGAGCAAGCGCCTGCTCGAGGAACTCACGGGCAAGCCGGTGAAGCACGTGGCCTACCCGGGCACGGCGCATAACCAGCGCGTGCGGGACGCGGCCAAGGCGGCGGGATACGAAACGGCGACGATCATGGACCCCGTGAACCTCACCCAGGCGAATGACTGGATGAAGTGGCCGCGCATCATGATGACGGACGACACCAATCTCGAAAAAGTCCTGCCGTAGGGTCATCCCGAGCGAAGTCGAGGGATTGGAGAGAGCCCTGCCCTAAGCCAAAAACAACGGAGCCTCTCCGGAGAGGCTCCGTTTCTCCTTGCGGCCATGGCCTGTCACCCGGGTTCACTGCTCCTCCGCTGACCCCGTTACATCGGCACGTCCTCGTCCTTCGCGGTGCCGTCGCTGTCACTCATGCCTCTTGCCGCGTCGGTGCGGTTCATGACGTCTCCCTGGTCCGTCGACTGTTGTTCCGTCGAACGGTCCCTGTTCGCTCCTTGCTGCTGCTGTTGCTGCGAACGCTGCTTCATAGGAGTGGTGGGAAAGAAGTGAAAAACGGGCGCGCCTGCACAGAGGACGGGAAAACGGAGGCCTCCTTACGCAAAAGCGCGGGCTTCCGGTCGAAGCGGCGGCGAAGCGCTTTACTGCGCCTTCGGGGCGAGGTGGGACGTGCGCGAGTGGTTCACGATCACGCCGTTGCTGAGCGCGCCGTTCGGGATGATCGCCGTGCCGTCGCCGAGCCGCATGATCGTGTAGAAGATTTCGATCCGCGCGACCGTGCCCTTGTGACCCATCACCTCGATCTCGTCGCCCGCCTTGAACGGTTTGAAGGTGAGGATGAGGATGCCGCCCGCGAAGTTCGAGAGGCTTCCCTGCAGCGACAGGCCGACCGCGAGGCCGGCGGCGCCGATGAGCGCGATGAACGACGACATCTGCACGCCGACCATGTTCGCCACCGTGACGATCACGAGGATCTTGAGGACGATGCTCACGAAACTCTTGAGGAATTCGGTGAGCGTGCGGTCGAGGTGCTGGTACTGGAAGGTCTTGTCCATGCCGCGGATCACGACCTTCACGGAGAAGAACCCGACCCAGAGGGTGACGAGAGCGAGCAGGACCCGGGGGACATATTCCACTCCCATGGTGCCGAGGATTTCCAAGTACTTGATGGCGAGGGCTTTGAGTTGATCGGGCGTCATACGGGACAGTATAGCCATGAGGATTCGTCCTCGCACGTGTTACCTTTCACCGTACGGTCCGTTAGTACTAGTGCAATTGCACGCCGGCGCTGCCAAAGGCAGCAACTGACCGATCCTTCCCCTTCCGTATGACGTACGACTTCGACGCGCTGTACACGGCGAACGTCGACTCCATCTACCGGTATCTCTACCGCCGCACGCTTCACCGCATGACGGCCGAAGACCTGACGAGCACCACCTTCCTGAAGGCGCTCGAGAAGATCGATATGTTCGATCCGTCCAAGGGCGGCTTCGGCGGCTGGGTGATGACGATCGCGAAGAATGTCCTCACCGACCACTTCCGCGCGCTCAAACCCTCGGTCGACATCGACGACGTGTGGGACCTCTCGTCCGACGACGACGTGGCCGCTGACGTCGAAGACAAGGACGCCCACCGCGAACTCCGCGCGGCGCTCGCGAAACTCCCGAAGGACAAGCGCGAGATCGTCCTGCTCCGCGTGTGGGAAGACCTCTCCTACGCGGAAATCGCCGCCGTCACGGGCAAAACCGAAGGCAACGCGAAAGTGATCTTCTCGCGCGCGATGAAAGACCTGCGCGGGCTCCTCCCCCTCTCCACCCTCCTGCTCCTCCTCTTCCCCCCTCTTCCATGACCGCAACGCAGCAAGACATCCTCGCGGAACTCTACGAGATCGATCCCGGTCTCCGCGAACACGAAGCGGAACTGATCCCGCTCCTCCAGCAACTCCTCGCGCGCGATCCCGCGCAGAAACCCAACGCGGCCTTCGTGAAGAAGCTGCGAAAGGAACTGCAGGCCCGCATGAACGCCGCGACCGACGGCGCGGTCGAACACCGCGTCTCGTACGCCGCGCCCTCGGGCTTCTTCAACCGCTTCGCCTACGCCCTGGCGGGCGCGGCCGCCGCGGTCGTGATCGCGGTCCCGGCCACGCTCCAGTGGCAGCGCGCCGGCATGCCGCCGGCGATCCCCGCCGGCGAGGAAAGCGGCGGTTCGACCGACGGGTACATGGTCGCCAAGAACGAGGCGGGCGCCGCGAACACGGCGAACGACGCCGTGGCGCCCCAGGTGTCGAACCCGATGCCCGGCGCCTACGGCCGCGGCCAAGGCGGCGGTGGCGGCGACATGGCCATGGGCAAGATGAGCGCCGTCTCGTCGCTCATCGCGCCGTGGAACCCGGTGAAGTACGTCCTCGAAGGCGACCTCCCCGAGCTCCCGCAGGGCCAGGTCGAGGTGCTCGAGCGCGACCTCCGTCCTCTGAAGGTGCCGTTCAGCTCGATCCAAAGTGCGTTCAAGGACGCCGCGATCAACCTCTCCTCGTTCGAGGGCACGAGCGTCGATTTCGTCTCCGTCACGCAGCGCACGCAATACGGCTACACGATCAACGTCTCCATGAGCGACGGTTCCGTGAGCATCAACCAGGCGTGGGAATTCTGGCCGCATCCGGAACAGAACTGCCAGGACGAAACCTGCTTCCGCAACCTGCAGCCGAAGATGTCGGACATCCCGGCCGACGCCGAGCTGATCCGCGTCGCCGACGCTTTCATCGCCGACCACGACATCGACCTCTCCGGCTACGGCGACCCGATCGTCGACAACGGATGGCGCCGCGACTACGAGCGCGTCGAAGACAAGCGCTACGCGTGGATCCCGGAATCGATGCGCGTCGTCTACCCGCTGCTCGTGGACGGCAAGACCGTCACGGAAGCGGGCGGCGGCCCCGCCGGCGTTTCCGTCCAGGTGTCGGTGAAGCAAAAGCGCGTGACCGACGCGTACGGCCTCACGAGCTACCAGTTCTCGCGCGCCAAGCACCAGGCCGTCTCCGACCGTAGCGACGTCGAAAAATTCCTCGGCACGGCCGGCAGCCAGACGCCCGACGCGCCCACGGTGACGCTCAAGGACCCGACGATCCAGTTCGTCCGCCTCTACGACTACGAGAACGGCAAGAACGTCGAACTGTTCGTCCCGGCGCTCGTCTTCCAGGTGCCGAACGTGACCGGCGCGCAGTATTACCTGCCGCAGACGGTCGCGGTGCCCCTCGCCAAGGACCTGCTCGACCAAGCCCAGCAGCAGCCGATCCCGATGCCCATGGAGGGCGGCCCGGCGGTCGACGTCCCAGCGAAGGAGCCGCTCATGATCGACAAAGCGGCGGAGTGATAATTCCGCTCCCCGAAGGGAAAAACCCCGCCCCACGGCGGGGTTTTTTGACAAAGATGCGGCGATGCGGATAATGGCGGGTCAGTGGCGTTGGAGAACACGATTGGGAGGCCCATCACAGCCCGCACCGACGCACCCCACGTTGAAGCGACCGGAGCCAGTGCCCCGCTTTCCCGCGTCCGCGTCGGACCGTTTTCCCGTGCCTTTCCCCTCTGAACCATGGCCCGCTCCACCCCCACCGTCGACGCGCTCCTCGCCGACCGCCTCGCGAGCAAGGAAAAATTCGAAACCGCGGTCGGCGGCAACATCGCGGACATCGTCGGCGGCAAGCGCCGGCAGTACGACGCCGTGCTGAGCGACATCGGCACGCTCGAAAAACTGAAGGACACGTCGTTCCAGGTGAACGAATACGGCGCCGAACGGTGGCACAACGATTTCCTCCGCGTGTCGGACTTGCCGGGCGGCGCGGAGAACGAACGGTGGAAGAAAATCCGCGGCACGCGGTTCGGCCGGTTCCAGATGGCGTTCTGCCACCCGGACGATTGGATCGTGCACCGCATGGAACGCGGCGACCTCGAGACGTGCCCGCTCAAGGGCACGCTCGTGCGCGGCGACTGGATCGGCGACGAATTCGGGCGCGACATGGGCTTCGTGACGCAGGAGGAAATCGACTACTTCGACCGCGACCCGATGGGACGCATCGCGATGAAGCAGAACCTGACGGAGCACCTCAAGGCGCTGCACGAATCGACCGTGCGCGTCGGCGGATCCCGCCGCATGCTGCGCGTGGAAGCGCGGCCGGAGCGCACGGCGAAGGAGTACGCGCACGTGCCCGCGCACGACGAACGCTCGCACGGAAGCATCGTGTCGCTCCGCGAGAACGTGAACGGCGCGGACGACCGCGAAATGCTGCAGATGTATTTTAAGGACAGCGGCTCGATGCTGCGCAAAACGCTGCACCAGGAACACGCGCACGTCGCCGAAACGGAATTCCTCGAAACCTGCCAAACGGAACTGGAAGGACTGAACATGGACCTCGACCTCCGCTACCGCAAAGGCACGCCGGAAGACGAGAAGAAGGAGCTGTGGGAGAAGTCGCAGGCGACGATCGCGCGCTTCAACGAACGCTTGCTCAAGTGCTTCAACCAGAAGAAAGCCGAAGCCGCGCGATTCCTGCTCGACGCCTCGGACCTGGAAGACGCCCAAGGCAAACGCAACATCAGCCGCGCGATGGCGAAGATCACCGGCGCGCGCGGACGGCTCGCCAAACGCCACCCGCAAATGAAGGCGATCGAGAAATACAACATGGAAGACCGCCAGACGATGTACGCGCAGACCCGGCGCGAAGAGCTCACCCTGCGCCGCTTCCGCCGCATCGTGACCGCCGCCACGCAACGCATGGAAGACGAACGCGCCGCGGGCAAGCCGGACGCCGACGACCGCGCGCGGCGGGAAATCCAAGCGGCGGCGCGACAGCTGCCCACGGTGCTCCTGCGCCCGACGCGCGGCCCGGCGGAAACGCTCGGCAAGCAAGCATGGAGCCTCGGCGAAAGCGCCGAGACGGACCTCGACGAACAACTGCTCATCCTGCACGTGACCGGCAAACTCCAGGGACTGCGCACGTCGTTCGACTGGATGCAGCTCGACTGCGCGCAGGCACGGCGCCTCGACGCGCCGAACGCGCTCGCGTTCCTCGCGAACGTCGAGAAAGCGTTCATGGAGGAGCAAGTGCTCCCGGGCAAACGCGCCCCGTGGCTCGACGAACTCCTCGCGCCGTTCGTCGTCGAACTCGCGCGGATGAAAACGCGCTTGCAGCATTACGCAGTGCATCCGCCGGCCCCGGAAGAGCAGAAAGTCGTCCGCGAGAACTTCGGCGACTACCTCGAGGGGGTGAGCAATGATCTTGATACCGCGATCCTGGCGGCCGACGAACGCGTGTTCCCCTCCAAATACGCGACGGAAACCTATGCTTTGACAAAGGAATAATAAGTGTTAGCATGCACTATGACACTCCGCATGTCCCGAATGGGATTCGGGAAGGGGCGTCGCATTTCGAGCCAGGGAGGGCGTCTCATGCTCACGCGTTTGATCTTTGCAACCGGTATCTGCCTGCTTCTCGGAGCAGGGTGCGCCAACCGACGGACGACCATATCGGTCTACGCGGAAGGCTGCGCGCACGAACGTTCCTGCCTCTACGAAGGCGGCGCCTCCGGACGGATCGCATACCGCATCCGATCGGAACCGTCCGACATTCGTGACCAAGAACCTTCCCCTGCCAGGTAACGATGCAAAGTCGCTCGAAAGGCGCCGTGATCCGCAAGATCACGGCGCTGTTTTTTCGCGGGCGCTCCTGGAGCCGCGGGCGCGACTCCCCTATCCTTCGGCCATGCAAAACACCCGCGCATGGCACACCCTCAGCGTCGACGAAACGGTCGCGACGCTCGATGCCGATACGGAGATCGGATTGTCGTCGACGCAAGTCGGCGCGCTGTTGGACGAATACGGACGCAACGTGCTGCGGTCGGCGAAGCGCGCGTCGCCGATCGGCCTCTTCTTCGCGCAATTCAAGAACCTCCTCATCGTCATCCTCCTGCTCGGCGCGGGGCTGTCGCTATGGCTGGGCCACGACATCGAAGCGGCGAGCATCGGCGTCATCGTGCTGTTTTCGGCGGGGCTCGGCTTCTTCCAGGAATACCGCGCCGAACGCGCGATGGAGCTCCTGCAGAAAATGTCGGCCCCCGCGGCCACGGTGCTGCGCGACGGCGAGGAGCAGGACGTTCCCGCGGAAGAGTTGGTGCCCGGCGACGTGGTGCTCCTCGAAGCCGGCGACAAAGTGCCCGCGGACGCGAGGTTGCTCACCGCGATGCAGCTCTCGATCGACGAATCGCCCCTCACCGGCGAATCCGTCCCCGTGGCGAAATCGACCGACGCCCTCGCGGACGAGGCGCTGCCCGTGGGCGACCGCAAGAACATGGCCTTCGCCGGAACGTCCGTCACGCAAGGCCGCGGAAGCGCCGTCGTGGCGCTGACCGGCATGCGCACGGAATTCGGCACGATCGCCGGGTTGCTCGACACGGTGTCGTCCGGCCCCACCCCGTTGCAGAAGAACCTCGACCGCATCGGGCGCCTGCTCGCGCTCGCGGCCCTCGCCATCATCGCCGTGATCGTGGGAAGCGGCGTGCTGCACGGCGAACCCCTGGTGGAGATGGTCATCTTCGGCATCGCGCTCGCGGTGGCCGTCGTCCCCGAGGCGCTCCCCGCGGTCGTGACCATCACGCTCGCGATCGGCGTGCAGCGGATGGTGAAGCGCCACGCGCTCGTCCGGAAACTTCCGACGGTCGAAACGCTCGGCTCCACGACCGTCATCTGCACCGACAAAACGGGCACGCTCACGAAGAACGAAATGACCGTGCGCCGCATCGTGACCGCGGACGGCGCGGTGGACGTGACGGGCGCCGGCTACAAGCCGCAGGGGCAGTTCCAGGACGGCGGCACCGCGATCGGCCCCTCGGTGGCGCTGCTGCGGCTGCTCAAGGCCGCGACGCTCTCGTCGGACGCGCACGCGGTGGAAAAGGATGGCACGTGGACCATCAAAGGCGACCCGACCGAGGGCGCGCTCGTCGTCGCGGCGGCAAAAGCGGGCATCGCGAAGCACGAGTTGGACAAAGCGGAGCCGCGGACGGAGGAAATCGCCTTCACGAGCGAGAGCAAGCGCATGACGACGATCCACGCGCGGGGCGACTCGAGCGTGGCCTACGCCAAGGGCGCGCCGGAGGTGCTGCTCGACGCCTGCGCGCACGAATGGACCGCGGGCGGCGCCGTGCCGCTGACCGAGGCGCGTCGCCAGGAATTGGCCCTGGAAGCCCGGGGCATGGCCGCGGTGGCGTTGCGCGTGCTCGGCGTGGCCGAGAAGGAACACGCGACGGTGGACGACGCCGAAATGGGCCTCACGTTCCTCGGGCTCGTGGGGATGATCGACCCGCCGCGCCTCGAAGCGAAGGAAGCGATCGCGCGCTGCGTGGCCGCGGGCATCGGCGTGAAGATGATCACCGGCGACCACCCCGTGACGGCCGAAGCGATCGGGCGCGAGCTGGGACTGCTGCGCAAAGGGACCGTCGTGACGGGCACGGAGCTCGACGCGATGGATGAAGGGACGTTCAAGCGCGAGCTTCGGTCGATCGACATCTTCGCCCGCGTCTCCCCCAGCCACAAACTCCGCGTGGTCACGGCGCTGCAGGAACTCGGGGAAGTGACGGCCATGACGGGCGACGGCGTGAACGACGCGCCCGCGCTCAAGAAAGCCGACATCGGCATCGCGATGGGCATCACGGGCACGGACGTGTCGAAGGAAGCCGCGTCGATGATGCTCACGGACGACAACTTCGCCTCGATCGTCGCCGCGGTGGAAGAAGGCCGCGCGATCTTCGACAACATCCGCAAATACCTCATGTACCTGCTCTCGGCGAACATGGCCGAGATCATCGTGATGGGCATCGCCTCCGCGTTCGGCATGCCCGCGCCGCTCACCGCCGTGCAGATCCTCTACGTGAACCTCGTGACCGACGGCTTGCCCGCCATGGCCCTGGCCGTGGACCCGGTCGAGCGCGACCTCATGCACCGCCCGCCGCGCGACCCGCGCAAAAGCATCTTCTCGCCCATCGTGCTCGCCCTCATGGGCACGAGCGCGCTCTACGCGGCGGCCGCGACGCTCTCGGTGTTCCTGTGGGCGCTCGGCACGGGCCGCAGCTCCACCACCGCCACGACCATGACCTTCATGACGCTCATGCTCATGGAGTTCTGCAAGGCGTACGTCTTCCGCCATCCCCTGCGCTCGGCCTTCCGCTCTCCCTTCGGCAACGCGTGGCTGAACGCCTCGGTGCTGGCGCAGCTGCTGCCCGCGGGGCTCATCCTCACCGTGCCATTCCTGCAGAACGCCTTCAGCACCGAACCCATCGACCGCATCGAATGGATCGTCGTCCTCGTCGCCGTGGCAGGCCTCCTGCCCGTCATGGAACTCGCCAAATTCGTCCTTCGCAGGACGAAAGGCGCGAGGGAGTTGATCGGGTAATAAAAAGCGGACCCTGTGCATGCACAGGGTCCGCAGGTCAGTGTCCGGGAATTCATGGAACTCACGGACTCAAAGGTCATGATCAGAACGTCCGGGCCAATAACGACAAGGCGCCGTGTACGCGCCCGTGCCATTCATATACCGACAATTTGTCGTACTTCTCGTAGCACATATGCACCCAGCTGCACTCATTGGAGGTCGGAACCGGGAATCGAATAATAGAGTCGCAAGCCAGTTTTTCACCGGTTTCGAGGAATCGGATGATCGCGACCTGGGAAAACTCGACCGGCAAGAGGAAGCGTTCATGGGGGAAGTGCTCCGCCACGTACTTCTTCTGCCCCTCGATATTCCTCTCCACGGAATCCGTCACCACGTCCTTGCGAACCAAGATCCACGGATCGCGGGAACGCATCGAAGACCACCGCTGCCGCTGCTTCGCCTCTCCAAACCACGGATCATCCTCATCGCAGATAAACCGATCCCTCCTCATGGCATGGATATCACACAAACAGTGCTGAAGGCTCACGGCAAACAAAACGTGCGTACCTTTGCATTCTTCCACGATCTCCAGCGTCCGCTCCTCAGTCAGGAACTCCATCGTCCGATGGTCTCGCAAGCAGATCGACATGTACGACTCTCTCGCCCCCTCGCTCAGCATACCGAAGTGGCGCTCCATGGCGTCAACGCCATGGAAGTCGTCACCCAAGATCCTACGAACGCGACGGTGGGCATCCGGCTCGACGAATAACTTCGGACAGCGAGCGCGAACGAAAGCGACGAGACGATCCATCTTCACGGGGTCATCGATCAGCGGCTGCAATTCTTGAGGTTTCAACTTCTTCAGCAAGCGCTCTTGGAGTGCATGGGCGATTTTCAATTCGTCCAAACTGATTGTGACAGGGCTAGCCATCACGCACCTTCTTTCGTGTTTTCCCCAAAACCGTGGGGTGCCGGACTATCTCACGTGAGACAGGTCCCGAATGCCGCGCGCGACGCTCGAGACCTGCCTCACCCTTTCCTGAACATAACCGATGTTCTGAAAGAACATAGATAAAATACTACATTTTTTATATTTTGTACATAATTGTCAAAGTCTTGCATTAGCAGCTTTTATGCGGTCGTGTCGGTCTCCTGCCCGTCATGGAACTCGCGAAGTTCATCCTCCGCAGGACCAAAGGCGCGAAGGAGTTGATTGGGTAAAACCACGCTTCAATCCACTACGCTTTCAGCGTCGTCTTTTGTGATGCGGAAGAAAATGGCGCCGAGGATGATCACGGACCCCATCGCGACGAACGCATAACGGAGATCGATATCTGCCAATACGCCAACGAGCGGGCGGGCGATCATCGAATAGAGAGATTCCAGCAAATAGATGATTGAAATCACTGTCGCGCGGTTCTTGGAAGAGATATGGCGATTGGAATAATCGGCGAGGATAGGATCGCGCATATTGCCGATGGCATCGGTGGCGATGTACAGCACGAATGAAAAGACAGGATCGAAAACGAGCGCCATCATGAACCATGCGATTCCGGGAAGCATGGTGGCGAGGAGCGTTCCAGCCTCGACGCCGAACCATCGTTCGAACTTATACGCCCAGAGTTTTCCGGCCGTGGTACCAAGAGACGCGAGTGCGACGGCCACGCCGTACCACTGCGGAGCCACGCCCGCGACAGCGAAATACGGCTGGAAAATGTAAACGAGTACGAACGAGAACGGCAACGTGGAAAGCGTCAGGAAAACGATCTTCCGCAATTTCGGATGATGGCGGATGTGGCGGAATCCTTCGGCGAAGTGCTGGAGCGCGTTTTGCTTTTCGTGCTCGACACCGACGGTTTCGTCCGATCGAAGAGCGGGTTCGCGAACGGTCAAAAAGACGAGCATGCCGGCGAATTGCATGCCAGCAGTCATCGCGTACAGCCAATAGAAAACGGACATGTCGTGTTGCACGGCGATGAAGCCGCCCATGAGCCCGGCCGCAGCGAATCCAAGCGTCGCAGCCGCGAGATAGCGGCCGATATACACCTGCATGAGCGACTCTTTCCCCCGTTCTTTCAGATCCTCGTAAATCAGCGCCTGGTCGGAACCCGATTGGAAAGCCGCGCCGATGCCACAAATAAAATAGAATACCGCGAACATGCCGAATGAATCACTCATGAACCATGGAATCCACGACAACAGCACGATTGCCTGCCCGCACGCGATGCTCCACTTCCTCCCCACTTTGTCGCCGATGATCCCCGTGGGAATTTCGAACAACAGATCGGCAAGCAAGAACACCGACTCCAACAACATGATCTGGGTGAATGACAGGCCTTTCGCATACAAGAAAAAGGTCGTGATCGGGATCGCGAAATAGAGATTCGACAGGAATTTCGACGCGACGATCCGCTGGAAGTTCGTCATTCGCCTCGATTGTAGCCCATATGCCGCTCGCATAACGTATCGGCGACACGCAAGAAGCAATGAGAAGCGCCACGGCGCACGAACGTATTTTTCCCGTTTGGGTGGGAGCGCGCCGCCGCAGGTAGCGGTGGGGGTATCAGGAGAGGAATTCGGCGGCGCAGCGCTTTTGGCTCCTTTTGGCGCCGCAAAAGGAGCGCCCGCGCGGCAGCGCATCCGTGACACAAAAAAGAGGGCCGAAGCCCTCTCTTGTAAGCTCTTTTACTTCGCCCTCTTCCGCTCGTTCTCGTTCAGGATCTTCTTGCGGAGGCGGATGTTCACCGGGGTGACTTCCACGAGTTCGTCGTCGCCGATGTACTCGAGCGCCTCTTCCAACTCCATCGGCTTGATCGGCGTCAGGTTCACGGCGTCGTCGCTGCCGGAGGCGCGCATGTTGCTGAGCTTCTTGCCCTTCGTGACGTTCACCATGAGGTCCTGGTCCTTCGCGCTCTCGCCGATGATCATGCCCTCGTACATGTTGATGCCGGCGCCGATGAACAGCTGGCCGCGTTCCTGGAGGTTGAAGAGATCGTAGGCCGTCGAAACGCCGCCAAGCATCGAGATCATCGAACCGCGCGCGCGGCCCGGCAGATCGCCCTTGTAGGGCTCGTAGGCCATGAACGAGTGGTTGAGGATGCCTTCGCCGCGGGTCTCGATGATGAAGTCGCCGCGGAAGCCGAGGAGGCCGCGCGTCGGGACTTTCCATTCCATACGGCAGTGTCCTTCCTCCGTCTTCATGTCGACCATCTCGCCCTTGCGGCGGTTGAGCTTATCGATGATCGTGCCTGCCGTGGGCTCGGGCACGTCGATGATCACCTGCTCCATCGGCTCTTCCTTGCCGTTCGGGCCGTCGCGCGTGATGACCTCGGGGCGGCTCACCTGGAGCTCGAAGCCTTCGCGGCGCATCTGTTCGATGAGCACCGAGAGGTGGAGTTCGCCGCGTCCGGAGACGATGTAGCTGTCGCTGTTGGGGATTTCCGCGATCTTGAGACCGACGTTCGTTTCCGTTTCCTTCAGCAAGCGGTCGCGGATGTGGCGGGTGGTCACGAGCTTGCCTTCCTTGCCCGCGAACGGCGAGTTGTTGACCATGAAGGTCATGCTGATCGTCGGGGGGTCGATGCGGATGGCCGGCAGGAGCTCGGCGTTCGCGTCGGTCGTGATCGTTTCGCCCACCATGATGTCGGGCACACCCGCGATGGTGACGATGTCGCCGGCGGAGGCCTGGGTCACTTCCATTTTGCGGATGCCCTGCATCTGGAAGATCTTCGTGATCTTCGCCCTGCGGTCGGCCTGTCCTTCGGCCTTCACGATGATCTGGTCGCCCACCTTGGCGACGCCTTCGTTCACGCGGCCGATGGCCAAGCGCCCGACGTAGTTGTCGTAGCCCAGGGACGACGGCTGCATGCGGAACGGCACGTCGAGGCGCTGCTGGGCGGCCGGGACGTGGCGCATGATCGTTTCGAAGAGCGGCGTGAGGTCCGTGGATTCGTCTTCCAGCTTCGCCTTGGCGATGCCTTCGCGCGCGATGGCGAACACGTACGGGAAGTCGAGCTGCTCGTTGGTGGCACCGAGGACGCCGAAGAGATCGAACACCATGTCGACCACCTTCATCGGGCGGGCGGCGGGCTTGTCGATCTTGTTGATGACGACGATGGGGCGCAGTCCGAGCTGCAGCGACTTCTTGAGAACGAACTTGGTCTGCGGCATCGGGCCTTCCTGGGCGTCGACGAGGAGCAAGACACAGTCGACCGTGCGGAGGATGCGCTCGACCTCGGAGCCGAAGTCGGCGTGCCCGGGGGTG
>CAZIQM010000031.1:0-14520 GCA_964541635.1 uncultured Candidatus Peribacteria bacterium | reverse complement strand
TTCCAGTTCGCTGCGAGCAGCTTGTGTCGTTTGGGCATAACCGCACGCTACCGCTACACTTCGCGCATGGCAACGATCGTCCTCGCCGCCGACCACGCCGGCCACCCACTCAAGGAAACCATCCGCTCGTACCTCGAGCTCGAAGGGCACGAGGTGATCGACGTGAAACCGGAACTGGAACCGGCGGACGATTATCCCGCGATCATGGCGGACGGCGCCAAGCGCGTCCTGAAGCACCATGCCGTCGGCATTTTCTTCGGCGGCAGCGGCAACGGCGAGGCGATGGCAGCCAACCGGTTCAAGGGCATCCGCGCGGCACTCTGCACGTCTGCCGATTTGGCCGTCGCGGCGCGCGAACACAACGACGCGAACGTCTTGTGCCTCGGGGCCCGCTTCGTCGATCCCGGCACGGCGCTCGAAATCGTCGACGCGTTCCTGGAAACCTCTTTCGAGGGCGGCCGCCACGAGAAGCGCGTCGCCGCGCTCGATACCCTCGCCAAATGACCGCCCGCCCGCTCGTCCTTACGGCCTCGATCCTCTCGCTGGAGCCGTCGGCCATGCACGACCGCGTCGCGGCGGTGGCGTCGGAATTGGACGCGGTCCAACTCGACATCATGGACGGCCGCTTCGTCTCGAGCACGACGTACGGGGCGGAGATCGCCGCGTCCGTCGACACCTCCTTGCCCCTCGACATCCACCTCATGGTCGCTGATCCCGCCGACCGCCTGGCGGCGTTCCAACGGGTCGGCGCTTCGCACGTCACGTTCCACGCCGAGGCCGTTCCCGCCACCGCCGACCGCCGCGCCCTCATCGCCGCGATCCGGAACGGGGGAGCGACGGCGGGCATCGCCATCAACCCGGGCACGCCGGTATCGGCCATCGACGACGTGGCGTCCGAGGTCGACCTGGTCCTCGTGATGTCGGTCGAACCGGGGAAAGGGGGCCAAGCCTTCATTCCGTCCATAACGGCAAAAATCGAGGCCCTGCGCCGGGCTCATCCGGGGCTCATGCTCCAGGTGGACGGCGGCATCAACGCCCAAACGGCGCCCGCGTGCATCGCGGCGGGCGCGGATAACCTCGTCATCGGCAGCGCCCTCTTCAACGCCCCCGATCCCGCCTTGTACCTTCGCTCCATCCGCCATGCCGCTGCCTAGGATCCTCCGCCGGTTGCTGTGGTTGTGGGGAGGGTTTTTCGTGCTCATCGCCGGGCTCTTCGTCACGGCGTTTTTCTCTCCCAGCGCGTTCGCCCCGCCGCACGGCGAGAAATCCCCGACGGTGACGCTCACGGATCCCTCGGGATCGGCGACGACCCTCGACGTCGAGCTCGCGTTGACCCCCGCGCAACAGAGCGTCGGCCTCATGCACCGGACTGCCATCGAGAAGGGGATGCTCTTCGTCTTCGACGGCGACGAGTACCGGTCGTTCTGGATGAAAAATACCCTCGTCCCGCTCGACATTTCGTTCTTCGATTCGACGGGCGCGTGGGTGTCGTCGACGCGCATGGAGCCGTGCGTTTCGGACCCCTGCCAGACGTATCCCTCCGGGAAGCCCGCGGCGTACGCGTTGGAGCTGGAAGCGGGCGGAATCGGCTCCCGCATGGGCGAGGGCTGGAAAATGGCCTGGCAACCGGGCTCATGAGCCCGGACTTTTTGGCTTCAATAAGGGCTCAATCGATTTCTTGACGATTAAGGTAACCCACGTGTCGCTGCCTACGATGCAGCGCTCTTTTCGGGTATAATAATATGATTTTTCCGCAGAGGAAAAACAAACATACAACACCCATGTACACCCACGCCCTCATCGCCGAGCTGAAGAACGCCCTGGAATCCGGGGCTCATCCCAGGCTCACGGCGCTTTCGCGGGCCGAAAAACAGGCGTGGATCGAGACCTTCCTCCGCGAGTGCTCCTACGCCGAATTGCCGCGCGACGAACGCGGCATCGTCCGCGCGTACGTGCAGGCGGTCACCGGTTACTCGCGGGCCCAGATGGCCCGGTACGTTTCGGCGCACGCCGCCCCCGCAGCCGGACAGCCCGCCGACGCTTCGCCCGCCCGCCGCCCCCGGTTCTACCGGTCGGTCGTCGGCGCCGCCGCGGTTCTCGCGCTCCTGCTGCTCATCGCGGTGCCGCGCATGATCGACCGCTCGCCGCTCGCCTTCCTGAACGCGCAGACGATCGCCCCCGCGGTCCCGGGCGACCGCGTCCACACGGTCACGGTCCGCACGATCGGCGCCGACGGCGAACCGACGAACTTGTTCTCGCTGCGCACGCCGGAACGGATCGTCGAAAAAACCGTCCGCGAGAAGACCGTGGTGGTCCAGCAGCAGGCGCACGTCCCGACGTCCACGACGCTCCATGAGCGCGTGACCGCCCGCCGCGACGCTCGTTTGCTCATCGGCAACCGCGGCGAGGTGTTCGTCCAGGGCGTTCCCCCCGGCCTCGGCGGTTCCGCCCCGCGCTCGCTCGTGGAAATGCTCGGCGCCGGCAACGACGGCCAAGTGCTCACGTACTCGAACGGCCACTACGTCTGGGCCTACCCGAACTTCTCGGGCACCGCTCGCGTCCCGACGCAGTCGGGTTCCACGCGCCGCTACGGCGGCGGGGGAGCGCAGGAACAGGCGCCCGGCCAGAACATCACGAACAACTACATCACGCAGGGCGGCACGGGTCTCGGCGTCTTCGTCGGCACGACGGCCGTCACGTCGTACACCGGGCAGCTCGTCTCCGGATCGGACACGGGCTACGAAGCGGCCAACGCGATTTGCGCCGCCGAGTTCGAGGGAAGCCACCTGTGCATGACGGACGAAATCCTCACGACGGTCCAGACGCAGGATATCTCGACGCTCTTCTCCGGCGTGCCCGACGCGTGGATCGCCGAGGGCCCTCCGGGGTTCACCGCCAACTCCAACGACTGCCGCGGCTGGACCTCCGCCGACGCGAGCTACCTCGGTCCGTGGTGGGAGTTCGATAGCACTGGCGGCGGCGTCGGCTTCCTCACGAACTGCTCCACCACGAAACCCCTCGCCTGCTGCGAATAAGCGATGCATCCTTCCGTCCGAGCATCGGCCGCCACGACGCTGCGCACCGCGCTGGCGCTCGGCGTGATGGTCGGCGGTCCGTTGCTGTTCGGCGTCGCCGCGCACGCAACGCCGACGGCGTACTACGTGACGGACCCGGTGCAGTGCCCCTCCGAACACGACCAGTTCCCCGGCCAGAAGTGTTCGGGCGGGCTCGACATTTGCGGCTACGTGACGACCACGACCGGTGACGTCGCCCAGTGTTACGACACCTCGACGATGGCCGATCCCTCCTCGCCCGCGACGTCGAACACGCAGTACTCGGGCGTCCTCGGAGGCGGTTTCGTCCTCAACTGTTTCGCCGCGGCGGACGGCGCCGCCCCGTTCTGCGACAACGGCGGCGCGTGGCTCTGCAACCGCGCGTCGGCTTGCTACACGACCAAACAACGCGACACGGTGTGCGCCGCGCCGGCGGGCGACGTTTCCGCGTACAGCTGCGGCAGCTGCCGCACGGGATACCAAGACTGCGCGGGCGACGACGCCTGCGAAGTGCAGACGGGCGTCACCAACTACCCGACGGGCGCGAACAACAACTACGCCGCGTCCTGCACCGCGCAATGCGACACGGGCTACCTCGACTGCGACGCTTCGGGCGCCGGCAGCGGCAACGGTTGCGAAATCCAGGACGGCGCCGCCTGCACCGTCGGCAGCATTTCGGGAACGTACGACGGATGCACCTGCGTCCCGCACAAGAATTACTTCGAAACCGGCACGAACACGTCGTACGGCACGGCCGATCCGCTCCTCTGGGGCACGCAGTACGGCACGGGCAAGCTCGTGAGCTTCAACGACGACACGCGCGAGCGCTTCGCGGTCTTCAACGACGGTTTGCTCTTCGCCGAAGGCGGCCTCAGCACGTCGGGCGCGCTCACGTGGGAAGGCGCCGCGTCCGGTTCCTCCATTTGGGTGTCGACCTTCGACGGCGCCGGTCTCGCCGATTGCGACCTCGCGACGGACAAGATCGTGTGGGACGCCACGACCAAGCGCTTCGCGTGCGCCACCGACCTCTCGGTCGGCACGGGCCTCGACATCGCCACGGGCGACGACCGGTACGTGAACGTTTCCGGCGACACGATGACGGGCGCGCTCATCATCGACGTGCGCGGCACCGATCTCGGCGTCGGCCTCGAAGTCATCGAGGCGATCTCCGGTTCCACGATCTTCGCCAACAGGGGGCTCTCGACGTCCGGATCCCTCGTGTGGGAAGGGGCGGCCTCGGGAGCGACCTTGTACGTCGCGTCGTCTGTTCGCGGATCGGGTCTCACGGATTGCGACGTTTCCACGCAGAAATTGCAGTGGGACGCGGCGACGGGCCGCTTCTCGTGCGGAACGGACCAGAACGCGGGACTCGGCACGAACGTGTTCTCGGGTTCCGTCCTCACGATCCTCCGCAACTACACGGGTTCGCTCCTCTTCCTCCGCACGGTCTCGGGCACCACCATCCACGCCAACACGACGGTCACGTCGTCGGGGTCGATCACGTGGGAGACGTTCGCCTCCGGTTCCTCCATTTGGGTCTCCACGTTCTCGGGCGCCGGCCTCACGGACTGCGACCTCTCGACGCAGAAGCTCCTCTACGACGCGCAGACGGAGAAATTCGTCTGTTCGACCGACCAAATCGGCGGCTTCGGCACGAACGTCTTCAGCGGCGCCATCCTCCGCCTGATCCAGAACTTCACCGGATCGATGCTCCACGTGAACACGATCTCTGGAGCGGTCATCCACGCCAACACCACGCTCAGCTCCTCGGGCGGCATCGTGTGGGAAGGCACGGCATCCGGCGCGAGCTTGTGGGTCTCGACCTTCTCTGGCGCCGGCCTCACCGATTGCGACCTCTCGACGCAAAAACTCCTGTATGACGCCACTACGGAACGCTTCACCTGCGGCACGGACCAGAACTCCGGCGGCGCGGGCACGAACGTGTTCTCGGGTTCGGTCCTGACCCTCATCCGCAACTACTCCGGATCCCTCCTTCGCCTCCAAACCATCTCCGGTACGACGCTCCACACGAACACAAGCATCACCACGTCCGGTTCGATTACCTGGGAAACCATCGCCTCCGGTTCCTCCATTTGGGTCTCCACGTTCTCCGGCGCGGGCCTCACGGACTGCGACCTCTCGACGCAGAAACTCCTGTATGACGCATCTACGGAACGCTTCACCTGCGGCACGGACCAGAACTCCGGCGGCGCGGGCACGAACGTCTTCTCGGGTTCGGTCCTCACGCTCATTCGCAACTACAGCGGCGCGCTCCTACACCTGACGACGGTTTCCGGCTCGACCATCCATGCGAATAACACGCTCAGCTCTTCCGGCGGCATCGTGTGGGAGACGACGGCGTCCGGCAACGCGCTCTACATCGCGCGCTCGTTCTCCGGCGCGGGCTTGATCGATTGCGACGCCGACAACCAAACGCTCTCGTGGGACGCCTCGACCGGCCGCTTCGGCTGCGGCGACGACGATTCGTCCGGCGCGAACTTCACCGCCGGCCAGGGTTTGGCGCTCAACGGGTCGGTCCTCGTGCTCAATAGCTCGATCTCCGGTTCCCTCCTTGAGTTCCAGACCGTGTCCGGCGCGATGGTGTATGCCGAACGGCAATTGTCCGTCAGCGGCAGCGTGACGCTCGGCGACGACGCGGCCGACAACGTCGTCTTCAACGGCGACGTTGACAGCAACTTCAATCCGAATGTGAACGGTTCTTACGACATAGGAAATGGCTCCGCGCGTTGGAGGCGCGGCTACTTCCAGTACGCTGACATTTTGGCAGACCTCTCTGTGGGAGGTATTGCAGGCATCGGTGACGCGAATGTCACGCGCCAACTCTCGGTTAGCGGCGGCGTGGTCCTTGGTGAAGATGCGACCAGCAACGTCGTGTTCAATGCCGACGTGAACAGCAGCATCTTGCCGAACGCAAATAACAGCTTCGATCTCGGTAGTTCCGCCGCCCGTTGGGCGAACGGCTGGTTCGTGAACGGGAACATTTCTTCGGCATTGTCCGTGCTCGGCACGTCGAGCCTGACGGGCAACGTGGGCATCGGCAGCGCGAACACGACGACGAAAGCGGTCCTCGGCGTCAGCGGGACGATCTCCGGCACCACGGTGTACGCGACGCAGTCGTTCTCGGGCGCCGGCCTCAGCGATTGCGATGCGTCATCGAGCAAGCTTGCCTGGGATGCGACGACGGGACGCTTCTCGTGTGGCACGGACCAAACGGGTGCTTCGTCCCTCACCGCCGGCCAGGGTTTGGCGCTCAACGGCACTGTCCTCACGCTGAACGGCACACTTACCGGCTCGCTCCTGAAGTTCACCACTGTGTCGGGCTCGCTCTTGTATGCCAACAGGACGCTCGCGTCGTCCGGCACGCTCGTGTGGGAAGGCGCGGGTTCCGGCTCTTCCTTGTATGCCGGCACCCTCGGCGTCGGCATCGGTTCCGTCGATTCCGGTCTGAAACTCGAAATCGCGGGAACGGCTTCCGGCCGCGTCCTCTACGCCCAACAGAGCCTCCGCTCGTCGGGTTCCCTCGTGTGGGAAGGCGCGGCGTCCGGCGCCACGCTCTACGTCGGTGGCGCAATTCGCGGTTCCGGCTTATCCACGGATTGCGATGCGAGTTCGAGCAAATTGCTCTGGGACACGACGACCGGACGTTTCTCGTGCGGCAGCGACCTGTCCTCCACGAATACCGCCGGCCAAGGATTGTCGTTGGCCAGTTCCACCTTCCGTTTGAATTCGACGTTCTCGGGTACTCTTCTCACGTCGTACGGGGTTACGTTTTCGTCCGGAGGGGCTCTGTCGCGTCTTACCGGATACCAGGGATATATCAACTTCCCCACCTACGGTCTCGCGATTGCCGGAACGCCGCTTATCACCAACCAGGGCAACCTCACGAACATCCATTCCATCAGGGCGGGTGAAATGCACCTCGTTCGGGGAGGGAAGTTCTTGTCCAAGACAGACTACTTCGCCGCGACGTCGACCCCGTCCGTCTTCGGCATGACCACCGGTGATTTCAACGGAGACGGTTATCCCGATATGGCGCAGGCAATTTTCAATGCCATTACCGTCTTCATTAACAACGGCGATGGCACCTTCGCGACGAAAGTCGATTATGCATCAACGTCTGCGGGCACAACCTCCTTGCATATGGCGTCCGCGGACGTGAACGGCGACGGAAAGCTTGACCTTATCAGCTCTGATTACGGCGCCAGCACCATCTCCGTCTTCCTTAACAGGGGAAACGGTACGTTCTTGGCGGGCGTCGCGTACTCCACGCAATCCAACCCGTCGGGCATCACGACGAACGATTTCAACGCCGACGGAAAGGTGGATGTCGCCGTTTCGAACTACGGTTCGAACTCCGTTTCCGTCTTGCTTAACAACGGCAACGGGACGTTTGCCACGCAGGCGGCGTATACCGTGACGCCGGGAACCCCATATGGCATTTCCTCGGCGGATTTCAACGGCGACGGGGAAATCGATCTCATCACCGCGCAAAATTATGGCACGAGCTACAGCATCTTGCTCAATAAAGGAGATGGAACCTTCGCGGCGAGCGTCGATACCGCCGTGACCGGGGTGATGGAAGAGATCGCCACCGGCGATTTCAACGGCGACGGCAAGGCTGACATCGCATATAACAAACCCACGACCAACGTGGTGGGTGTCGTGCTCAACAACGGCAATATGTCGTTCGCGTCGGAAGTGACGTATGGGACCGGATTGAAGCCGTCGATGGTTATCGCGAAGGACGTGAACGCGGACGGCTGGCTGGATCTTGTCGCTTCGAACTACGACGCGGACACGGTCTCCGTGCTGCTCAACAACGGAAACGGTACCTTTGCCACGAAAGTCGATTACACCACGCGCGATGCACCGCGCATGATTGCTGCGGATGATTTCAACGGCGACGGCGCGCTGGATTTGGCCGCTGTGGATTACGGCGATGGATACGTCTCCGTGTTGATGAACGATACACGTACGGCCTTGCATACGGTCGGTTCCGGCGCGATTGGTATCGGCACGTACACGCCGGGGTCCATCCTGTCGATTTCTGGTTCCGCTCTCATCAATCCCACGGGTTCCATCGGGAGCACGAAAGCGGATGCGGGCTTGGCGTTGGAAATCATCGGCACCGCCTCGGGCCGCACGCTCTTCGCCATGAACGCCCTGCGTTCTTCGGGCGCGCTCGTGTGGGAAGGCGCGGGTTCCGGCTCTTCCTTGTATGCCGGTACCCTCGGCGTCGGCATCGGCTCCGTCGATTCCGGCCTCAAGCTCGAAATCGCCGGAACGGCTTCCGGCCGCGTCCTCTACGCCCAGCAGAGCCTCCGTTCGTCCGGCTCCCTCGTGTGGGAAGGCGCGGCGTCCGGTTCGACGATCTACATCGGCGGATCGCTCCAAGGAGTCGGTCTGAGCGACTGTGATACGGCTTCGACCAGCAAGCTCCTCTGGGACGCGACGACGGGCCGCTTCTCGTGCGGCAGCGACCAGAACACCGCCGGGTCGTACAAGGCGGGCCAAGGATTGACGCTCAATGCGACGACGAACAGTTTCAGTTTGAACGCGACGATCTCGGGCTCGCTCGCCCGGTTCACGACCGTTTCGGGTTCCACGATCTTCGCCAAGAATTCCCTTTCGACTTCCGGCTCGCTCATGATGGGGCGTGGCGCGTTGAAGACGGTCAACGTCTATACGGCCGGTGGGACCATTAGCGCTCCCGAAAACATCGCTATTGCCGGGCGTTACGCGTACATCGCGTCGTTCAACAGCATGAAGATTGCCGATGTCTCGAACCCCGCTTCGCCTGCCTTGGTGTCGGCCACAACGATCGCAGGTCTCTATAGTATCGATGTCGTCGGTCGCTACGCGTACGTCGCCGCGCAATCGAACGGTTTCGCCATTTACGACGTGAGCAACGCGGCGAGTCCGGTCAGGATAGGAGGGTACGACACCCCCGGTTCGGCGAGGAACGTGCGGGTGGTGGGGAATTATGCCTACGTCGGTGATAGCACATCCGGTTTGGAAATTTTCGACGTGTCCAACCCCGCAAATCCCGTTCTCGTGTCTACCTACGATACCGCTGATAGCGCGCGGGATGTCACGGTGGTCGGGCGGTACGCATACATCAGTGACTCATCGAACGGCATGATCATCCTCGATGTGCAAAATCCCGCATCTCCACGGTTGATCGGTTCGTATAACACAAGCATCACGACGTACGACATCGTCGTGCTGGGCAAATATGCGTACCTCTTCGGTTCCCCTGATGTGACGATCATCGATATTTCCAACCCCGCTTCGCCGACACTCGTGAGTTCCGTGAGCTCCGGCGTGGGCAACGGCGGATTCAACGGCACCGTCGCAGGACGCTATGCGTATATCTCCGATTACAACAGCGGTCTCGTGGTCGTGGATGTTTCTGATCCCACGAGCCCGGTGCAAGTATCGCTGCAGAGCGATCAGTCGGGCGTGTATGACGTCGACGTCGTTGGTCGCTATGCGTACGTCGCGGATAACTCCGACATGTGGATCCTCGATATCAACGGCATCGACGCTCCGGGTGCGCAAATCGGTACGCTCGAATCGAATTTCCTTTCCGTGAAAGATGCGGCGCGCTTCAACGCCAATGTGATTGTGGATCAGGCCTTGAACGTCGGCAACGGCCTTTCCGTCCTGGGGGCGTCGGCCATGCACTCGTTCTCCGGTTCCGCGCTGACGCTGTCGTCGTCGGGCTCCAGGGTTCCGGCGCTCCTCAACGTCCGCGGACTCGGTTCGGGCGCCGTGCTCTTCGCCGCCAACTCCCTCCGCTCGTCCGGCTCCCTCGTCTGGGAAGGCGCGGGTTCCGGCTCTTCCTTGTATGCCGGCACCCTCGGCGTCGGTATCGGCTCCGTCGATTCCGGCCTCAAGCTCGAAATCGCCGGAACTGCTTCCGGCCGCGTCCTCTACGCGCAGCAAGCCCTCCGCTCCTCCGGCTCCCTCGTGTGGGAAGGCGCGGGTTCCGGCGCCACGTTGTACGTCGCGTCGTCGCTCAAGGCCGGCGGATTGCTGACGGTATCCGGTTCGCTCGTGACCGAATCCGGCGCCGTGTTCGACGCAGGCACCTTCATGATCGACGGCATCAACAACCGCGTCGGCATCGGCACCATGACCCCCGGCGCGCTCCTGCACATCAACTCGCAGGGTAACGCGAACACGAACCTCTTCCTCGATGCCAACGGCACGCAGAACAACCAATCCGCCGTCATGAGCCTCATCACGCTCGGCGACGGAGCCTCGGGCCTGAACTCCTCTTCCACCAGGGGCTGGATGGTCGTCGGACGCGGCAACGCGTGGTCGACCTCTGACCAGCAAAACGACTTCGAACTCGATTATTGGGACGGGTCTTCGTACCGCCGCTCGATGCACGTCGATTCCGTGACGGGTTACATGGCCCTCGGTCCCCAGACCGTCGGTTCCTTCGTGCCGGACGCCACCATCGAGGTCCTCGGCACGATCTCCGGCTCGCTCGTCACCCAGAACGGCGCTGGCTATAACTACTTTATGGGCAACGTCGGCATCGGAACGGCGAGCCCCGGCACCCGGTTGTCGATCGTCGCGACCGGCGCCACCGTGTTCGGCGGGCAAATGGTCGGCATCAACAGCGACACGATCGCCACCGGCAACGGCATGGTGTTCATCACCACCGACCAGGCGGGCGCCTCCAACAAGTACTTCCTCGCGCTCAAGTCGAACATGGCCACCGCGGAGGATAACGAATTCCTGTTCAACACGAACGGCACGGCCTTGGCCGATGGTTCCTTCACGGGCGGCGGCGCCGACATGGCGGAATATTTCCTCACCGCGCAGCCGAACCTCCCGAAGGGCACCATCATGGCCATCGACCGCGCCCGCAAGGGCCAGGTCGTGTCGGCCACGACCTCGAGCGGCAGCCCGCTCATCGGCGTCATTTCCACGCAGCCGGGCCTCATCGCAAACGGCGGCGACGCGGACACCGATCGTTCGAGTGATCCGCGGTTCGCGCTCGTCGGTCTCGTGGGCCAAATCCCGACGCGCGTCGTCGGCGAAGGCGGCAAGATCGCCATCGGCGACGGCATCACGGTCTCGTCGATCCCGGGCGTCGGCCGCAAGGCGAAGGTCGGCGAACAGCTCGTCGGCATCGCCATGGAAGGCTACGACCGCGTCGCCGAAGGATCCATCATGGTCTACGTCGGCCACCAATCGCTCACGTCCCAGAACACCTTCACCGCGATTTCCGACCGCCTGAAGACGGTCGAGCAACTCGTGTCCGACGCGTCGTCCGGTTCCACGATCGACGTCTCCTCGCTCACGGCGTCGCTCCTCGACGTCGCCGACGCGAAGGACCGCGCCGTCCTCGACACGGTCCAGGGCCAGATCAACGCCCTCGAAGACAGGATCGGGACGCTGGGCTCCGCGGCGACGTCGTCCGGCGCGCTCACGGGCGACATGCGCGCGTCCACGCTGTGGCTCGCGTCCACGCTCGCGGTCGACGGCGACGCGCGCATCGCGGGCGACCTGCACCTCGACGGCGCCCTGGTCACCAACGACCTCTTCGTGCCGGGCGTGATGGCGGTCGACGGATCGCTCACGTCCAGCTCGCTGACGGTCACCGGCGACAGCGATATCCACGGCACACTGACGCTCCATGGCCCCTTGGTCCTCGGATCTGGCTCTTCGCTCCAATTCGGCACCGGCCTCACGCTCGCGGACCTTGTCGTCCAGCGCTCGCTCGCCGTCCTCGGCGACGTGACGATCGACGGTTTCACCCTCTTCCTCGGCGACGTCGCGGTGGAAGGGGAGTTGGTCGTCGCCCGCCAAGCCGGACACCTCCTGGTGCCCGCCGGCGCCACGGGCGCCACGTTCGCCTTCGAACCGGCCTTCGCGGGCCAACCCGTGGTGACGGCGTCGCCGAACGTGCCGGTTCTCTACGCCGTGTCCATCGCCACGTCGAGCGGCTTCACGGTGTCGCTCGCCGCCCCCGCGGATCGCGCGGTCACCTTCTCGTGGGTCGCGCTCATCGTCCCGTCCTCCGCGCCGAGCGGTTCGGGTTTGGGCCTTCCGTTCCCGGTCGACGACACCGGAACGCCCGTGTCGTCGTCGCTCCAGTGGAACGCCTGCATCCGCAACGTGCCCCTCTTCGATCCGTCGGGCGTTCCCTACAGCTGTTCTCGCTACCACGACGGCACGCTGTGGTACCACCCCGACTCGAACCTCTCGTTCGTGTGGAACGACGCCGTGACGCCCCCGTACATGGAGTTGCCGGAGGGATACGTCTCGACGGTGACCGAAACGAGCGCCAGCGTCCGCGCGGCGATCAACACGGTGAACGCCGAACAGGCGCCGTCCGCACCGGCCGCCCCGACCGATGAAGCGCCGGCCGATGAACCCGCGCCGTCGGACGTGCCGCCGGAGCAGCCCGAGCCCACGGTCGACGAAGGATCCGCGCCCGCCGTCGACGCGCCGGCCGAGCCCGCCGAAGAGGCTCCCGTCGAACAACCCGCGCCCGAACCCGCCCCGACGGAACCCGCGCCGGCGGAGAGCGCGGTGGTTGAATAAATCTCTTGCGCAAAGGTCGCTTCTGCCAGGTCGTACCATTGCCGTTCCAAGCGCGTATTCCTATGCTGCGAGCGCATTTCCCCTTCGCTCCCATGCGTCTGAAACTCTTGCTCCCGCTCTTGCTCGTCCTCCTCATCGGGCTCGTCGTCGTCCTCGACATGCAGCGCCGCCAGGCCGAGACCGAATTGCATAACCTCACGGTCCGTCTCGAACAATTGCAGGGCAACAGCCAGGAGAACCAGGAGCGCGCCAACCAGGTCGTCACCCGCGTCCGGGCCCTCATCGACATTCCCGAAAACATCACGCCGACCGTCGCCACCATCGTCGACGTCGAGAAGCTGCGCGCCCAGAACCCGTTCTACGACAAGGCGAGCAACGGCGATTACCTCGTCGTCACGCCCACGCGCGCGATCCTGTTCGATGCCGACCGCGGCGTGATCATCGACGTGGTGCCGGTCCAGATCCAGCAGAACGCGCCCGCCGCCGCGCCCGCAGGACAGTGATCCGTCGTTGAACGGCACGCGGTTGTCGTTTTCCGTGAGCCGTTTCGTCGCGGCTCCCGCCCCGTGCTCCGTCGCCATCGCAGGATCCCGTTTACCGTTGGCGCATGGTTTTCCCGTTCCGTCCCGAATCGGCCACGCTCGCCTGCGTCGCCGTCCTCGCCTTCGCGGTCGGTTGTCTGGCCGGGCTCGCGCATGCGTTCGCGTTCGGGACGGCGTCGCATCCGCCGACGGTGTTCCACCAGAGCGGGTCGGCCGTGGCCGCCGTGTCGGTCGAGGCGTTCCGCGACGGCGCGCTTCGCGGCACGGCGGTCGGCCCGGTCCGGTTGTTCTTCCGTGACGAGGCCGTGGCCGTCGGCCCGGACGGGACCTTCGCGGCCGTCGTCCCCGCGTTCCGCGTCGAGGAAGTCAGCGTCGTCGTCCCCGAGGGAATGCTGTTCGTCGCCTCGAAAAAGGGGAAGAAATACCATCCCGTCGATTCCGCGGCGGGGGAGCGGATCGTGCCCGAAAACCGCGTCTATTTCCGCGATTCCGCTTCCGCCGAAGCGGCCGGATTCACGCCCTGAAACCGCGGCGAAACGCGTGACGAATCCGGGAGCGCCGCATACACTGGGTTCCCATGCCGTCCTCTCCCCGCCGTCCCCACGTCCCGCGCCAGCAGTGGCTCATCACGCTGCTGCTCTTCGGCACGCTCCTGTCGCTGTCGTTCTACTACATGACCGCGCCGGCGAGGCAGGCGGAGGAAAAGTACCAGAACGCGAAAACCGTTTCGCTCAGCGAGATCACCAAGGGGTACAAGGATGGCTACTTCTCGGAAATCACCGTCCGGGACAACCGCGTGTTCGCCGTCACGGCGACCGGTTCCACCTACCAGTCCTACAAGGAACCGCTCGACACCGTCTCGCAGCTCGGGTGGAACGACGCGACCAACAAGACGGTCGTCACGGTCCAGAACACCGAGGCCGCGAACATGTTCTTCGCCGTCCTGCCGGACCTCATCCTCCTCGTGCTCGTGGTCGGCGGCATCCTGTGGCTCTTCCGCGGCATCGCGCGCAGCCAGTCGAGCGCGATGTCTTTCGGCAAATCCAAGGCGCGCGTCGCCGACGCGAAGCAGGTCCGCACGCGGTTCAAGGACGTCGCGGGGGCCGAGGAGGCGAAGCAGGAATTGGTCGAAGTGGTCGACTTCCTCAAGAATCCCAAGAAGTACATCGACATCGGCGCGAAGATCCCGAAAGGAGTGCTCCTCGTGGGCGCCCCGGGAACCGGTAAAACCCTCCTCGCGCGCGCTGTCGCCGGCGAAGCGGGCGTGCCGGTCTTCTCGATCGCCGGTTCCGAGGTCGTCGAAATGTTCGTCGGCGTGGGCGCGTCCCGCGTCCGCG
>CAZIQM010000030.1:4918-15678 GCA_964541635.1 uncultured Candidatus Peribacteria bacterium | reverse complement strand
GAACGTCATCCCGATCCAAATCCTCTCGTATTTCCTGGCAGTGCAGCGGGGGAAAGACCCAGACATGCCGAGGAATCTCGCGAAGAGCGTGACGGTGAAGTAATACGCCTCTTTTCGGGATGTACGCTGATATTGACTTTTTCTAATAATAGTTTTAAATGTACGCATATGGCATTGGACGGTCTCATGCGCAACCTCATCAGCGGCCACGTCGACGACCATGCGGAATTCATCCGCATCGTCGATACCTACGGCATCGGGAAGACGACGATCAAGCAACGCGTCATGGAGGTCCTCGATGCGCAAGCGGTGGAAGTCGATAAGGGCAAGCGCGCGACGACCGACATCGGCGAAGCGCTCAGGAGCATCGAGAACTCGATCATTTCGACGATGAACCAGCTCGGCGAGGAAATTCCCAAGGTCGCCGGCGGATCGATCCACGCGACGGGCGGAGGCCGGCCGGGCAAGACCAGCTCCGGACCCCGCGAGTAAGCCAGACGTCCTTTCACACCGCAGTCGGTCTCTTCACCCATCTGCGTTTCGCAGACGTCAGCTGCCCGAAGGCAGATGTCGTGAAGAACTATTGTGCGTTTTTGGAGCGGGAGCCATGTCACTCCTCATCGCCGCGCGCGTCGCGTTCGACGCCTGCGTCATCCTGTGCATCATCGCCAACTGCGTGTACGGCATCATGCTGTTCCAGTGCGTCTGCGCACGGGTGCGCGAAGAGCTGCGCATGCAACGGATGGTCCAGCGGAACCCCTCGTCGTCGTGGGCTTGGACCTACATGCGGCGCGAAGGTTGGGCACGCGGGATCCTCGCGATCGCGCACGAAGCGATCGCCGTGGGATTTTGCCTCACGGCCGAGTACTGGTTGTAGAAGAACGCACGTCGGTTCTTCAATCCTCGAAGCCGTCAGCTCTGCTGGCGGTTTTTTTACGTGCGGTTCGGCGGGACGCCGTAGTACTTGAAGAGGTACGCCGCCATTTCCTTGAAGAGCGGGGCGGCGGCGGTGGCGCCGTGGATGGACCCCTTCGGACGGTCGAGCTTCACGAGGATGATGAACTTCTTGCCTTTCACGTCGTAGCCCATGAACGACGCGACGGTGGACCCCGTGCCCGTTTCGTAGCGCCCGCCCGGACCGGCGATTTGGGAGGTACCCGTTTTCGCGGCGATGACGTACCCGTCGGGCCGGCCCACTTTCGCGAAGCCGCGTTCCGCGGAACTGACGAGCATGGCGCTGATCGTTTCGGAGGTTTGGGGCGTGATGACCTGGTCGACGACCGTCGGCTGGGTGAAATCCACGGAGCCGTCGGGGTGGATGACGCGATCGACGATGGTCGGCTTCATGAGCTTGCCGCCGTTGGCGAGCGCCGCGCTCGCGACGATCATCTGCAACGGCGTGACGGCGACGCCTTGGCCGAACGACGACGTGGCGAGCAGCGAGGCGCTCCACTCCTTCCAGGGGTGCACTTCGCCCGGCAACTCGTCTTCGAGCTCGATGCCCGTGATGCGGCCGAAACCGAAGCGCTCGAGCATGCGCGAGAAGAGCTTCGCCCCGAGCTTGCCCGAGACGTCCGTCATGCAGGTGTTGATCGAAAACTCCAAACAATTGGTCATCGTGACGTGGCCGTAGTGGTGGCCGTCGTTGTTGTCGATGGGGAAGTCGTCGATCGTGAGCACGCCCTTGTCGTCGTACGTGTCGTCGGGCGTGACTTCGCCTTGGTCGATGGCGATCGCCATGGTGACGGGCTTCATGACGGAGCCCGGTTCGTAGATTTCCTGGGTGGTGCGGTTGAGGTACGCGCCGACGCCGATGTTGTTCTTGAACTTCAGCCACGTGCCGCTGAGCGTGGTGGGGAAGAGCTCGTGGCGGAAGTGTTCGCCGACGTACAGGTAGTAGCGGGCGAGGCCGTGGAGGTCGTGCAGCTTCTCGAGGTCGGACAATTGCGTTTGGATTTTATCGGGCAACGTCAGGCGGCCCGACGCGGTGAACACGTTGCGCACGTAATCGCGGACGATGCGGACGTTCGTGGACGGTTCGTAGACTTCCACGACGATCTCGCGCTCCTTTTCGGACGAAAGCTGCACGGGCTCCTTCTCGTACACGCCGGCGTAGTCGGAGCGGTCGAACAACGGGGCATTCGCCATCGCGAGCAGGCGTCCGGTCATCGGATCCATCACGATGAGCTGCGCGCTCTCCGCGTTGTAGCGTTCGAGGCCGGCCTGGAGGATGCGCTCGGCCTCCTTTTGGATGAACGGATCGATGCTGAGGATGACGGTGTCGCCGTCCTTCGGGTCGACGATCGTCTGGTCTGCCGTGAGGATCTGCCCGCCGAGCGGGACGTTCACGGTGCTGATGAGGCCGGCGCGGCCGCGGAGCTGCGAATCGAACGTGCGCTCGACGCCGTACTGCGCCTCTTGGTTCACGTTCAGGAAGCCGATGACGTGCGAGGCGATCGTCGGGTCGGGGTAGAACCGCCAGTGCTCGTCGATGAGGGCGATGCCGCCGAGGGGATCCTCGATGCGTTCGGCTTCGGCGGGGGACGCGGCCTTCGCGCGCATGGCGTTCGTGGCCTTGAGCGACTCCAGTTTCTTCTGCTTGATCTGTAAGCTCAGTTCCGGCGAAAGCCGCCGCATGACCGCGACGTAGCGGAGCGGACGGCTCTTGAGGATGGCGCGCAGGCGCTCGGGGTCGTCCTGCAGGGTGGCGGAGAGTTGCTTGAGGATGCCGCCGAGGCGGTTTTGGTCGAGCTCTTCCGGGTTCGCCCAGATGAGGCCCGACTCTTCGTTCACCGTGATGCCCGGGATGCGCAGTTCCGCGACCGCCTTCATCTCGACCTTCGTGGCGCCGTATTTGATCGGCGCGAATACCACGCGTTTTTCCGACACGCGCTTCTCGATGTCGCGCGCGAAAAGGCGCCGCGCTTCGGTGAGGTCGACGGACACGGGCATGGGCTTGGTGTCGCCGAGGTTGGCGGGCAGCGGTTCGAAGAGCGGACCCGACGTGATCTGCTTGAGCGTCGCGAGCGGGTCGAAAGCCGGCAGGTACGGCGAATCGGTGAACGAGATCAGCTCGCGCGGGCACTCGTCGGACCCGTGCGAACACAGTTCGTGGACCTGCGGCGTCAGGAGGATGTCCGCGAGCGTCTCGGCGACGAGCGTGGGGTTCACGGTGCTCACGGGATCGACGTAGACGAGGTCGAGCGTGGTGTTGGTGGCGAGGATCGAGGTCTCGTTCGTCTTGCTGTTGAGCGCGTGGATCTCGCCGCGCTGGGCGGGCAGGTCCACGCCGCCGTAGTGCTGTTCTTCTGCCGCTTCGGCGTACGCGGTGCGCTTCACCACCTGCAGCTCGAGGAGCCGCGAAACGATGAGCAATCCGAACACGAGGAAGAAGCCGTGCACGAAGACCATTCTTTGCAGCAGCAAGCGCTTTTTTTGGCTTTCGCTCTGCTGGTAGAACTGGGTCAGCGACATGGACCATGACGATAGCACGGAGGGTCAAAATGTGATATACTATGGGGATGGCAAATCTCGATCCCGCAACCGCCTCCGGCGAGGAGCTCCTGGCCGCCATCCAGGACTATTCCGTCGAAAAAGGCGCGTCGGACATCCACACCTCGCCCGAACGCGAGGGCGTGCGCATCGAAGTGCGTTTGGACGGCCAGCTGCGCCCCGTCCGCACCGTGACGAAGGAGGAATACGAGACGTTCGTCCGCCAGGTGAAGTTCGAGAGCAAATTGAAATTGAACATCCAGAACGTCCCGCAGGACGGACAATACTCGTTTCGGCACAAAGACCGCCTCGTGAACGTCCGCGTTGCCACGCTGCCGACGCGCTTCGGCGAAACCCTGACGCTGCGCTTCCTCGATCCCGCGCGCGGCATCCAACCGCTCCAGACGCTCGGCTTCCCGCAGGACGTCATCGCCGATCTGGAAGCGATCGCGAAGCTCCCGTACGGCCTCGTGCTCGTCACCGGTCCCACCGGCTCGGGCAAGACGACGACGCTCTACGCGCTGCTCCAATCGATCATCGGCACCGCGCGCAACATCATCACGCTGGAGGATCCGGTGGAATACGAAATCCCCGGCATCGTGCAGAGCGAAATCGACCCGGACCACGGGTTTACCTTCGCCTCCGGCTTGCGCTCGGTGCTCCGCCACGACCCGAACGTCATCCTCGTCGGCGAAATCCGCGACCTCGAGACGGCCCAGACGGCCATCGACGCCGCCCTCACGGGCCACTTGGTGCTCTCGACGCTGCACACGAACTCGGCCATCGAGGCCATCCCGCGCCTCCTCTCCATGGGCGTCTCGCCCTACACGTTCGCCCCGGCCCTCCGCGCGGTGCTCGCCCAGCGCCTCGTCCGCACCGTGAAACCCGAATTGCGGGGAACCGCCTTCGACGCGGCATCGCCCGACAGCTACGAAGGACGCATGTGCCTCCCGGAACTGTTGAAAGTCACGCCGGCGCTGCGCGACTTGATCCTCACGCAGGAACGCGAGGACCTCCTCGAAACGCAGGCGCGAAAGGACGGCTACCTCACCATGAAGGAATGGGGCGCGGTCGTCGCCGAACAGGGGATCACCTCCAAGGAGGAAGTGGCGCGCGTCACCGGTTGAGCACATTCCGTGATCTTGCGGTTTCCACGGGTTCGCCGTACGATTTTTTTCCATGTTGACCCGTTACCGCCACCGCCGCGGGCCGTACGCGCTCGCCGAGCCGTCCCCGGCCGGGGGACTCGTTCGCAAACTCATCGCCTGGATCATCATCGCGGCGATCCTCTACCTGCTCGTGAAGTGGGCCTTGGCGTTCATGGGCGTGGGCAACCACATCGACCGCAAATCCGTCCAACTCGACGTCGAAAACCGTTCGAACGTCACGGTGTCGTTGGAAGGAGGCCTCATGCAGCACGCCGATAAGCGGGTGAAACTGCTCCCCGAGGACAAAATCGTCTCGAACGGCGGCGGCCACGCGCTGCTCACGTTCTTCGACGGCACGATCGCGCGCATGGACGAGCAATCGGAAGTGACGATCGACGAAAGCAGCCTCGGTTCGAAATCGTCGGAGATCGCGCTCACCCTCAACGGCGGCGCCCTCTGGGTCCGCACGGCCGACGCGTCGACGTTCAGCGGGACGATCGTCCGCACCATCGCGACGGACACCTACGTCGCCACGTTGCCCTCCGACGCCGAGGTGGTGCTCGGCGCGCACACGGTGATGGTCTTCAGCGCGGACGGCGACGGCGTCATGATCGGCGCATCCGGCGCGGACGACGTGTACGTCGGCGAAGGGCAGCAACTCCTGGTGCCGGAAAACGAAACGTTCACGGGCGATCTCCGCCGCTACCGCAGCGCGATGGATCCGCTCGCCGTGCGCCGCGCCTTCATCGAAGAGAGCCGCTCGATCACGCCGGGTTCCGCGGCGCCCGGTGCCGGCCCCAACGTGACGCCCCCAGCCGACGTGAACCTCATCACCGTCGAAATGCCGCTCGACGGCCAGACGGTCTCCGGCAGCACGGTCCGCGTGCAGGGAACGGTCGGCGCGCGCATCGAGCGCGTCCGCGTGAACGGCTATCCGGCCTCGATCGACCGCAGCCAGGGAACCTACTCGCAGGAATTGGCGATGCCCGGCACCGAAACCTTCACCATCCGCGTCGAGGCGTTGGACCGCACGGGCGTGGTGGTGGAACAGCAGGAGCGCACGGTGAAGCCCGCGAAAGCCGCCACGGCTTTGGCGCCGACGATCACCAAGCCCGGCAGGAACGGCGAGATCGTCCGCACGGCCGCCGAGGAAGTGGAAATCCGCGGCACGGCCCCGACGGGCACGGTCGCGATGTACGTGAACGACTACAAGCTGCAACTCTTCCGCGCGGGCGACGCCGATTGGAGCTACCTCGCGAGCAAGCGCTTCGACAACCTGAAGGACGGCGACAACGTGTTCAACGTCGTCGCGGAAGATTCCTCCGGCGCGCGCAGCCCCGCCGCCACGATCACGATCGCCGTCGGCGTGAACGGCCCGACCACGCCCGCGGGCGCGACGAGCTCGGCCCCGGCGCAGGTCTCGGAGTCGACGCTCCCGAACAACGCGCCCCTCAAGCCGGGCACCCTCGCCGTCACAGCACCGTCGGGCGGCACGGGCACGACCTACTCGGGCACAGGCTTCCTCCTCGAGGGCACGACGGCGCGCGAAACCGCCAGCGTGTGGGTGAACGGCTACCAGCTGAAGCTCTACACGCCGGGCAAGACGTTCTGGAACTACTGGGCCACCGCCGCGTACGGCACGCTCAAGAAGGGAACCAACGTCTACCGCATCGTCGCGCGCGACAAGGACAACCAGATCCTCGACGTCTTCACCTACACGGTGGAGTACCAGTGATCAGGCTTTCCACCCGTCGTTGAACGCGATTTCGTCGAACGACTTGCGTGTCCGGGGCGATTCTTCGCGCTTCTTCGACCCTTCGTCGAGACCCTCCTGGCCGGCGTACTCGCCGACGGCGATCATCGAACCCGGTTCGAAGTCCGCGGGCACGCCGAGGGCCTCGTTCGCGCGTTCGGCGTCGTAACCGGACATCTGGTGCGTGACGAGGCCGAGCGCCGTGGCTTGTTCCACCAGGTAGGCGGAAGCCGCGCCGAGGTCGTGCAAGTGGTGGCGGTTCGGGTTGCCGTTGTGGCCGAACGTTTTCTTGGAGAACGAGAGGATCAATACCCCGGCGTTCTTCGCCCAGGAGTTGCCCTGCACCAACAGCGATTCGAGCGTTTCGCGGTGCTTGTCGCCTTTGCGGGCCCACACGAAGCGCCACGGCTGTTCGTTGTACGCGGACGGCGCCCATCGGGCGGCCTCGAACATCGTCCGGATTTTTTCCTCTTCCACGGGTTTCGGGTCGAACGCGAGGGGACTCCACCGCTCCGCGATGGCGTCGATGATCGGGAAATCGACCGGTGCTTTCTTGTGGGGGTACGTCATCCCGCGAGTATGGCGCACGCGGGCGGATGCTCCAACCATTATCTTTCCCATTTCACGCCGGCCGCATCGAGCGCGCGTTCGATCGTTTGCGAGGGCGGGCTTTCGGCGTGGATCACCTCCTGCGTGGCGGGGGACTGGAACGACAACCTCCACGCGTGCAGGCAGAGGTCCTCGATACCGAGGTGTTCGCTGAGCGCGTCGCTCTGGCCCGAACCGTACGACGGATCGCCGAGGATGGGGTGCCCGATGCCCGCGAGGTGCACACGCAGCTGGTGCGTGCGGCCGGTGTGGAGGTCGCAGGCGACGAACGCCGCGTCCTTTCCCGTTCCGAGGGTGCGGTAGGTCGTCCTCGCTTCGCGCGCGGCGGCAGATCCCAGGATGGTCATCTTCGTCCGGTCGGCCGTGCTGCGGCCGATGGGCGCGTCGATCACCGCGGCGGGGGGCTTCGGGATGCCGTAGACGAGCGCGAGGTACGACTTCTTCACCGTGCGGGTTTCGAACTGGATCTGCAGCGTCCGGTGCGCGTCGGGCGTCTTGGCCACGAGGAGGCAGCCCGTCGTGTCCTTGTCGAGCCGGTGCACGAGGACGTGCGACGCGGCGAACGGGATGCCGCGGTCCGAAAAAATCTTCGCGATGCCGTGCAGCACCGTCGGGGCGTCCTTGGGAATGCCTGCGCCGGGATGCACCGGGATGCCCGCGGGCTTGTCGAACACGAAGCACGAATCGTCCTCGTAGAGGACCGGCAACGGGATATCCATGTGGACCACGCGCGTCTCCGTGGCGGGGGATCCGTCGTCGGTCGACTCGATCGTTTCGCCGGTCTCGACGATGAGCGCCGCCTTGCGCGCCAGGCGACCGTTCACCATGACCGTGCCGGCTTCGATGAGCTCCCGCGCTTTGACGCGGCTGACGCCCGCAACCTCGGAGAGGAAGCGGTCCAAGCGCACGTTACGATCGACGATCCAGGTCGGCACGGGCGCATTGTACCCGGCTTCACGACTCGCGATACGCCGAGGCAAGTCAAATTTCCGGCGAGAATGCTGTAGAGTGGGAACCGTGCGAAAAACGCTGTCCTTGGCGGTCGTGGCGTCCCTGGCGGTCCCACTCCTCGCGGCGGTGCCCGCGAGCCGGGTGAAAGAACCCAACGCCGTCTTCGCGTTCACGGCCGATACGTCGACCAACCGCCTGCAAGCGGTGATCTTCGACCGCGCCAAGCGACGCGCGCTCGACCACCTCGACGTCACGTTGGACTATCCGCCCTACGGCATCGGCGACATGAACGACGCCGTGCAATTCTCGGCCGCGACGAAGATGATCTACGTGGGGAGCGTCGAAGCGGGATCGGGCATCACACGCATCGTGGAGGGGAATTTCGCGTGGAAGGACCCGGTCGACGTGTTTTCCTGCGAAGGCTGCACGGTCACGGGCTGGATCGTGCACCCGACCGAGCCCAGGCTCTACGTGGCGATCGAAGACCCCCACGCGGGCGGCGACGAATTCCGCGACGCGAAAATCGCCGAAATCACGCTGTCGCCGAACCTGCGCACGAGGGTCATCGGCCGCGTCCCGACGACGGGCGGCCTCGCGTTCACGCCGGACGGGGGCAGGGTCTACGTGTTCGGCGAAGCGAAGAAGAGCGATCCGCCCTACGGCGAACTGGTGTCCATCGACATCGCCGACAGGCACCGCGTGAAAACCGTCGTGAACCTCCCGCGGCACGACGTCTACACCGACCGGTTGCACGCGTACACGCGGAACGTCTCGCCGGACATGCGCGAAATGGTCTACGCGAACACGGTGATCGACCTGCGCACGAAGAAGAGCGCCGTGGTCCTCGACACGGGCCCGTACGTGACGACGAACGGCACGATCGCGTGGTCGCGCGATGCGGGCGACGTCATCTTCCCCCTGCAGCAGGACAAGGGAGGCGAGGAGGTCCCGCAGGACGGCAAGGTGTTCGTCGACCGCGCGACGAAGGAAACCTGGACGCTCCCGCTGCCCGATTCGACGATCCTCGACTGGGCACCGGCGCAAACGGCCGTCCTCTTCCGCAAAGCCGGGGACATCGGCTTCTACGACCTCAAGAACCGCGAATGGGTCCACGTGCTGGAAGGCGCGCCCGGGGGCATCGCCGACGCTTCGTGGGCGACGCTCAAAACGAAGCGCGTGCCAAAGCGCTGATCTGCGGTACAATCCAGGCATGTCCGATTTGTTGACCCGCGGCGTCGCCAAGGTGATCCCCAAGGACCTGGCGGAGCAGAAAGAGAAGAGCGGCAAAAAGATGCGCTTGTATTGGGGCATCGACCCCACGGGCGCGCGCATCCACGTGGGCCACGCGGTGAACCTGCGGAAAATGAAGCAGTTCGTCGACGAAGGCCACGAGGTGATTTTCCTCGTCGGGAGCTTCACCGCCATGATCGGGGACCCGTCGGGACGCGATTCCCTCCGGCAGCCCCTCACGGCGGAGGACGTGAAGAAGAACTTCGAGACCTACAAGGAACAAGCATCGAAGATCCTCGATTTCTCGAAGGTGCAGGTGCGCTACAACCACGAGTGGCTCGAGAAGCTCACGTTCCGCGACATCCTCGGGTTGGCATCGAACTTCACGGTGAACCAGATGATCGAGCGCGACATGTTCGAGAAGCGCCTCGACGAAGGGAAACCGATCGCCGTCACGGAATTCCTGTACCCCCTCATGGTGGGCTACGACTCCGTGATGCTCGACGTGGACGTGGAGCTCGGCGGCACGGACCAGGAATTCAACATGCTCGCGGGACGCACGCTCCAGAAGGCGTTCGGCAAGCGCGAGAAGTTCGTGATGACCGTGAAACTGCTCGAGGGCACCGACGGCCGCAAGATGAGCAAGAGCTACGACAACTGCATCTACCTCGACGACGCCCCGAACGACATGTTCGGCAAAGTGATGAGCGTGAAGGACGACCTCATGGAGCAGTACTTCGAGCTCTGCACGGACGTCGACATGGCCGAAGCGAAGGCCCTGCTGAAGGGCAACCCGCGCGACGCGAAGGTGCGCCTGGCGAAGGAAATCGTGGCGCTCTACCACGGCTCGACCGCGGCCGACATGGCGGTCTACAACTTCGAGAAGGTCTTCACCGAAGGAGCCGTCCCGGACGACATCCCGGAAACGACGGCGAAGAAGGGCGAATCGCTCCTCGACGTCCTGGCCCGCGAAAAGATGATCGCCTCGAAGAGCGACGGCCGCCGACTCATCGACCAAGGCGCGGTCACGCTCGACGGCGCGCAGGTCACCGAGATCCACGCCCCGGCGGACAAGGGCGTCGTGAAGGTCGGTCGCAGGAAATTCCTGCGGATCAAATAGTTGACATCCGGCGAAACGGTGAGAAGCTCTGCGGGATGCAGAATTTCGAGCGCCGGCTCTACGACGTGAAAATCCAACAGCTCGAACGGCTGGATGAGTTCGCCACGCATCCGGAGAAGCTCGACAAGGCGCTCGGCAACGGCGCCGACGCCGAGATGGACGACACCCGCTTCCTGGACGCCGCGCGAGTGCTCTACGGAACCCTCGTGGAAAAAACCTTGGACATGCTGAAGCCGGGCCAACCCGGTTACCTGTATGCCGAACGGCGTCGCGCGATCATCGCCGCGATACGGGGAACTCTCTCGCGCCCGATGGAGAGACCGGAACCGGACGACGCGGTGACGCCACCCCTGAAGGTATCGCCGCCGGCCGACTTCACGGCAGAACCAGATGCGGCGCAACCGCAGCAGCCGCTGTGATCAGCACCGAGAGGAGGAACGCGTAGCCGGCGGTTTTG
>CAZIQM010000030.1:0-4908 GCA_964541635.1 uncultured Candidatus Peribacteria bacterium | reverse complement strand
GACATCAGCGGGCGTAGGTGGAGAGACGGCGCTTCGTCACCGTGCAGCCCATGGCTTGGAGCCGGCTCTGCAGGCGCCGGGCGGTGGCATCCCGCGTCGGAGACAACACCACCCGGACCTGGCAGGGGACCGGAAAGTTGCGCACCATCTGGACCAGCAGATCGCCCTGCATCATCAGTGCGCAGGCGTCGATGGAGACGGGGGTAGCGCCGGAGAGGGGAGCGGCGGGGGAGAGGGTGGGCATGTCCGTAGTGTACGCTCGTACACCCATGATGCAAGTCGCGGCACGCCAAAAAAGAGGGAATGTTTTTCGCGGCTAGCAGCTGCGAAAGTCATGTATTTCGTTGTTTCGAAAAAGAAAATCTATACCATGATCCGGCTCTTGTAGCCAGTCGGAGATCCTCCGACTGTCATCGCTTTTTTCTCACCATCGCAGATAGGGGAATCGTCATGACATCGACAATTGGGAAGGTATGGAACGCCTACGCTCCGGTGTTATGGCAACACCGGTGGGTCTTCGCGCTCCTGAACGCGTTCATGGTCCTGACCGTGGTCACGAAGTGCATCATGCCCTTGTGGCTCTCGCACATCGCCACCGCGATCGCCGCGAACGACGAGCGGTCGTCCGGCATCGTATGGACCGCCGTGTGGTGCATCTTCTGGACGCTCGTCGCGCACAACCTCGCGTGGCTGGCGTACGACTGGTGCATCGTCCGGTTCGAAGTGGATTGCATGCGCGACATCGACAACCTGAGCTTCGCGAACGTCCAACGGCAATCGGCGACGTTCTTCGAGAACGCCTTCGCGGGCGGGCTCGTGACGGCGTCGAAACGGATCCGGCACACGTTCGAATTCGTGACGGATTCGTGGGTCTACAGCCTGGGACGCAGCCTGGTGATGATGGTCATCACCGTGTTCGTGTTCTGGGCGAAAAACCCGTGGTACGGCGTCGCGTTCGCGTTGTGGGCGGTCGCGTACTGCGTCGCGAGTTGGTTTTTGGCACGGCTCCGCATGCCGCGCGACGAAATCGCTTCGAAAGCGGACAGCGCCGTGGGGGCGGCATTCGCCGACTCCTTCAGCAACAACGGCGTCGTGAAAAGCTACGCCCAGGAAACCGCGGAACAAGCGCGTTTCGACGCGATCAGCGAGGACTGCCGGGACAAACGCTTTTGGGCGTGGCTCTTCGGCGGTTGGATCGCGCGCGTCCAAGGACTCTTCATCGGGTTCATGGAATTCGGGATCATCGCCGGGCTGGCCTACGGCTGGCAAGAAAAGATGGTCACGATCGGCGACTTCGTCTTCTTCCAATCCTACGCGATCCTGATGGTCTACCAGACCTTCGACATCGGGAACGTCCTGAACAAGGTGTTCAAGCACCTGACGGACGCGGAGGAAATGGCGGGGATCTACGAGAAGGAAGCGGACGTGCAGGACGCGGCGAGCGCGCGTGCGCTCATCGTGGAAGAGGGGAACGTCACCTTCCACGCAATCGACTTCAGCTACGGCGAAGGTCTGCGGCGGGTGGTGAACAACTTCTCGCTGGAGGTGCGGGCCGGGGAATCGATCGCGTTCGTGGGAAGGAGCGGCGCGGGGAAGACCACGTTGATGAAGCTGCTCATGCGGTACTACGACGTCGACTCGGGCTACATCCGCGTCGACAACCAGGACATCGCCTACGTGACGCAGCGGAGTCTCCGCGAATTCATCTCCCTCGTTCCGCAGCAACCGGAACTCTTCCACCGAAGCATCCGGGACAACGTCGCGATCGCGCGACCGGACGCGACGGAGGAGGAGATCGTGGCCGCGTTGAAGAAGGCGCGCGCGTGGGAGTTCGTCCGGCACCTGCCGAACGGACTCGACACGCTCGTCGGCGAACGCGGCGTGAAGCTTTCCGGGGGCGAGAAACAGCGGATCGCGATCGCCAGGGCATTCCTGGCCGACCGACCGATCCTCATCCTCGACGAAGCGACGTCCGCGCTCGATTCCGTGACGGAAAAGCTGATCCAAGAGGCCCTTCGGGACCTCATGGACGGCCGCACGACGTTCGCGATCGCGCATCGCCTTTCCACCATCATGAATGCCAACCGCATCGTGGTCGTGGAGGACGGTCGGATCGAATCGATCGGCGACCATTCGACGTTGCTCGACCGCAGGGGCGTCTACGCCGAGCTGTGGAGCCACCAATCGAACGGCTATCTGCAATAACGGGGAAAAAAGCCCCCGCCAGCGTTCACTCGCTGGCGGACTTTTTCACGCGCGCAAAAAAAGACGCCCGGGTCGCGGGCGTCTTTCGGATCCCGAGGGAAGGGGATCAGAGCATCGCGTCGAACGCGGCCTGGAAGGTGGCATACGGGTAGGCGCCCGAGACGCTCTTGCTCTGGCCGTCGTCGGAGACGATCCAGAAGCCCGGCGTGCCGCTGATGCCCGCGGCGGAACCGGCGGCGAGGTCGGCGTCGACTTCCTTCGCCATGTCGTGGTTATCGAGGCAGGAGTTGAACTTCGACGTGTTCAAGCCGAGGTCCTTCGCGTACTGCTTGAGCGTCGGGACGGCGTCGGCCATGCCGCTCCAGGTGTCCTGGTTCGAGAAGAGCTTCTCGTGCATTTCCCAGAACTTGCCCTGCGCGTGCGCGCATTCCGTCGCCTCGGCGCCGATGTGCGCGTTGGGGTGGAAGCTGAGCGGGAAGTCGCGGACGACGTACTTCACTTTGCCCGTGTCGACATAGTTCTTCTTGATCTCGCCGAACGTCTGCTGGAAGTGGCGGCCGCAGAAGGGGCACTGGTAGTCGGTGAACTCGATGACCGTCACCGTCGCGGAATCGCTTCCGAGGACCGCGTCGTCGTCGACGTCGGCGGGATCGCCGGCGGGTTCCGGCTCGGCCGTGTCATCGGCCGCGGGAGGAGTCGGCGCTTTGGGGCCATTGCCGCCGGCGAGGGGATTGCCGACGCCCGTTGCCAAGGCGTACCCGACGATCAGGCCGAGGAGGCCGACCGAGACGCCGAACCACGGCGTGTTCATGGAGTTGTTCATACGTAATGAGGGAGAAAAGTACGGGCGCATGCTACGCGAGAGCCCGAATGGCAGAAAGCTACGGGACCGCACTTGGGGACATCATTCAACCCCAATGGCAAGTCAGCGCGAGTGGAATTTTCGGTGAACCTCCTTGAGCTGCGGGTTCGTGACGTGGGTGTAGATCTGCGTGGTGCTGAGATCCTGGTGACCGAGCAGTTCCTGCACCGAGCGGAGGTCCGCGCCGTTGCGGAGGAGATCGGTGGCGAAGCTGTGGCGCAGCGTGTGGGGCGAGGGATCGGTCACGATGCCCGCGGCGCGCGCGTACTTCTTCACGAGGTTGTAGATGCTGATGCGCGAGAGTCGGAAATTCTCGCCGGGGGGCAGGATCTGCACCGCGAGCTCCGGATTGCGGATGAAGAGCGGCGCGAGGTGGTCCGTACGGCTATCGAGGTATTCCTTAAGCGCGTCGACAGAACTGTCCGACAGGAACACGACGCGGATTTTCCCGCGCTTTCCCCGCACGCTGATTTCGCGCGTCTTCGTGTTGATGTCCTTGCAGTTGAGGGACCGGAGCTCCGCGAGGCGCAGGCCGGTGGAGAAGAACAGCTTCATGATCGCCGCGTCGCGCTTGCCCGTGCGCGTGGACGTATCCGGGGCGGCGAGCATGCGGCCGAGCTCTTCGGCGGTGAGGACCTTCACTTGGCGCTGGTTCTCCTTGAAACGGCGGATACGGTCCGGCGGGTAGACGTCCAATTCTTCCTCCTGCAGCAGGTAGCGCAGGAAAGCCCGGAGGATCGTGAGGTGGTGGTTGCGGGTGCGGATCGCGAGGGGATTGCCCTGTTTCGTCACTTCGCAGCCGAGCTTGTACTTGAGGTCGCGCACCGACTCCTTGTCGATTTCCTTGATTGTGGTGATAGGTAAGAGTTTCTGGATGAACGCGAGCGACTCGCGGTAGTTGCGGATCGTGAGGGGAGACTTGTTTTCTTCCGTCTGCAAATAGACGAGGTAGCGATCGGCCGCCTGCGCGAACCCGAGGGGAGTGGAAGACCTGGGCATACGTAGGTTAACATAATGCATTTTATGTTAATAATTCAATTGACCCAGGAGCCGTTTATGGGGTGTTTATGGCACCGGAGTCCCTGAGCCTGTGTCCGCAGGATGGTCGTCGTACACGTCGAGTTCCAACACGTTGTCCGCGCCGAACGCGTAGTACAGGTACGCGGCCCACTCGCGCAGGATGCTCTTCGACTCCCCCCGTTCCGGACGGTCCGGGACGCCGTAGGTCGGGAGGCTCCCCCATCCGGCCTTCTTCGCCAGCAGGCGGATGCGGGCCAGGTGGTACTGGTCGCTGATCGCCACGACCGAATCGCAGTGTTCTCGCACGATTTCGAGGGATTTGGCCAAATTCTCCTTGGTGGAACGCGCGGAATCCTCGAGGAGGATGTCGCGACCGTCGACGCCGTCGCGGATCGCCTGTTGGCGCATGACCGCCGCTTCGCTCAACCGCCACGAATCGCCCTTTCCTCCCGTCAGGATGAGGGTTTGGATCTGCTCGTCCTTCCACAGCCGCGCGGCGCCGTCGACCCGGCGGACGATGGCGGGCCCCGCGGTGTTCCGTCCGCTGATGGCCGCGCCGAACACGAGGCCGCAATCGACCGGGAACGCGGCGTTGCCGTCGAATCCCGTGAGGATGAACAGGAGTGACAGCGCGGACACTGACAGGACGATCGACACGATCGTGCCGCACATCACGCCGAGGATCCGGAGGATGCGCATCATTCTTCCTGGGTGATCGAAATATGCGCCGGGATCTGCGGCAGCCTCCGCGACCACGGCGGCCACATCGACACGTCCGCGGTCTCGACCCAGTACGCGCGGTAGATCCGGTGGATCAGCGG
>CAZIQM010000029.1:0-15881 GCA_964541635.1 uncultured Candidatus Peribacteria bacterium | reverse complement strand
CGATCCTGGGTGACACGATCGACATCCACACCGGCGGCGAGGACAACATCTTCCCCCACCACGAATGCGAGATCGCGCAGAGCGAATCCGTGACCGGTAAACCGTTCGTCAAAACCTGGCTCCACAAGCGCCGGATCGATTTGGAAGGCGAAAAAATGTCAAAGAGTCTTGGCAACGTGGTAACTATTTCTGACATTTTGGCCCGTGGATACGAAGCCGGAGACCTGCGCTTCTATTTGCTCTCGGTGCACTACCGGACGAATTTGAAGTTCGGTTGGAAGGGGATGGACGACGCGAAGGACGCGCGGCGCAAGATTTCGGACGCGTTCATGAAGGTCGACGCGCGCCTGAAAGAAGGAGCGCTGCACGCCGGGACCGACGCGGTCGCCGCGCACGTCGAACGCGCCACCGCGGAGTTCCGCGACGCGCTCGACGCGGATCTCAACGCGCCCGCCGCGCTCGCCGCGATCTTCGGCGTCACGAAGATCGTGAACACGCTGGAAGCCGCGCAGAACCCGGCGTACTCCGACGCCGACCTCGGCGCGCTCAGGACGTTCGTCGATCTCGCGCGCGCGACGTTCGGCTGCTTCGAGGCGACCGCCGACGAACGCATCCCGCTCGACGTGCAACAACTCCTCGACGCGCGCACCGCCGCGCGCACCGCGAAGGACTTCGCCGAGAGTGATCGTCTCCGCGGCGAAATCGAAAAGAGGGGATTCGTGTTGAACGACACCGCGAAGGGGCAGGAGTTGAAAAAGAAGTGACGCCGTAGCGCGCGGGTCCGTCGCGTCGAAAAACGACCTCACCAGTTGCCCCAGGATCGACGATCGACCTCCGGGACGGGTGAGAGGCTTTGTGGCGGTTTTCCCCCGCCGTGACGGCCATTTTTGGCCCTGAAGTTAGGAATACTTGCCAACGTTGTCGCGTTGGCTTTCCATTTTCCGCCCCCCGAGCCGTTTCGAAACGGCATTTTTTGAGTTTTCAACGAACAAGTACCATAAAGCTGCTCGAATCGGCTCCTTAATAACGTTTTAATGGCTTTGAAAGATCTAAAAGTAAAGTTTACTATATGCAATGTAAAGTTAGATATACCTCTTTTACAAACGGTGTGTAGTTCTCTCGACATTCCGCTTGAACAAAAAAGTTGATTCATCAGCACTCTGGCTTCTAGGCAAGGGCTTTTTTTGTGTAGGAACGGTCGCATCGAACGCCGAACGGCACGGGAATGCTTCGTCAAAATGTGCATTCCTCGCATTTTTACGAAAGAGAATGCGCGCATCGCTCGTCCATGTCCTGCGTAACGCGGTCCCCCGGATGACGTTTCAAGGGGTGCACAGGAAACGCGTGCGCCTTGTCTCCGTATGGGGCTTCGCTACCATCCTTGCAATCCACGACTCCAAAAGAGCGCGGATACGTGCACGTTCATTCACACACCGGCACCTCGCGCAGGGTTTCCCCGCGCCGAGTCTCTCACGTCCCCGGAAGTAGTTCTTACTTCCTTATATAGGGACCGTGCATGAACGGGTCCTCGCATCGGCTTCGGCCACCGTGTTTCCCAGTATCTTCTCTTTAGTGTTAAGGAGCTGCAGCCGCGTCAGCGGATCGTGCTCCCCGATACACCGGGTGATACGTCACAGCGAACGGACCACCTACCACACTCAACTCACACAGAGACAGAACACACGTGCATTCTTATTTCTTATTTCTACAACTCCTACCTATGAACAGTTCGTTCAAGAAATTGTTCGCAGGAGTGTCTGCTGCAGCGATCGCCCTTACCCAGGTGGGTACGGTGCTGGCCGCGTACAGCGACGTTCCGGCAGGAGTCTGGTACGAGGACGCCGTCAAATCCTTCACGGAGGACGGTTACCTCGACGCAAGCCAGACCCGCTTCCGCGGTAACGACAACGCTAACCGCGCGGAGTTCATTAAGCTCGTCGTCGAGCTGAACGGTGGCATCCTTTCGACGCCCCCGGCAGTTCCGTCGTTCGACGATGTCCGCCCCGGCGCTTGGTACTACTCCTACATGGAGGAAGCCGCCAAGGAGGGTTGGGTCAAGGGTGACAACAACTGCTACGGCAGCCACCCCTGCTACGCCCGCCCGGCCGCGAACATCAACCGCGCTGAAGCCGCCGCGCTCATCGTGCGCGCCTTCAAGCTCGATGCTTCCGGCGACGCTCCCGAGTTCGTCGACGTTCCCTCCGGCCAGTGGTACACGGATGCCGTTCAGACGGCCGCCGATCACTGCGTCGTCCAGGGTGACGCGAACACGGGCCGCGCCCGCCCGTCCGATTTCATGAACCGCGCCGAAATGGTCGTGATGCTTCACCGCGTCGACCAGGACCTCACGTACGGTGTCGACTGTACGATGGACGGTCACCAGGATGCGGAGCCTGCGATCAAGGACGTGATGGCCACGGACGCCTCCACGGTTGAAGTCGAATTCAACGTCGACATCTCCGAGGACACCGAGGCCTCCCAGTTCATGGTCTCCGGCGCTTCCGACATCGATGTCGAGTCCATCGACTGGATCAACGAATCCACGGTTGAGCTCACGCTCGCCGAGACGATGGATGCCGGCGAAGACTACACCCTCACGGCCGAGGACATCGAAACGGCCAAGGGCGACACCTTCTCCGACAGCATGGACTTCGAAGGCTTCACGGACCGCGTGGTCGGTGAAGGCACCCTCGAAGTTTCGCTCGCCTCCAGCAACCCGTCCGGCGACACGGTGCCCAAGGGCGCCGTTGGCGTCGTTCTCGCTTCGCTTGACCTCACGGCCGACTGCAAAGACGACGTGTGGATCGACGAGATCACGGTTTTGCACGAAGGCTTCGGCGATGAGTCCGACATCGACGGCCTCTATGTGGCCCAGGATGGCGGTCGCATCTCCCGCAAGCGCACGCTGGACAGCCAGGATCAGACCGCGACCCTCCGCCTGAGCGATCCGCTCATGGTCGAGGCTTGCGAGACGGTCACGGTTGACATCGTCGCCGACTTCGCGACGTCTGCCACGGCTTCGGCCGAGCACAACATCGCGGTCGAATTGCCGTCCGACATCCAGAGCAACGCTTTGGACACGGAAGGCACCTTCCCGCTCCGCGGCAACACGTTCCGCGTCGCCACCGTCACGGCTGGCACGCTGTCCGTCGACTATCGCACCGTCTCGCCCGATGAGGTCGAGGTCGGTGACGAAGCCGTCGTGGTCGGTAAGTTCGAACTTTCGACCAACTCCGTCGAAGACCAGACCGTCTACTCGATCACCCTCGAGCAGAACGGCACGGCCGGAGACGGTGATCTCCAGAACATCAAGGTCGCCCGCACGGACGGCACCGTTCTCACGAACGTTGTCGCCTCCACGACGGGAGACTTCGTTACGCTGACGTTCGACCCGCCGTTCACGATCCTCGAAGGTGACAAGGTCACGCTCGAGGTCATCGCGGACGTCGCCGGCGGCGCCGGTGACAACGTGGTCATGCACTTCGAAGAAGAGAGCGACGTCTTCGCTGTCGGTTCGCTCTACGGCTTCGGTGTCAACGGCCAGCTCTACGGCTCCCAGGTGAGCATTCCGGACGACGACGCCGACACGGTCAACATCCAGGCCGGCGAACTCACCGTCGAAATCGACGGTCCGACCCAGCAGAAGTTCACGCGCGATGATGACGACGCTGTCCTCGCTAACTTCAAGGTTACGACGGGCGGTGACTCTGTCGACATCCGCGACTTCTACGTCGCCATCGAAGGCCAGACCTCCACGGGTGCTGGTCTCGCCACGGGCGGCAACACTTCGTCTGACAACATCAGCGAGGTGCTTGAGGACGTCGAACTGCGCAACACGAAGACGGGTCAGTCCGTCTCCGCCGTTCGCTTGACGGACGCTGGCGCGTTTGCCACGTCCACCTCCTCGACGTACCAGATCTACCGCTTCGACGACTTCGAAGTGGAAGGTTCCTCGACGTGGGAACTCCAGGCGGACTTCATCGACAACGGAACGGGCAACGCCCATCCGAAGAACGGTGACAAGTTCCGCGTCCAGGCTTGCACGACGGTCTCCACGGCCACGTGCACGTTCGGCGGCCTCATCTCGGCCACGGACGACTACAACCTCGTTGCCGAAGGCGGCTCCACGGGTGACAACGTCACGGACGTTCGCCCGGGTGCGACGATCACTGGTAACTTCCAGCGCATCGCCACGCCGGAGCTCAACGTCGCCGTCAAATCGATCGGTACGTCCGACACGGCGGTCAAGAACTCCGACAACGTGAACCTCCTCCGCTTCGAAGCTCGCGCTGGCGAGGCTGAAGACATCCTGTTCACGCAGGCCATCTTCAACGCCGAGTCCGGCTCGCTCCTGAACGGTCAGGACTACACCCTCTGGTTCGACTCCGACGCCGACGGCGTCGTTGACACGATCGCCCAGGCCGGTGAATCGGTTCAGAACGGCAACGTCACGTTCGACGACCTCACGGGCGGCGGCGTGCTCCTGCCGGCTGAAGAATCCGTGCTCTTCGAAGTCCACGCTGACATCGCGTCGTCCCTCACGGGCAACGACCTCCAGCTCCGCTTCGCCACGGGTGCCACGAGCTACATCGAGGCCGAAGAAGCCGACAACGGCTCCAGCCTCTCTGGTGTTCGCTTGAACAACTCGTGCTCCAGCACGTGTGAGATCATCGTCACAACCCTCCGCTCGAAGAACTACCTCCTGGTCAACCAGGGTGACCTCTTCGTGACGTTGGACTCGACCCCGACGCGCTCCCGCCAGCTCCTTGGCGGCACGCTCGGCGACACGATCCTCCGCCTCCAGTTCCGCGCCCAGAACGAAGACATCGACGTGACTGACCTCCAGCTCTCGTCCTCCGGTTCGAACGCGTCGTCTGTCGACCGCCTCGAGCTCTACAAGGACGGCGCCACGACGGCCTTTGCCACGGCGACGGTCTCCGGCTGCGGCTCGGACGACGTTCTCACGACGAACGGCAAGCAGGGTGGCGCTGCCATCCAGACGTTCTGTGCGAACATGGAAAACGGCCAGCTCATCGTCAAGGACGGCGAGAACCTCGACATCCTCGTCAAGCCGCGCTTGAAGAGCGATGAACAGGGTGCCCTCTCGGGCCAGCCGATCCGCCTCTGGGTCACCGGTCAGAACGTGTCCGACAACGGCACGGGCTCCGGCGCGGTCCGCGCTCGCGGTCGCGAATCCAGCAGCAACCTGACGGCGAACAACGCCAACAGCACCAACGATGGTGAAGTGTTCATCGGTGTCGATACCGTCACCTCGAACGCCGACATCATGGGTAGCAACAACGACGTCACGCTCTCGAAGATCACGACGATCGCCAACGCCAACCCGGATGCCGACAACACGAACGTCCCGACGGGCATCAGCCCGATCGGTCAGTTCAAGTTCACGGCCGCTTCGAACAGCAACACGCTGAACGGCCTGAACAAGGCCACGCTCTCGGGCGTGATCTTCAACGTCACGGCCTCGCAGGTCGACCTTGATGCCGCAAGCTTCAAGTTCTACAACAAGGCGAACTCTGACACGAAGGCCTCCTGCACGGTTGTCTCCGGCTCCCTCAGCACGACGGGCTCGCTCGTCGTCTCCTGCCCGAACCTCCGCACGTCGTCCTCCTGGACGTCCGGCGTTGGCGACACGCAGCTCGAGTCCGGTGAGACCAGCACGTTCGTCCTCGAAGTGAACATCCAGAACGCCAAGGTTGGCTCGACGACGTCGGCCCTCCAGGTGTCTCTCCAGGACTTCACGACGCGCTCGACGAACACGTACGGCGCTTCCAACTCGCACATCGACTGGACCGACGAAGACTCCGGCACGGTTGCCTCCGGCACCACCACGTCTTCCCGCTTCAAGTGGATCGAGTACAGCGACACCGTCGTTCGCTCCACGTCGTACAAGAGCTAATAGTTAGCTTCTCGTAACGACACAGCACCCATTGGCCCCCTCGAAAGAGGGGGCTTTTGGGGTTTAAGGCCATGTCATGCCTCGGTACGTCGCTGTGGCGACACTCGGCATGACAGCGCAGTTTCGACGTGTCAGGCCGAGTGATTTCGCACATGCGAAATCGTACCGAGGCCGACACGCGAAAAGCCGCTCCTCACCGGGGCGGCTTTTTCGTTATCCGAGGATGCGGCGCTTCAGCTTCAGCAGGTTCCACGCGAAGGGGCGCAGGACGGCCTGCTGCTCCGGCGGGTACGCGACGAGTGAGCCGCCGAACTTTTCCTTGAAGTTCGTGATGCCGGCCCACGCGTGGGCCGGTCCGGAGCCTTCCGGCGCGACGCCGAGGAGGTCGTACTGCGTGCAGCCGCGTTCCGCGCAGTGCTTCATCGCTTTCCATTGCAGCAGGTACGGCGCCATGAGCGCGCGATGGCGCTCGTCGGAGGCGCCGTAGTAGTAGATGCCCGTCGTTCCCCAGGTCACGCCCATGAGGCCCGCGATGGGCTCGCGCATGCTCGTTTTCGCGTGGTAGGCGAGGAGCAGGAATGCGCCCGGGAGATGCTCCAGGAAGGCGCGGTACTGCGATTCCGGGTTGATGCCGAAACGGTCGCGTTCGCCCGTGCGCTTGAGGAGCGCGTGGAACGCCGCGACGTCGTCCGTCTCCTTCACTTCGATGTCATGCCGCTCCGAGAGGCGGATGTTATAGCGGCCCTTGGGTTTCATCTGGGCGAGCAAGTCGTTCTCGCCGAGCGCGAGCGAGAGGATGCGCGTCGCTTCGGGTTGGGTGTGTCCGCCGGACGGCGAAAAACCGTCGAGCGGAAGGGGAGTGGCCGGCGAGAGTTTCACGAGCAGCGCGTGCTCCGCGCGGGCTTCGTCGACGATGCGCGCGGCGAGCTCGGCGGCTCCGTCACCGATGGGTCCGCGGGGGATCTCCCACGTCGAGAGGTTCCCCGCGGTCGTATCGACCACAACCAGCGCGCTGGCGGCCATTCGTTGGCCTTGGAATGCCCCGTAGACGCGCGTTTGGCGCCCCAGGGCCTCCTGGTAGCTTTTCCACTCCTTCGACTGCCACAGGCTGCCCTGAGGGCTCGCCTTCACGAAGGCGTCCCACGTGGCCAGGTCTTCCGCCGATGTCAGGAGTCGTATCTCCACCCAGCCAGTATGGCGGAAGTGGCAAGTCGGAAGTAGCGGTCGGGAGTTCATTTTTCCCCGCCACATCCGTCATACTCGGGGCACATATTTTCCTCCTCGACCCATGGCCCATAACGTGCTGCCGCTTCCGTACGCCTTCGACGCCCTCGAACCGCACGTCGACGCGAAGACGATGGAGATCCACTACACGAAGCACCACCAGACCTATGTCGACAAATTGAACGAGGCGCTCGCGAAACATCCGGAGTTGGAAGGGAAGACCGTCGAGGAATTGGTCGCCGACCTCGACATGGTTCCAGAGGACATCCGCGCGGCGGTGCGCAACCACGGTGGCGGACACCTGAACCACATGTTGTTCTGGCAATCGCTCGCTCCCAACGCGGGCGGCGAACCCGGCGGCAAACTGAAGGACGCGATCGACGCTGCGTTCGGATCGTTCGCGCAATTCCAGGAGAAGTTCAGCGCCGCCGCGCTCGCGCGATTCGGTTCCGGATGGGCGTGGCTCGTCTCCGACGGCGGAAAGCTCGAGATCGTCTCGACCGCGAACCAGGATAACCCGATCACGGACGGGAAGACGCCGCTGCTCGGCCTCGACGTATGGGAGCACGCCTACTACTTGAAGTACCAAAACCGCCGCGCCGAGTACGTGAAGGCGGTCTGGAACGTCTTCAACTGGAAGGAGGTCGAAGGGCGCTTCGAGCAGGCGGGGAAATAATATCCGGAGCGTCCGAAGGCATGACTTTAACGCCGTTTTCTGCTATGATGGACGGAAATATTCACATACACACGTATGCGCGTTTCCCGGATCGTTTCCGTAGCCGTTGGCCTCCTTACGATCGCCGCCGTTTCGCTTCCCGTCGCGGTGCGACTAAAGGGCCAAGCCGGGGCGGCGCTGCCGTTGATCGTCGACGATGCGGACCCGACCGCGTTCACGCCCGGCACCTTCGTGAAAGTGACCTATGTGTCCGGCTACGGCGGCACGACGCGCGCCATCGGTTACCCCACCTACGAGCGGACGACGGCCAACGGCGTCACGACGACACGCATGACGTCGGTCGCGACGTTCTCGTTCCGCGACGTGCCCGTCGGAACGTATTCGATCTATGCGACGTGGCCCCGCAAGGGTGACGCGGCGGCGGTCATCGAAACGAGGATTCCCGCTCCCGGCGGCAATTACCGCACGTATGGCAATGTTCCGCTGAAGCAGTCGCTCCTGCCTTCGAGCATCGTCGCGTCGGGCGCGAACTGGCAATGGGCGCAGCGCGTGACGGTCGATCTCGCGGGAACGGTGACGGTGAGCATTTCCCCGAACGGCAAACCGAAGAACGTCACGTATGCCGACGCGGTGATGCTCGTGCGCGAAGACACGGCGTCGTCGTCTTCCTCTTCGCGTTCGTCGTCGCACGTATCCTCCGCGTCGTCGTCCCCGCTGCAGGGCACGCGGTTCGTCCCGACGCCCGGATCGTTCAACGTTTCGAACCCGATCGGAACCTACGCCCCGTACTGTTCCACGTGGGACGGCGTGATCACGTGTTCGGGCGAGAACGTGCCCGCGCGCACCGTCTGGTGGAGGGATCGTTTGGATCCGGGTAGCTACGAATTGTATGCCGATTGGCCGGGGAATACCCCCGCCGTTCCTCCCGTCACGTACACGGCGTTCGATCGGTCGTATCGCCAGATCGGTGCGTGGTCGGTCGACCAAAACGCGCCGTCGAAAGCGGACCTCGTGATGGCGACGAATTGCAGTGGCTATACCTGGTGCGGATCCGATATCGCCTTCCAGAACATCGGATCCTTCTCCGTGAGCGAGTCGGGCATGCAAACCTACCAAGTCGCGCTCACGTTCCCCAAGGGCGGGTTGTCGCGTGCCCATTACCTGCTCATCCGGAAAGTTCCCGGAGGTTCCTCGTCGTCTTCCGCCGTCTCTTCGTCGTCTTCCGTCCCGCCGCTTGCCGCGTGCCAGGACGGCATCGATAACGACGGCGACGGAAAAACAGATTTTCCCCAGGATCCTGGCTGCCAGGACCTGCTCGATGCGGATGAACTGAACGTGAGCCAAAACATCGCGCTGACGTCCGTCGTCGCGAACGGATGTTCCGTGAACGTGTCGTATTCCAAGAATTTCGATACGTGCGCGCACATGCTCGTCGCGTCGAACGATCTCATCGTTCACTCGGCCAATCTCTTTTGCCAGCGCAGCGGCACGGTCACGGTTGCGACGAAGGATTTCAACGCCCTCTTCCGCGTGGGGGAGTCGGTGAAGCTGTGTGACGGGAACAACCGCGCCGATTGCAGTTCCGCCGTCGTGATCACGGGCAACGCGCAGTGCGTCCTTCCGCAGTGTTCCGACGGCATCGACAACGACGGCGACGGCGCTGTCGATGCAGGAGCCGATTTCTCTTGTGCCGGCCAGACGGATGTCGATGAAAGCAACCCGCGCAGCGCCTGCCAGGACGGCATCGATAACGACGGCGACGGAAAAGGGGATTACCCCCAGGATCCGGGATGCGCTGGTGCGCAGGACAACGAGGAATACAACGCGTCGGATTCCACCGACTCGTCCGTCGACATCGTGCTCGACAACTCGATGATGCGTCCCGATTACCGTTGCACGTCCGTCGCGGATACGGCGTCGGTCGGCGGTTCGTACTCGACGTGCGCCACGGGAACCGCGGTGTCATGGAGCACGAGCGTCGTGCCCGGGCGGTACGAGGTTTACGCGACGTGGAAAGCGTCGCCCGACGCGTCCCCGCGCGCCGCGATCGACTTCCGCAGCATGGCGACGTTCTCGCCGGTGGACTACCTCGATTTTTCGCGCCCGGTCTCGTTGGCCGACGCGCCCTCTGGCGCAGTCATCGGCGGCGTGACGTATCGCAAGGTGGGCGCGATCGACCTGCTCGCGAACGCCACGATGGTGACATGGGCCGATCCCGATCGCATCCGCGCGGGTGCCACGGGTAAGCCGATCGTCATCGACGCGCTCGTCCTGCGCCGCATCGGGGACACGCCCTACGCGAATGCACCCGTCGACACCGTCGCGCTCGACGACGAGTACTCCGTCCACGCCATGGCGCACCAGTCGTCGTTCGTCCAGGGCGGGTACCGCGGCGGTCACGCCGAGTTGCATCCCGAGCGCGCGCTGGGCATCGGATCATCGTCCTACGTTCAATTCGTCGTGCCGCCCCTGCGCGCCGGGATGTACGACGTTCTCGCCACGTGGCCTTCGATCGAGGGCGCGACGCGAGCGGCGCTCGTGACCGTTCGCGCGAAAGACGGCGGCAACGTTTTCCTGGTGAACCAAACCGTTCCTGCCGCCGGCGAAACGTTCGATGGTGCGGATTGGCGCGTCATCGGTAAGGCTTACCTTCCGTCCGACGGCGCCGCGACCATCCAAGTCACGCCCCATGTCCTGCGCAGTTCCTACGTGCCGGGCATCGTCCTCGTCGACGGTTTCATGCTGCGCCGCAGCGCGGACCAAGAGCCTCCGACGACGTTCGTGCTCGATGACGCAGATCCTTCGTTGCAGACGGCGTCGACCGACTACTTTGTCGCCCCGCGGACGGACGACCCTTCGTCCTATCGCGGCGCGCACGTGGTGTTGCGTAACGACGCCCCGGCCACCGTTCCCGATCCCGTCGCGCGCATCACTGCAAACGACGGCGGACGCGCGCTTACCCCCGGCTCCTACGACGTCTACGCCACGTGGGTTTCACAGCCCCAGTCCGTCACCGCGGTGCGTCTCCAGGTGTTCGCCGATACCACGCCGATGTCGGACGCCGACATGGCGGCGGTGACCATCGACCAGCGCGAGCCTCCGGTGGGCATCCAGTGGGACGGCATCACATGGCAGAAAATTGCGATCCGCACCGTCCGTCCCGGCAGCAAAACGCTCTACGGCAACTGGTATACCGGCAAGCAGGTGGATCCGCTCCATCTGTCGCCGCGCCTCATCGACGCCGACGCCATCATGCTTCGTCCGTCCGACGGCATCGACCCGTCCTCCTCATCTTCTTCCGTGTCCTCTTCTTCCTCATCGTCCTCCGTTTCATCGTCTTCCTCCGTTTCATCGCAACCCCAAGCCTCCAGCTCGTCGACGTATTCCTCATCGTCCGCCCCCGGCGACGGTTCCATGTCGCTCCGGTTGAACTACGCGAAGGTTCGGTGTTCCGGCTCGGTGCGCACGCTGCAGCTCTCGTACGTCGTGAGCGCGGGGAAATGCGCCGGCCTCTACGATTCCGCCAGTAACACGCTCGATCGTTCCGCGACGTACTGCGGTCCCACCGGTCTCATCACCCGTTACGAGTGGTCCCTCTCGACGTTCCCGACGCCCGGTACCTCGGTGAAATTGTGTGATCCCTCGAACGTGTCGGCGTGTTCGTCTCCTGTCGTCGTGACGGGAACGAATACGCGCTGCGTTGCCATTTGAACTATGCGCACCCGGTTCTCCCGATGCGGAAGGGGCCGGGTGTTTTCGAAAATGGCCACGAAAAGGGAAGGGCATGCATTCGACGAAGGCGTCAAATGTCGTGTATGCTTTGCACATATGGCGACGATGATCGTGAGCTTCCTGGGAGACATGGATGAGCGCGAGATGCGTCACATGCCCAGTACGACGGGCATGAGCATCATCGATAAATTGCGTGCGGGAGCGCGCCAGACCGTCGTTCCGATTCCCGGTGTGACGGTGGCTGACGAGGGGGCAAGCAGGCTCGCCGTGCACGTCGACGACGCGAACACAGAGGCGCAACGCATGGTTCAAAAACGCATCAACCTTATGGCGCCCAAGGGCAAGCTCCTCTCCGTCGTCTACGACCATCCGTACGTCGGCGAGCACATCTGACATGCCGCTGCCGCTGTCCCACGACGGCGAGCGCGTGGTCCTCGTGCGCGCAGCGTACCGCGGTTCTTCGACGGACGCCGAAACGATGCGCCAGGCGTTGCTCGCCCCGCAGATGGAGGTTCTTTCGGTCGACGTCGGCGACAGGATTTTCACGATGAAGTGCCGCACGAAAAACGCCGCCGAAAAAATCATGCGGTTGTTGCCGTCGCTTTCGATGACGCTCGAGACGTTCCTCGTGACCGCGGAGCCTTCGCCGCCGACGGGTTCACGTCCTTCGTCGCGATCTTCGTGAGTTTCTCGTCGGCTGCGAATTCCTCCTTCAGCGTTTCGTCCAACAGTTTCGCCACCTCGGTTTCGCCGCGGTGCGCGGGAAGATGAAGCATTCCCGTAGATGGTCCGGCAAACGCCCTCTGTCGGTTTCGGTTGATTCTTGGTAGGATTTTTCCGTGGCCGCTTCGTTCACGAAGTTCATCGTCATCACCGGCATTCATGGCGAGACGGAGGCGGTGAAAATGTGGCAGAAACTGCCGGAGTGGCACGTCGTTCTCGTCGGCGACAAGAAGAGTAAAAAAGTCGCGTCGTCGGATACGCTCACGTACCTGTCGATCGACGATCAGCGTGATCTCGGTTTTGCCTACACTGAGCATTGCCCCGAGAACAACTACGCCCGCAAAAACATCGGGTATTTGTACGCGCTCAAGCAGGGCGCGACGGATATTTACGACACCGACGATGACAATCTCCCGCTTGAGGGTTGGGAGCGCCCCCAGTGGACGTGCTCCCGTCGCTGCGACTCGGCGTCGGGCTTTGCCAACGTCTATCGGTACTTCAGCGATGCGTTCGTATGGCCGCGCGGGTTCCCGCTGGATCACGTGCATGATGACGTCGCGCCGTTGCAGAACGCTTCCGCCACGATCGGCGTGTGGCAATCGCTCGCCGATCGGCAGCCAGACGTCGACGCGCTCCATCGGTTGCTCTTTCCCGGCGATGTTCACTTTCATGTTGGCGAGCGCATGGCACTCGCTCCGCGCACGTATTGTCCGTTCAATTCACAGTGCACGTTCTGGCACCGGGATTCCTTCGCGTTCCTCTATCTTCCGGCGCAGGTCAGTTTCCGCTTCACCGATATTCTGCGCGGGTACATCGCGCAGCGGCTGTTATGGGAACAGGGGAGCGCGCTCGGATTCACGGAGGCGATGGTGGTGCAGGATCGCAATGAGCACGATCTCATGAACGATCTGAGACAAGAGATGGACTGCTACGTCGGCGTTCACCCGACCATCGCGGCGCTCGAAGAGGCCGAATTCACGAAGGATCCGTTTGAGAACGTCGAACGTGCCTATGCGGCGTTGATCAGCGCGGGTGTGGTTCCGAAAGACGAAATGGTGGCGTGCCGCGCGTGGATCAAGGATGCGGCCGCGAATCGCTAACGCATTATCGGTTCGTGCCTCGCTTACCCAGCGCCAGGATGACGATCCGTGGCAATTCACCCGGCCTGTGCAGCGCAAAGTATATGCATTTTCGCATGAACATGACCCACGAAATCCGGTCTTCCTTTCTGGACCTGCATGGGTAAATCACCCTCCCGTCTGCTCGCAGAAGCAATAGCTCGGCACGCGTGTTGCGAATCGGGATGCCCTCTCCCTCGAGGTGGGTCCGTAGGCAATGTTCCGTGCTCATTCCGTCGATGCCCTTGTGCTCTTTCGCGATCGCTTCGATATGCGCGAATAGGGACGCATACGTATCCATGGCTTTTGATCCGCCGAACCCAAAGCGGTCGCATACCCCGCCCCAGCTATCATGCGCGGGAACGTACACGCATGCCGGATCAAGCAGGTCCAATTGTTCGATCGGTCGTCCTGGCGGGCAATCGGGGCGAATCCGGAAGACCCAGTCGAACGTCCATCCCTGCGCGCGTTCGTACTGTTGTTTTAATGAGTTCGCGACATGCCACGACTGGAGTTGATACAGGATATTCAGCCAGGTATTGGCACCCGAGGCGCCTTTGTAGCGGTTTAAGGTCCATTGGAACATCCGTCGCGTGAAGGGGTATCGGTCTTCGTCGATCGGCGGATCCCCGACCGCATACTTCTCGGGACGCAGGAGCTGTATTTTTTCTAGATCTTCCTCGTCGGTGACATGCGCGAAAACGATGGGCTGTTCGAGCTTCCGGAGAAGGTTTTTTTCGAAATATCCGATGGTCCGCTCCAGCGTCCGCGCCTGCCCCGACACGCAGATGGCGATGCGCGGGGGTCGATCCTCATGAACTGGTATGGGTCGCATGTGTGACGCGATCGTAGCACTATCCGTCGTTTCTGCACGCGTCGAACCACCTGCTCGCGTGGATATGAGGTGGGAACGGCGATGTACAACGAATGGTTGATGCAGAATATGGCCGTTTCGCGTTTGACCTGGTCGTTTTTGGCTCTACAATGCGCCCGTCAACAGCTGGCTTCGATTGTGTTTTGAGCGCTGCCTGACCACCCGTTTTTCGCTAACCATTGCGAAAATACTGTGGTCACGTGCAGGGCGTTTCCCTGCGTCCCCATTCACTCTCTTATGGCCAAGAAGCCCGCGAAGAAAGCAGCGAAGAAGGCTGCACCGAAGAAGGCGAAGCCCGCGAAGAAGGCCGCGCCGAAGAAAGCCGCGCCCAAGAAGGCCGCGAAGCCCGCCCCCAAGAAGGCGGCTCCGAAGAAGGTCGCCCCGAAGGCGGCCAAGCCTGCCACGAAGACCGTGGAGGCGAAGAAGCCGCTCAAGGCCCCCGTCGCCAAGGCGCCCGCGAAGGCGGCGCCGAAGAAGGCGTCGTTCGTCGCGACCGGCAAGTACACGCTCGACGTTCCGGCCGGCATCCTCCCGAACGTCATCCCGCACCTCGCGGCTCCCGCGGGCAAGATCCCGGCCTCGCTCAAGAACCTGCCCGCCCACCTGCAGCCGAAGAAGGTCGTGGGCGAACGCGTGTTCCTGGTCGACGACCAGGGCATCTCGCAGGTCCCGAGCCTCATCGAAATGCAGATCGAAAGCTACAAGTGGTTCCTCACGGAAGGCCTCCAGGAGCTGCTCCAGGAAGTGACGCCCATCACGGACTTCTCCGGCAAGAAGATGGAGCTGCGCATCCTCGGCCACACATTCGACCCCGCCAAGTACGACCCCGAAACCTGCAAGCGCCGCAACCTCACGTACGAGGCGGCGATGAAGGGCCACGTCCAGCTCATCAACAAGGAGACCGGTGAAATCAAGGAACAAGACGTGTTCCTCGGTTCGATCCCGCTCATGACCGACAGCGGCACGTTCGTCGTCGGCGGCATCGAGCGCGTCGTCGTCCACCAGCTCGTCCGCTCGCCGGGCGTGTTCTTCTCGACGATGACCGATTACCCGAAGTACCACGCGGCGAAGATCATCCCCAAGCGCGGCGTGTGGCTCGAGGTGGAGACGGACCGCAAGGGCATCATCACCTGCAAGATCGACCGCAAGCGCAAGATCCCGGTCACGCAGCTCCTGCGCGTGTTCGGCTACACGACCGATGAATCGATCCGCGAACTCTTCGCCGACCTCAAGCCGGAGCACGACTTCGTGGGCCTCACGCTCGACAAGGACACCGCCACGGCCGTGGAAGACGCGTACCAGAGCATCTACCGCCGCATCCGCCCCGGTGACTATGCCACGCCGGAGAACGCGAAGAGCCTCATCGACGGTCTGTTCTTCGACTTCAAGAAGTACGACATGGGCACCATCGCCCGTTACAAGATGAACCGCCGGTTCGACTTCGACACCCCGAGCGACGAAGCGCACCGCGTGTTCCAGGTGAAGGACTTCATCGAGATCCTCCGCGAGCTCATCCGCCTCAACAACGGCCAGGGCGCGCCGGACGACATCGACCACCTCTCCAACCGCCGCATCCGCAGCGTCGGCGAATTGGTCCAGAACAAGTACCGCGTCGGC
>CAZIQM010000028.1:0-15907 GCA_964541635.1 uncultured Candidatus Peribacteria bacterium | reverse complement strand
CTTCGTCGATCGTGAGGCCCGCCACCTGGTCGCGCACGCGCTTGGCGAAGAGCGCGCCGTCGGGCGTGAGCGGGTCGAGCACGTACTGCTCCGTGGCGGAGAGGTCGACCGTCAGCTTGATCCACGATAGGTCGTCCGCGTAATCGATGACGTGGACGATGAGGCTCTCGTCCGAGAGCGCTTCTTCGAGAAGCATCTTCCCCTGCCGCACGTGGGCCGTGAGTTCGCTCTGGAGGAACGATAGGATCGACTTCGCGTCGTAGGCGTTCGCGGCGTACACGATCTTCCCTTCGATCGGCACCGACATCACCTCCTGGCCGACGAATTGGTTCGGGATGACGAAGCCCGTGTACGTGAGCTTCGTGAGTTCGCCGTACTGGAGCAGGTGGACGCCGAGCGTGGGATCCTCGGCGTTGAGCAGGTCGATTTCCTCGTTCACGAGGCGCTTCGCGTTGGCGAGAAGCTCCTGTTCGAGGCGCTTTTTCGCGATCTCGAGGTCTTGCTGCGTGAGAACGGTCCGGTACGCGGTGGAGCCGCCGGACGCCGCGAGCGGGTTCACGGCGGTGACGAGCTTGCGGGTCGCCTCGTCGAGGCCCGGTACGTTCCACTCGATGCCGGCCGGCACGTTGCCGCGCTGGCCGATGATCTGCCCGTACGCGTCGACGTCGTCCGCCTTCGCGCGCATGCTCGCGCTGCCGCTCGCGGGGATGATCACCGGGCCGAGCGTCCGAAACACCATCCCGGCCTGGTTCTGGAAGCGGGTGCCTTTCCGGAGCGACACGCGGTCGCCCGTCGCGTTCGAGATTTTCAAATCGACCGTCGCCGCGCCGCCCACGAACTGTTTGCTGATCTGGTCGAAGGTCAACGAGCGCTCGTCGCGCACCTCGATGAGGCGGAGCGGCAATTGGCGGACGCGCGTCGCGGGCAAGGACGCCCCGCTGCCGGCGAGGAACACGTTCACCGTTTGGGTGACCGTTTCCTGGCGGGGTTTGACCTCGATCTCCGCCGACGGGAGCAACCGGAACACGACGAAGAAGAACAGCAATCCCGACAGCGTCACGAGGCTGTAGATGCGCAGCCTGGGCATGCTGACGAGCCCCATCCGCTGGAGTTGCGACTTCAATTGCTGCCGCCACACGTGCGGCGAGAACATCCGGAGCGCGTCGTGCAGCTGCGGGTGTTTCTCGAGCATGTCCTTCAGGTCGGCCGTGCGGTCGATGACGCGGATGCCCTTGGCGCGCGCCTGCTTGGCGAGGCCCGGATGTTTCGTGGCGATGTACGACTTCGTCGCCTGCAACGCTTTCGTGAGCGCCGCGACTTGGTCGGCGGACGACGCCACCGCCCGCTCGCGCGAACCGAGGAACGCGATGACGGTGCCCGCGGGCGCGGCGTTCAGCCGGCGCGCGAACGCGTCGAGGTTCTCCTCTTCGCCGAGGATGCACAGCTGCAGGGCCGGATCGGACGGGGGCTTCGCCATGAAGGTGTCACGAACGGAGCGCGGCGATGGCCGGCAGGTCCCCCTGCGCGAGGAAATCGAGCATCGCTCCGCCGCCGGTGCTCACGAAGGAGTACGGCGAGAGCGGCAATCCGTAGCGCGCGTGGACTTCGAGCGTGTCGCCGCCGCCCACGACCGAGAACGTCCCGCGGGCGGTCGCCTCGGCCAGCGCTTTCGCGACGAGGACGGTCCCCGTCGAAAACGCCTCCTCCTCCGTGTACCCGAGCGGGCCGTTCCACACGACGGTCTTCGCCTTCGACACCGCTTCGACGATCGCAGCGGTCGACTGCGGTCCGACGTCCAAAATGGCGTCCGACGGTGTGACCTCGTCCACCCTGCAGGAACGCGCGGATTGCGGTGCGTTAGGACCGTCGGCGACGACGACGTCCGTGGGCAGGAGCAACGCGCCTCCGGCGGCGGCGATGATCGAGGCCGCGGTCGGGACTTCGTTGGGATCCGACAAGGACTTCCCGATGGGTTTGCCCGTCGCGGCGAGGAACGTGTTGGCGATGGCGCCGCCGGCGACGATCGTCTCGGCTTTGCCGATGAACGCGTTGATCACGGGGACTTTCGTTTCGAGCTTCGCGCCGCTGACGATCACGCACAGGCCGTCTTTGGCCTCGAGCACCTTCGAGAGGCTGTCGACCTCCTTCTGCATCTGGAGACCCATGGCGCTCGGCAGGAGCTTCGGCACGCCGACCATGCTCGCGTGCGAACGGTGGGCGTTCGAAAACGCGTCGCAGACGTACGCGTCCGCGAGGGACGCCAGTTCGGCGGCGAACGCGGGGTCGTTGGCTTCTTCGCGCGCGTCGTAGCGGAGGTTTTCGAGGAGCAAGACGTCGCCGGGCTTGAGCGCTTTCGCCATCGCGAGGGTTTCGGGCCCGACGCACGACGGCGCGAACGCGACCGGACGGCCGAGCAGCTTCTCCAGCACCGGCACGAGCGGGCGTTGGCTCTCCTCCGGCACGGGTTTGCCCTTCGGGCGCCCTTGGTGCGCCATGATCACGAGGGATCCTTTCGCGAGGATCGCGAGCATCGTGTCCTTCAGCGCGTCGATGCGGGCGGTGTCGGTCACCAGGCCACCTTCGATGGTCACGTCAAACCCCGCGCGCAACAAAACCCTTTTCCCGGACAGGTCAAGTTCCTCGAGTCGTTTGATGTTCTTCATATGGGCGGAGTGTACCGACGATCGCGGCCCGCTGCTACGATGTCGTCGTGTTGGCCACTCCCCTCACGACCACTCCCCTGTCCGCGTTTTTCGCGGTCGTCCTGCTGCACGCGCTCGCGCTCGTCGTCTTCCCGCGGATCGGGTTGCTCGATTTCCCCGAACGCTACGGCCTGAAGCGGGCGCGACTCCCCTACCCCACGGGCATCCTGGGAGCCGCCGCGTTCGTGTGTTTCCTCGCGCTCACGGGCGCGAAGGGATTGCAATATTTTGGCTTACTGATGAGCATTTTAACGCTCTCGACCGTGTGCTTCATCGACGACCGCGCGAAAATCCCGCCGTCGTCGCGGCTCCTCATGCAGGTCGCCGTCGCGTTCGTCCTCTTCGCCACGGGCACGCGCATCTACACGCTCACCAACCCGCTCGCGGATTTCGGCCTCGGCGAACTCCTGAAGCTCGACGCGTGGACGGTGACGTTCCCGAGCATCGGGCCGCTGCCGGTGTTGAGCGGACTCTTCACCGTGGCGTGGCTGCTCCTCACGGTCAACGCGCTCAACTGGTTCGACGGCGTGCCGGGGCAAACGAGCCTGCTCTCCGCGATCGGGTTCCTCACGATCGGGTTCCTCTCCCTGTCGGGCCGCGTGGACCAGCCGGAACTCGCGCTCGTCGCGTTCGTCCTCGCGGGCATCGCGGCCGCGTCGGCGATCTTCGAACTCCCGTTGCCGCTCGCGCGCGTCATCCCCGGCGATTGCGGGGCGATGTTCTTCGGCCTCATGCTCGGCGTGCTCACGATTTTCGCGGGCGGCAAAGTGGCGACGGGATTCCTCGTGCTCGGCGTGCCGCTCGTCGATTCGCTCATCGTGATCGCCCGCCGCCTCCTCGCCGGCAAGAACCCGATGAAAGGATCCGGCTCCGGCGAACACCTCCACCACCTGCTCCTCGAGCGCGGGTGGCACCCCTGGGCAGTGATCGCCCTCACCACGGGACTCGGCGCGTGCTTCGGGGTCACGGCGCTGTTCCTCTCCACGTTCGGGAAGTTCGTCGCCGCCCTCGTGCTCGCGGCCATCATCGCCACGCTCTCGCTCGGAAGCGGCCTCTACGCGGAATCCCGGAAAAGGTAACACCCGAAATATCGATATTTGGCGTTGATTTAGCCGTTTCTCTGGCATATGATAGATTTCGTTTTGCATCTTTCCCCACCAACCCACATGCGTAAGACAGCACTCCTCGCATCGGCCGCGACGCTCGCGTTGAGCTTCGCCCCGCTGTCGGCCTTCGCGGCCGGCGCGACGACCGACGTCTCCGAAGAAGACGTCATGAAAGTCCTCGACCAGTCCTCGCTCGACGGGCGCGGCGGCGGGGGCGACGTGTACTACCCCGGTCCGTACGGCGGCGGCATCACCGTCGACGCGAACGTCACGAAGGAAATCACGCCCGACTTCGTCGCCGTGAGCGGCTACTGCGAAGTGACGGACTTCGAGACGCGCAACGAAGTGCGCGCCGAACTGACGAAGATCTACAACGCGATCAAGACGGCCGTCGGTTCCGACGGTCGCGTGCGCCGCAGCGGCGCCCCCGGCGTGTACCCGTTCTATGACCCCTACGGCGCCGGCGTCACGAACAAGTTCTCCGGAAGCCTCAACGTGACGATCCGCGTCCTCAAGCTCTCCGCCGCGCAGAAGATCTCGGACATCCTCGACGAGAACGGCTGCAGCCCGAGCTGGGACGTGCGCCTCACGGACTCGCAGGACTTCGAACTCTCCGTCCTCGACGACCTCGTGGCCAAGGTGAACAAGCGCAAGACCGTCTTCGAGAAGCTCCTCGGCAAGAAGCTTACGAAGGTGACCGGCGCGTCGCTCTACACGTGGGTCGACGGCTACTCGAGCTACGATCCCGAAACGAACACCGCCGAAGCCACCACGACGCTCTCGCTGACGTTCGACATCGGACCCACGCGCGTCCGCGCGACGACGGAGCCGATGATGGAGAAAGCCGTGCCCGCCCCGACCCCGAAGGGCTGAGCGATTCCCATCGCATGAAAAAAGGACCCGCCGTACGGGTCCTTTTTCGTGGGATACTTACTTCGAGGGGGCGATCGGCCTGCTTTGGAACGCGTAGGGCTGGAGCAGGATGATGACCGTGCGGTCGCCGCGCGGGAGCATCTGGACGGTCGCGACGCCGTCCGCGAAGTCTTCCTTGCGCAGCACCGAGGGGTTGAACTCGGCCTCGCCGTAGGCGGTGCGCAGGTAGATGTCTTTCTGCAGCTGGTCCTCGCTCGTCTTCTTACCCTGTTCGTCGAGGAGGGTGATGCGCACCGTCATCCACTGGCGCGGCGTGTACTGCGGCGGGGTTTGAATGTCGAACGACGCGACGGGATTCTGCGCGGCCGCGTGCACCGGAGCCGTCGGCGTCGCGATGGCGACCGAGCCCGGATCGATGGCCTCGGGCGTGACGGTGGTCGACACGGCCGGCGCGGAGGACGCCGCTGCGCGCGCGACCCCTTCCTGCTGCATGCGCAGGGCGAGGCGGGTGTTCCTGCGGTCGATGCGCGCCTGTTCGATCTGCGCCTTCGTGCGCTTCGTGCTCGCCTTGGTTCCGGAGGAAGCGATGTTCTGCTTCACCGCGGGGCGGTCGGCCTGCACGAGGAGCATCGGGTGCACCGTGTATTCCTTGAGGCGCTCCTGGTGGAATCCCTTGTTGATCGCCTGCGTCGTGTTCAAGCCGGCCGCGCGGGCTTCGGCGCCGGTGAAGGGCCAGTACGGATGCCACGGGGCTTCGTCGCGGTCGACCTGGAAGTGCAGGTGCGGGCCGGTGACGAATCCCGACTGGCCGGAGAGGCCGATCTGGTCGCCCTTGTCGACGATGTCGCCTTCCTTCACGAGCTGCGAGCTCAAGTGGGCGTATGCCGAGTGGAGCACGGTTTCCTTCTTCGGGTCCGCGGGATCCGGCATGTGCGGGTGGCGGATGACGACGTACAACCCGTAGCCGCCGCTGTCCTCGCGCACCTGTTCGACGATGCCGTTGGCGATGGAGCGCACGGGCGTGCCGACCGGGACGCGGATGTCGACGCCCGGGTGGCTGCCGCCGCCTTCCGCGCCGGTGTCGTACGACCCCTGGTCGCCGACGGAGTAGACGCCCGTGGCGTCGAGACCCTTCTTGGCGTCGGACTGGTCGTAGATCGGGAGCGGGATGAGCAGCTCCTTCGGCACCTGGCGGAAGGTGTGTTCCTCGCTGTTGCCGCCGTACGTGCTCCACTTGGTGTAGTCGGGGACGAACTCGATCGGCGAGACGGTGCCGGTGTAGGTGATGAGCGCGTCGTCGGCGTTGCCGAGGACCGCCTTCCAGAACGCGTACCAGCCGTGCTCCCCCGCCATGTTCCCCATCACGAACGCCGACAGCGACAAGGCGGCCATGAAGAACGACGTCTTCTGTTTCAAGAACGCGCTCGCCTGGTGCGGACGCTCCTTGCGCCGAACGAGGCTTTTCCGCTTGAAGCCGTGCTTCTTCGCCGTCGTGATGCGTGTAAGATGCATGGTGTTTGTGTTATGTGTCGTTGTACGTATAATATCACATTTACAATTTTTCGTCAATGCTAGAGAAGGTTTTACTGCGAACGGCTGCGGAAAGCGCCACGGAAGCGGCAGGAGCCTCGCTTGCCCGTTCGCTCCACGGAATTCCGGTGACGATCGGCCTTTCCGGGGCGCTGGGAACGGGGAAAACGGCGTTCATGCGCGGGTTCCTCCGGGCCCTCGGCGTCGCCGAGGCGGTGACGAGTCCCACCTACGCGCTGGAGCAGCGGTACGACACGTCCGCGGGCGAAGTGCTCCATATCGACCTGTACCGGTTGGGCGAGGCGGAAGCCGCGGCGCTCCTGCGCCACAGCGACCACCACGCGAGCGTCCGCTGCGTGGAATGGCCGGTGCGGTGCCCCGGGATGGCGACGGACATCGACGTCGCGATCGAGGAAGCGCCGGACGGCGGACGATCGATCTCCATCGCGTGCCGCGACGTCGATTGGCCGGACGATGCGACGATCGTCGGTTGGAGGACGGAGGTGGCGCTCCCGGCCAACGTCGGCGAGCATTGCGACGTCGTGGCGGATTTCTGCGAGCGCGCCGCGAACGCGATGATCGCGCGCGGGACGTTCGTCCGCCCGCGGTTCGTGCGCGCGGCGGGCATGGTCCACGACCTGCTGCGGTTCGTCGATTTCAAGCCCGGAGCCGCGCCGAACGGGCACGTCGACCCGCCGGAAACCGTCGCCGCGTGGTCCGAATGGAAAAAGCGCTATCCGCATGCCACGCACGAGGAAGCGGTCGGCGCATTCCTCGCGGACCGCGGGTTCCCCCGCCTCGGCGCGCTCGCGGCGTCGCATTCGATCCGGCTGACGATCGCGGAGCGCGGCAGCACGGAATCGCAGCTGCTCTACTACGCCGACAAACGCGTGATCGGCGACCGCGTCGTCACGATCAAGGACCGCTACGACGATTTCGCGGTCCGGTACGGCGGCGGCACGCGCTCTCCCGAAAGCCTGCTGTGGGAACGAGACGCGCTGGACACGGAGAAGCTGCTGTTCCCGGACGGCGTTCCGTTCTGACTCAGAGCGCCCACGGAACGAAGAGATCGTACGCGATGCGCGAGATCTGTTGCGAATCGAGGTGGAGAAGCCACGGCGCCGCGAGGGTAAGGGCGATCGAGGCGACGAGCGCGAGGACCGACAGCGTTTCGACCGGGCTGAGCCCTTTCCCCATCCGCGGGTGGATCTTGGACATGTACTGGTGCAAGTCCGCGAGGATCGTCAGGAAGCCGTGGAGCACGTGCGTCTTCACCGTGATTTGCACGACGGCGTTGACCAACGCGATCTCCGTGCGGATGAGGCCCTGGATGCCTGCGAAAATCGGGAGGGCGGAGTGACAGTACACGGAGAACGCCACGCCGAGAGAAATCACCGACACGTCGATGAGGTTTTCCCGGGCGACGGCCTCGGCGACCTTCGTCCACTTTTTGCCGTGGATTTCGCGGTACTTGTACACGTCGAGGGCCATGTGACCCGCGACGAGGAGCAAGAACGCGCCCGCGTTGAAGAGCATCGCCGCGAGCAGCGTCAGGATCCAGTACGCGGCGTTGAACGCCGGCAAATCGTCGTGCGTACGGGCGAGCGATCCAAGCCGCGAAAACCCGAGTCGGAGTGTGTGTGTCATGTCCCACACATCATACCATATTTATACTATTTTGCAATACTTCGCTCGTACGTCAAACATCGGGATTTCCGCGAACCACGGCCATCACCCTGGCCATACGCTCCGAAATTTCCGCTTCGAATCCCCGATCCGTCGGTTCGTAGAACTCCGCGGGTTTCATGCCGACCGGGAAGTAGTTCGCCTCCACCACCGCGCCCGGATGGTTGTGGGGATACTCGTACCCGTCGCCGTAGCCCTGTTCTTTCATCCCTTTCACCGGCGCGTTGCGCAGGTGGTTGGGCACTTCGAGTTGCGGCGCCTGGGCGACCGCGTGCTTGGCTTTGCCCATCGCGACCGTGACGGCGTTGCTCTTCGGCGCCTGCGCCAAGTACACGCACGCGTGCGACAAAAAGTATTCCCCTTCCGGCAGCCCCACCATCTCGAACGCCTGCCACGCGCTGACCACGAGCTGCAGCGCGCGGGGATCCGCGTTGCCCACGTCCTCGGACGCGAAAATGAGCATGCGCCGCCATATGAACCGGGGCTCCTCGCCGCCGTCGAGCATGGCGAACATCCAGAGGAGCGCGGCGTCGGGATCGCTGCCGCGGAGCGTCTTGATGAACGCGGAGACGACGTTGTAGTGGTCCTCGCCTCGTTGGTCGTAGCGGCGGACGTTGCGCTGGAAGAGTTTCTGCGCGTCCTCGAGCGAGACCTTCTCGCCCGTCGAGAGGATCGCGAGTTCGAGCGCGTTGAGCGCGATGCGCGCGTCGCCGTTCGCAATGGTCGCGATGCGCTCCAGCGCGTCGTCGCTCACGGTCACCTTCCCGCCGTAGCCCTTCGGGTCGGCGATCGCGCGCTTGAGGATCCCCACGAGGTCCGGGACGCCCAGCGGCTGCAGCAACGCGACGTGCGAGCGCGACACCACGGCGGAGTTCACCTCGAAGTACGGGTTCTCCGTCGTCGCGCCGATGAGGACGACCGTGCCGCTCTCGACGTACGGCAGGAGCGCGTCCTGCTGGGCTTTGTTGAACCGGTGGATCTCGTCGATGAAGAGCACCGTCTTCTCGCCGAGCATCCCGCGGCGGCGCTCCTCGGCTTCGGCGCACACCTGCTTCAGCTCCTTCACGCCGCTGAGCACCGCGTTGATCTGCACGAAACGCGCTTTGGTCCGGTGGGCGATGACGTGCGCGAGGGTGGTTTTCCCCGTGCCCGGCGGACCGGACAAAATGAGCGACCGCAGCTGGTCGGTTTGGATCGCCTTCAAGAGCGCCGTGCCCTCGCCGAGGATGTGGCGCTGCCCGGCGAAATCCTCGAGCGTCGTTGGGCGCAAACGGAAAGCCAACGGTTCCTGCGATGTGGAGAGCGTCGGCATGGGCGCACAGTATACCCCACGCAGGAGAGGACGGCCGCGTGAGACACGCGACCGTCCGAGCGATCCCTTCTCGGCCACGAAGGCCGCTCGCGCAACGCCGCGTACATCCGTGTCCGTTGCGCCTCCCCCGTAGATCGCACTCCCGATCATACAGGAAACGCCCCGCGGGAATTCCGGCACGCGAACCGACCGCTTCGGGATCGCCAAATCCCCTTGCGCCATTTCCACTTCCGAGGCGAAGCGAACGATTGTTTGGATACAGTATGAAAAGATTTCATTTCCTCCCCCTCCTCCCCCATGTCCAGTCTCACGAAATCCGTGACGTGGATCCTCGGCATCGTCCTCGTCCTCGTGGGCGTCGCCGGCTTCTTCGTCGACGGCACGCTCATCATTTTCCAGGTCGACACGGTCCACAACATCGTGCACCTCCTCTCGGGCATCGTGGCGATCGCCGCGGCCTCGAGCGGCGAGTCGTACAGCCGCATGTACCTGATCGTCTTCGGCCTCGTCTACGGCGTGGTGACGATCGTCGGTTTCGTGAACGGCGGCGACATCCTCGGCCTCTTCCGCGTCAACGACGCCGACAACTACCTGCATGCCGCGATCGCAGTGGTGTGCCTCGGCGTCGGCTTCGGTGGAAAGAAATAAATACCGTCGAAAAGACTTATAAAGGCCATCCTACACGGGTGGCCTTTATTAAATAATATTGTATTATGTACGAGTTCCGGGGTTGCCGGAATGCAATTCGTGTCCGATTTTTCACAAGGAAACGCGTCGATGTTGGAAGAGAAACCGTGCGTGCTATTGCGTCGCGTGTACGACAAGCAAGGACGCCACACCTATCCCGCCGGTTCGTTGTTCACGCTGACCGGGGGCGGAGTCCACATGTCTATCGAATCGGGTGACGTCCGCGGCAGCGGCTTCATCGCCGTCGTCAAAGACGCCGAAGGCAAATCGAGAGCCATGGAAGCCGTCCTCCTCTGCTACGCCACCCCCAAGATGTGGCGAGTCGAAGGCTCCACGCTCGTGAACATCCTCGACGGGAAGAAGATCCTGGAGGCCGTTCCGAGCGGGATACACCCGACGTGGCACGATGACGTCATCGTGAAGAAGGGCAAGAAATGGGGTCGCCTCACCGACCACAACGACGAAGTAATGCCCGTGGCGACCGCGTTCATCGTCGACTCCCTGTAACGCAGGGCACGAGTAACAACATCCCCGGGGCGCGCAGTGCGCCCCGGGGATATATCCATGTGCCGAAAGCGCGAAATTTCCGCTATACTGAAACGGAGTTACGGGACGTAGCTCAGTTGGTAGAGCGCTTGGTTTGGGACCAAGAGGCCGCGAGTTCGAGTCCCGCCGTCCCGACCATCACTTCACCGGAACGACCCCGCGTTCGTGGAGCAGCTTCGTTTCCTCCACGCACCACGGCGAGTAGTTTTCGGGATGCTTCGACGTTTCTTCGACCCACTCCGCCCACGGGATCCAGCGAACGGCTTCAACTTCGTCGTGGTTCGGCGTCGGTTCGCTATCAATCACGGCGGTGAGCACCGGGCAGAACTCGTTTTCTTTGATGCCGTGCATCGAGGCCTGATAGCGGTAATCCGGGATGGCCAAAACGGGCTCGAAGCCCGTGATGCCCAATTCGAATGCAGCCCTTCTCTTCGCGGCGTTCTCGTAACTCTCCTCCGGGGCGGGATGCCCGCAGCAACTGTTGGTCCAGACGAGGGGGAAAGCAACTTTCTTGGAGCTTCGCTGTTGCAGGAGTAGTTCGCCTTTGCGATTGAACAGAAACAACGAGAACGCGCGATGCAGCGGCGTGTCGCCGGTGTGCACCTCAGCCTTCGGCATGGTGCCGATCGGCTCGAATTGATCGTTGAGGAGGACGACGAGTTCCTGCATAGCCCCGGCAGTCTACCAGAACGATCTCACGCTTTGTCCCACGGCGCGCCCGTCGGCCGAAGCGCCTTGATGATGGCCGCGCGGACGGACTCAACTGTGACAGCCGTCGCATCGAGCAGGTTGACCTCGTCCGGGGTTTTATGCTTTTCACACTCCTGCAAAAACGCTGGTTCGAAGACGAGTACGCGCCAGCCCTCGAAAGCGTCTTCGATCGGCGAAGGCGATACGCCTGAAAAGTGTGCGCTCCCGTACAATACGGCGCCCAACTGTTTCTCGCTCACAGCCTTTTCCAACGACTGCCGTACGAAAGCATGGCGCGTTTCATGGTCTGCGCGGTACCGCTCTTTGGCGCGGTCGACGACGCGTTGCACACTCGCGTCATCGATAGATCCTTTCTCAAGGCATTCATATACAAGTTGATTCGCTTCGATCTTCAATGATTCGAAAATGTTGAGCCCGTGTTGGGCACGCCCGGCTACGATCTCCTTGCCACGCTTTGCCATGACTTCACGCGCAACGAATCGCAAACCCGCGTGCAAGTGGTGTCTCGCCGACTCACCATCGTCGCTGCCCGCGGCCATCGCCTGCCGCATGGTTTCCAACTTCGTGAACGTGCCCCCTCCCCGCCGACGCTCAACTGCGTCGATCGACTCCAGGAACCACATCGGCAAAGGCGTCTCCGGAGTGATCGCTTCGATCGAAACCCGAAATCCACGGGAAGAACCCATAGCATTCTGCATCGTCGTAAGGGCGGCAAACACGGCGTCCTGGTGGGCGACATATTCACGAAACGCTTGTGGGTCGCCCATGATCGCGTTTTCAGCCTGCGTTCCATGAATGTGCTTGATAAGAACGATGGTCTTCGCGTCAGGAGGGGCTTCCCGGGCATCGACGAACGACCCAAACTTTTCCAGCGATGCAGCAGAAAGTCCGGGCACGATTTCGCGTCCGTCCAAAAGAGCGCGTTCCACGCGCTCGCTGCTCGTCGAATTGCTATTACTTAACATAAGTATATTATAATGAATTTTAAAATTATATCAATTTTCGGCAAACGTCATCGTGCCATTCCCGAACGGGTATGATCCCCACGTGCGCTGGCTCGTCCTCCCCTTATCCCGCTCCCAGGCGATCGGCAACGGCCTCACCTACGTGAGCAACGACGACCGCGTGAAACCGGGCGTCTTGGTGCGTATGAAACTCCGCGGCAAAGCGACGGAAGGCATCGTCGTGGCGAGCGATCCGAACAGCACCCTCGAGGAAGCGAAAATCATGCCGATCGACGCCGTGGAACACGAGTTGCCGCTGCTCCCCAAACACTCGCTCGAGACGATGCAGTGGATGGCCGGCTACTACCGCACGACGCAGCGCCAGGCGCTCACGGTGTTCCTGCCGCCGTCGCCGTGGCACCGGGTGTTTTTGAACATGAAGGCGGAGCCCGCGCCCGCCGATCCCCTCCCCCCGGGCGTCGAGCTGAATCCGGAACAACGGGTCGCGGCCGACGCGATCATGCGGGACGGACGCTCCAAACCCACGCTGCTCTTCGGCGTCGCCGGCAGCGGCAAGACCGAGGTCTACGCCGAGCTCGTGCGCGCCGAGCTCGCGAAGGGCAAACAATCGATCGTCCTCGTGCCCGAGATCTTCCTGGCGGAACACATCGTCGAACGCTTGCTCCAGCGCCTTCCGCGCGCGCAGACGGTCGTGCTCCACAGCCAGCTCAGCCCCGTCGAACGCCGCAAGGCGTGGATGAAGGTGCGCACCGGCGAAGCACGGGTCGTGATCGGGCCCCGGAGCGCCCTCTTCGCCCCGTGCCAGGATTTGGGGTTGGTGATCATGGACGAAGAGCACGAGTGGACCTACAAGAACGAACAGACGCCGCGCTACCACGCGCGCGAGACCGCCGAAACCCTCTGCCGCTACGCGGGGGCGACGCTCGTGCTCGGCACGGCCACGCCCTCGCTCGAAAGCTGGGACCGCGCGGAACGCGGACTGTACGCGGTGCAGAAGCTCTCGGAACGCTACGGCGGCGCGCCGTTCCCCAACGTGCAGGTAGTCGATCTCGCGGAGGTCGAAGGTTCGCAGTACCCGTGCTCGACGGCGCTGCTCAGCGCCATCAAGGACCGTTTGGACAGGAAGGAGCAAACCGTGCTCTTCCTCAACAGGCGCGGGATGTCGTCCGGCATCCTCTGCCTCGATTGCCGCAAACGACTCCTCTCGACGTCGTCGAACCTGCCCTACGCCGTGCACCGCGACGGGTCCGGGCGGCAGTACCTCCTCGACCACGTCACGAACCAGCGCGCGGACATCCCGGCGAAGTGCCCGCACTGCGGTTCGCTGCGGCTGCATCCCGTCGGGACCGGCACGCAGAAGCTGGAAGAGATCATCGGGCGGTTTTTCCCTTCCGCGCGCCTCGCCCGCGCGGACACCGACGCGCTGGAATCGACGGACGACATGCGCGCGCTCCTGAAAAAAGTCGAAGCCGGCGAAGTCGACATCCTCCTCGGCACGCAGATGGTGGCCAAGGGCCTCGACCTCCCGAACGTCACGCTCGCGGCGGTCCTCGTGGCCGACGTCGGGCTATCGCTGCCGCACTTCCGCGCGGGTGAACGCACGTTCCAGCTCGTGTCGCAGCTCACGGGCCGCAGCGGACGCAGGAACCCCGGCGACGTCATCATCCAGACCTACCGCCCGGACGCGATCGAGATCGTCTCGGCCTCGAAGCACGAAACGGAAGCGTACCTCAGGAGCGAGCGCGACATCCGCGTCATGCTCGGATACCCGCCCGCGACCGAGATGGTCCGGTTCATCATCCGGCCGCCGAACGCGCTTTCCATCGCGCGGACGCTGAAAGAGACGCTAACCTCGCGCATCGCCGCCGCGGGCATCCAGGCGTCGGTGTTCGCGTCCCCGACCTTCTACGGGGGCGGGAACGAATGGCACGTCATCCTCAAAGGGACGGGCATCCGCGGCGTGCTCAACGACCTCGACCTCGACGACGTCTCGATCGACGTCGACCCGACGGACCTGCTTTAAGCCGTGCGCAACCGGTGGAGCGCGATGCCGGTCGCGACCGCGACGTTCAACGACTCTTTCTTGCCGAGCATAGGGATCTGGATCGCCGCGTCGCACGCCGAGAGCAACTCCGACGACACGCCCTCGACCTCGTGCCCGAGCACCAGGCAGACTTTTTCCGGCGGTTGGTACGCGAGGAGGTCGACCGCGTCCGACGTCAGCTCCAACGCGACGGTCGTCCATCCGTCGGCTTTCAACTCGGCAAGGAGCGCGATCGGATCATCCGCGTGTTCCCACGCCAACCACTCGTCGGCGCCGAGCGACGTCTTGCTGATCTCTTTGCGCGGCGGCAGGCCCGTGTAGCCCGTCAGGTGGATCTTCTCGACGCCGAACGCGTCGCCCGTGCGGAAGAACGACCCCACGTTCCCGAGCGAACGGATGTTGTGGGCCACGAGACGGATGCGACGCTCCATCAGACTTTCATGACTTCGTCCTCCTTCTTGCCGCGCAGGTCGTCGATCTTCTCGTTGAACGAATCGACTTCCTTCTGCAGCAAGCCTTCGAGCGTCGAGCGCACGTCTTCGTCCTTGTCCTGCTTGATGGCGTCGACGGCCTTCTGGCGGTGCTGGCGGAGCGAGATGCGCGCTTCTTCCGCGAGCTTGTGGACGATCTTCTGAAGTTCCTTGCGGCGCTCCTCCGTCATCATCGGCAGGCTGAGGCGGATCACGACGCCGTCGTTCACCGGGTTCACGCCGAGGTTGCTGACCTGGATCGCCTTCTCGACCGCCCCGAGCACCGTCTTGTCCCACGGCTGGACGACGATCGTCCGGGCGTCCTGGACGCTGATGGACGCGACGCCCTTCAGTTGCATCCGCTGTCCGTACGCTTCGACTTCCACGTGCTCCACGAGCGCGGCGTTGGCGCGGCCGGTCTGCAGCTTCGAAAATTCGCCCTGCAGGTACTGCAGGACCTTGTTTCCTTCGGCCGTGAACGCGGAAAGTCGGGGGTCTGTCATATGCGCGAAGGATAGCGGGAAAAGACCGTTTGCGCCAGCGTCACGGCAACGCGGGAGGCGGCGCTTCGGTCTCGGGAGGCGGGACGTCGGCCGGCGGCGCGGGCGGCGTCGGCTCGGGTGATGCGGGAGGCGGGGGCGCGGCCTCGGCGGGCCCGCGCACGCGCGACCACAGGCTCGTCACCGCGGCCACGACGTCTTTCCAGCTCGACCGCACTTCGTCGAACGATCCGCGCGAGACCGGGCCCACGACGGGGACGTCGCTCCACGCGCCCTGCGCGGCGTGGAGGAATCCCATCACGCACAGCGCGAACACCAAGACTTCGGCGAGCGTGCCGACGAACGGCATGGCCCACACGACGAGACTCGCGACGAAGAGCACGCTGCCTTGCTTGGCGTGGAACTGCGCGAAGGCGCTGTCGCGTTTGGCGAACAGCACGATGACGGACGCCACCCAGACGTACGAGAGGGCGGCGAGGTCCTTGTTGTCCGCGACGTCCTTGGGGTCGCGGGGTGGCGCGGGATGCTGGTGCATGGCGGTTTCCATGCTACAGCAGACGAAGCGGCGGGGTGCGTCTTTCGCTCCAATATGCTAAAATATTGACCAAGGACCCAGAAATCATGCCCCCGTAGCTCAGTTGGCCGCTGAGCCCTTGGGCGAAGCGCGGAAAAGAATGTGCGGCCCGCGATCCTTGTTAGAATAACAGCAGCATCCATCATGCCCCCGTAGCTCAGTTGGAAGAGCGGGAGACTTCTAAGCTCTAGGTCGCAGGTT
>CAZIQM010000027.1:0-16183 GCA_964541635.1 uncultured Candidatus Peribacteria bacterium | reverse complement strand
TTCACGCGGATGTCGTCGAACGACGCGGCCAACTCCTTCGCCGCGGCGAGCACCGCCGCCTTCTCGTCGTCGGTCTTGTAGATCGGCACGATCACCACTTGGATCGGGGCGATCGCGGGCGGGATGCGCAGGCCCTTTTCGTCGCCGTGGACGACGATCAGCGTGCCGATGATGCGCGTCGAGAGTCCCCAGCTCGTCATCCAGGGGCGTTCCTGCTTTCCTTCTTTGCTCAGGTATTTCACGTCGTACGCCTCGGAGAACCCTTGGCCGAGGTTATGCGACGTGCCCGCCTGGATGGCCTTGCCGTCGCGCGCGAGGGCTTCGGTCGTCAGCGTGTAGAGCGCCCCGGCGAACTTCTCGTGCTCCGGTTTCTTGCCGGTCACCACGGGGATGGCGAGCATCTCGCGGTCGAAGTCCGCGTACATCGTGAGGGCGGCGTTCACCATGGCGTCGGCGTCTTCCTTCGACGAGTGGCACGTGTGGCCCTCCTGCCAGAGGAACTCGAGCGTGCGAAGGAACGGCCGCGTGCGCATTTCCCAGCGCACGACGTTGGCCCACTGGTTGATCTTCAAAGGGAGGTCGCGGTGGCTCTGCACCCATTTGGAGAACGTGGAGTAGATGATCGTTTCGCTCGTGGGGCGGATGTAGAGCTTCTCCGTCAGTTCCTTGCCGCCGCCGTGCGTGACGACCGCGCACTCCGGGGCGAACCCCTCGATGTGGTCCTTTTCTTTCTGGAGCACCGACTCGGGGATGAGCAGCGGGAAGTAGACATTCGACACGCCGAGGTCCTTGATGCGCTGGTTCAGGTCCTGCTGGATCGCTTCCCACAGCGCGTAGCCGTAGGGCTTGAAGATGATGCACCCGCGCACCTCCGCGTGTTCGGCGAGGTCGGCCTGGGCGATGACGTCCAGGTACCATTGGGGGAAGTCCTTCGATTGGTCGGCGATGCGCGCCATAAAAAAGAGGGGAACGGCGGCATCCTAGCAGAGCGGCCCGCGCCGAGACACGCTATACTGGAGCCGCATGACGACCTTCTCGAACCGTTTCTGGGCCTGGTACGAGCGCCACTACACGCTCACCCTGGCCGTGACGACCTTCCTCTTCGCGCTCCAGGTGGTGCACCTGTATTGGTTGGGCACGCACGTCATCGCGTTGCGCCTCTTCGGCGAGAGCCTCTTCAGTCCCAACCCGGTCGTGCAGACCGTCATCGTCCTCGTGGATTACAGCGAAATCCCGGCGCTCATCTCGACGACGTTCATTTACCTGTACGACTTGCGGAAGCGGTTCAGCTGGAAGGCGCTCCTGTTCCTCGTGTTCCTCAACAGCCAGTGGCTGCACCTCTTCTGGATCACGGACGAGTTCGTCGTCGACCAGTTCCGCGGCGTCGCGCACGGCGCGACCGTCTTGCCGGCATGGCTCGCGTGGGTGGCGATCCTCATCGACTACCTCGAACTGCCCGTCATCGTCGACACCTTCGTGAAGCTCGGGAAGACGCTTCGGAAGGGCGACGTTCGGGAAGCGCTCGAGGTGATCAAGCAGCGCGATTGACCTTTTTCGCCGGGGCGGGTTTGTCGGTGGCCAACGGCGCCGGCTGCTGCGGTTTCCAGGCGTACTCGACGGTCATCGGCTTGTTGCGGTACTCCACCGTGCACCCGATGAGCGTGGCGCCGTCCTTCGGGAAGAAGCGCGTCCACGTGGATTGCTCCTTCGTCTTCGGATCGGTGTTGCGCAGTCCGCGCCAGCCGATGGGATGGTTGTGGATAATCTCCGTGAACCAGCCCGTCGCTTTTACGACTTTCCCTTCTTTGTCGCGGTAAGTGATCGTCAGGCGCGAGTCCGTGTAGAGGGTCGAAGGATCGTCGAGCACGAGGGGGAGCTCGGTGTTCATGACCTTCTTGTAGTACTTCATTTCTGGCAGCGAGATCTTCGTTCCGGGTTGCTCCGCGCCGTCGGACTTGAAGTACGCGTACAGCTCGGAGCCGCCGCGTTTCGCGTCCGGCGCGCGCTCGAAGCTCCAGCGGTAGCGGTAGGCGGGTTTGCCTTTCGCCATGTAGGTCTGCATCTCGCACGTGAAGGTTCCGCAGCCGGGAACGATCTCGGTGAACGTCTCACCGGCCGTTTTCGGCGAGAGCGCCAACGTCTTGCTATCATGCTCGACGTACAGCACCGACGGGTCGCCGCGCATATCGGGCGCCGCGTCTTTCTCGAAGTTGGTGAACAGCTTCGTTTTTTGTCCCGGGAGGGTGAGGACGTGCGTGTACGCCGAACCGCGTTCCACCTTCGCGATGTGGTACGTGCGCGCGTCGAGCGACCGGGTCATGGCGCGCAGCGCGGAGAGCGATTCGCGGAACGCGTCGTTGCGTTGCGCGAGGAACTCGCTGCCCATGTACCCGTCTTCCCATGAGAAGCCCTCTCCCAAGTGTTTGACGGACGCGAGGAAGGAAGCGACGGAAGGTTCCTTCGCGAAGTTCGGCGTGCGCTGCAGCACGTAGGAATATTCCTTCAGCTGCTTGAAATGCGACGGCTGGGCGTACCACACGCTGTTCGTTTTTCCCCACGTACCAACGCCTTCGAGCCCGTCGTACAGGTCGCGGCCCTTGGCGATGACCGCGAGCACCTCGGCTTCGGTGAGCTGGCGCTCGGCCTCGCGGCCGCTGATGCCCGCCGCGTCCTCAAGGCGGACGTTGCCGGCCGCTCCCGGGTTTTTGCCCGTGAAGATTTCCTTCTTGCCCATGACGGACCGTTCGTCGCCTTGGCCGAACGCGGTGTCGTAGGGCGACGGCGCGACGAGCGGCAGCACGCCGGCCATCGGGACCGCGCTGACGCGCGCCAGCGTTTCCAATCCCGATCCGTCGCCCCATGAGGCGCGTTGGTCGGCGACCTCCTTCGTGGTGACTCCGGCGCGGGAGTCCAGGCGCTTCGTCAGGTCTTGCAGGTAGCGCTCGACCGCCGTCACGCCCGAACCGTCGTCGAGCTCCGAGATCTTCTTGCCGAACACGGCCTGGTTGCCGTACGTCAGCAGGTCCTTCTTGCCCTGTTCGACCTGCTGGCTCCGTTCCGCGCGGATCTTGAAGCTTTGGACGCCGAGGACTTTCTCGTCGACCTCCAACGCTTCGTTGCTCTTCACCTTTTTCTTTTGGTCGATGTAATCTTTCTGCTTCAGGTACTGCGCGTAGACGTGTGCCGTTTCGCGCAACGCCAAGCGCATGTCGGCCGGCGCGATGTTCTCGAAGTCGAACGTCCCTTCGTCGATCTTCAGTTCCCGGAACTGGCTCCACTTCACGGAATCGTCCTTCGACATTTGGAAGAGGCGCGCAGCAAGGAACGGTTTGATAATCCTCTCGTAGTCCTCGATCCAGAACGCGCCGTTGTCTTCGTCGAGGAAGCTGCCCGCGTCGAGCGGCTTGTTGGCGTCCTGGGTGTCGGACAGGTAACGCGGTTTCAGGATCTGCGCCGCCACTTCGGGCGATTCCTTCGCCATCGACTGAAGTTCCTGGAAGAACATGACCGAGACGGCTTTCTTGCGGAGCATGTCTTTCTGCTTCTTGTTTTGGTCGCCCGTGAACCAGTGGTTCGGGTGGTAGTCCGACCACATCCAGCTCGACGCGTCGTCGAGCACGGCTTTCGAATCCTTCTGGATGATCTTGTTCAGGTCCACCACCGAAAGCACGCTCGTCGGCGTCGTGAGCATGAACTGGCGGACGTTTTCGTCGTCCCACACGGCGGCGGCGCCCTGGATGGTGATTTCGACGCCGAGGATCGCCAAGCCCACGAGCGGGTTCACTGCCATCGCGGGAAAGGCGAGCGTACCGATCGCGCAGAGGGTGCCAACCCCCGATCCGGCGACGCGCAGCCACTGGGGATTCGACATGTTATCGATGTTCGATTCGACCACGCTCATGCAGATGCGCTTCTTCGTCGTCGGGTGGACGTAATCGGTGCCTTCTTTCTTGTACCCGGCTTTCTGCAGGTCGGCGCCCAGGTTATTGATGGCTTCGGTCAATTGGTTGCGGCGCTCCACGAGCGTCACGATGTCGTTCACCAACATCGCCGCACTCACGATGGCGCCGCCGACGTTGATGATCGTGTGGAGCGACGTCGCGTTCTTCCACCAAATCAAGTCCGCCATGATTTTTTCGACGTTCTTGCCTTCGAGGAGCGCGCTGCGGATTGCCGGGTTCTTGAGGATGTCGGCGATGTCTGTTGCGTCGAGGCCCGAGTTCATCACGGTGCGCAGGAGGCTCTTGTCGAGGAGGATCGTAGCTTTCGCGGCGTCGTCCAAATGGTCGGCGAACTTCGCGATGAACGTGCACATGCGGCTCATGTTCGCCGCGGCGTTGCCGCCTTCGATGGCCACCGCCAACGATTTGACTTGGTTCGCCGGGGTGCGCGTGAGCGCGAGGAGCACGTTCGGGTCTTTCAGGGCCTTCACCGCGTCGTCGGCACCTAGGCCGAGTGCCTTGCACTTCAGGACCGAGTCGTTCACCGCCTGCACGGCTTGCTCCGTCGCGTTCTCGGCGAGGAGCGCCTTGCGCGCCTGGGCCGCCGCGCGCACCCATTCGTCGCCGGTTTCAATGGCATCGGTCGCGGCTTCCGTGGCGGCGCCCGTTTGGGCGGCAGCCCTGGCGCCCTTCACCGCGTCGGCGCCCGCTTCCGTTCCCTCGGCCGTCGTGGCGGCGGCTTTGCCGGTTTTCGCAGCGTCGGTCGTGGCTTCGATTCCTTCCTCGGTCGCCTTGGCCGTTTCGTCGATCGCGCCCGCGCCGGCTTTGCCGGCCTTCGCGGCGTCGGTCGTCGCTTCGGCGGCATCCGCCCCCGCCCCCGCGGCTTTCGCCGCCTTCGCCAGATCGTCGGCCGCTTCGGCCGTGGGCGCGAGCCTGCCGGCGAGCACGGCCTTGTCCATTTCCGCTTCGAACGCCTTCAGGCCGAGGTCCACCTGTTTCTTGAGGTCCTTGATGTACTGCGGGGCGTCGTCGGCGATCGTCGCTTCTTTCAGGCTTTTTTGGAGCGCTGCAGCGATCTCCTTGCGCCGCTTCGCGGTGACTTTCATCACCTTCTCCTCGAACAGCCACGAAGCTTCATCCATCATGTCGCAGTCGGCTTCGATTTGTTTCCAGTATCGCAAAGCAGATTCGATGCCCTTCGTCGTGCCGCAGTCGGGTCTGAAGATGATGTCGGCGCCGTAATTCGCCAAGCGGCTGGGCCACGTCGGCGCGACGTAGCGGAACAGGAGGCCGCGCCCGCCCGCCGTGATGCCCGTCCGTCCGGCCTGGAAAACGTCGTTCGCCATGTCCGCGGGCCATGCGCCCATTTGGAAAACCGTGATGGCGCCGTCCTTGATGGTCAGGGGCAGGGTCACCTTTCCGCGGAGGAGCGCGTTGAGCGTCCCTTTGCCGATGACGTACGCGGCGCCGGCCTGGCCGTAGACCATCCACGTGTCCTTGTCCCATTTTCCGGTGGTCATGCGCGTCCACAGTTTTTTGCCGAATTCGGCGGGCATGACGACCATGTCGCCGAGGAATTCGAGGGCGACTTGGCCGTGCTGGTACACGACGTTCACCCCTTTCGAGCTGAGGATGTCCCACACCTTTTCCCAGTTTTCCGACGCGAACAATTCGTAGACCAGCTCGGCGTCCATTTGGAGCAGTCCGGCGATCTTCATGACGTCTTTGCCGACCACGTTCGCCATGCCCGTCGGTACGTCGACGGCCGCGTTGCCCGTGGCTGAAAATTTGCCGCCGTTCATTTTCCAGTAGTGAAAGCCCACCGCGCCGGCGGCGACGCCCGCGCCCGTGGCGAGCCAGCCCGCCGCGCGCCGGAGGAACCCGGGTTTCTCTTTCGAACCTTCCGCCTTCTTCCAGAGCCATCCGAACGAATGGTCCCACAGCCATTTCGCCGCGAAACCCGCGCCGGCCGCGACGCCAGCGTACATCGCCCACGTCTTCCAGTCGCCGTCCTTCAGCGTGCGCGCGATTTCGTTCGCGTCGAAGGACACGGCCTCGTAGCTCAGGGTGTTGAGCGTCGACCGCTCCTCGAGCACGGCGGTCGCGCGCGCTTCTTCGATTTTCTTTTCAAGCTCCGAGAGCGCGACGTTCGTGCCCTTTTTCAGTTCCTCCTTCACCGCGGGCAAGTGTTCGTCCATGAGCTCGCGCGCCGCGCGCGCGATGCGGGCCTTCTCCTCTTTCTTCGCTTCGCCCAACTCCGACTGCAACACGCCCAACGCCAGGCGGACGCGGTCGACTTGCGCCACGCGTTCGCCGGTCCCGCGCAGGAGTTCCTTCATCGCGGCGTCATCGCGGTTGGCCGCGGCGACGAGCGTTTCCTTCGTCAGGTCCGGGTTGGACGCCGACGACGGAAGCGACGTCGGAAGGGAAAAAGAGAGGGGGTTGAGTTTGTTCATAAATCGTTAAATTATAGCAGAAAACGACGTTTTACGCCAGAATCAGCGCTTCCGATCGTCGCTGGTTTTCAGGCCAGGATGCGGCTTACGAACGCGTCCAGACCGATGCCCGCCCACGTGACCACGGCACCGAAGGCGATGCCGGCCAGCACTTCCTTGGCGGAGTGCCCCACGCGCACGCGCAGGTGCTTCCACTGTTGCAGGCGGTTGAGCAGTTCGGCCTGCACGCCGACGCTGCGGCGGAGGCTGATGGCGTCGTACCACACCACGCACGCGAAGACGAAGGCGATGGCGAACTCTGTGGAGTCGGCCCCGAGCCTGCGCGCGATGACGATGAGCAACGACGTGACGAACGCCGAGTGCGAGCTCGGCATGCCGCCCGGTTGGAACACGCCCTCGGACCACTTGCCCGTGCGCGCGTACTCCACGGCGACTTTGGCCGCTTCGGACAGCACCATCGCGATCACCGGGACCAGGAAGAGGTAGGTGCGGAGGAAGGGCATGGTGCGGTTATTTTACAGGCGTGAACGTCAATGCGACTGGCGCCGCTTTGTAGGTGGTGTCAGGCGGTTTGATTTCCTCGACAGGGATCCCGCTGATGAGCATTCCTTTTCCTTCCAGCACTTTTGGCGAGGTGAGCGTGGCCAACACTTCCGCCATCGCGCGCACGTGTAGGCGGGCGTTCGTGAATTCGAAGTAGTCTCCTTTTTGCGTGTATTCGAACATGGACCAAGCGTCCGCGTTCACCCCGTTTCCCGTCACGAGGAATTTCTTTCCGTTCACGGTCAGGATGGCGCCGCCTGTGTTTTCGTATTTCGCGGGCGCTTCCGATAGCACGGCCGTGATGCCGTTGAGCGTGAAACGCGCGCGTTCCTTGAGGGTTTCGACAGGCGCGTCGGCGGGCGCCGTGGGCGCGATCTTCAGCGGGTCGGGCTTCGCCGCGGGGGCTGCCGGCGCTGCGGGTGCGGCAGCCGGTGCGGGCGCCGGAGCGGGACGCTTCTCGACCGCGCCCGTTTTACCGATGGAAAACCTGCGATTGATGGAGAGGTTTCCTGGTTGGAAGACGAAGGGCACGTCCACGAACTCGGTTGTGTCCGGGAATTGTTTCAACCCTTTCACGAGCTGTTGGATGTCCGAGATTTTCAGTTCCACTGCCGCGCCGCCCTTTATGCCGGCGCGGATGACATCGCCGCGGCGCTCGATGGCCGCCTTGCGCGAGGCGTTCGCGAGCGCTTCGCGGGCATCGCGGTTGGGTGCGCCGTTCGGCGCGTTCATCAGCGACTTCACGACGTCGTCCATCGCTTTCGCGAGCGGATCGTCGGGCGCGCCCGGGGCCGGGGAGAGGGCGTACTCGACGCCGTCGAGCTGGAAGCGCGGACTGAACTCGTTCTTGTCGTTCACCGGAGGCAGGATGGTGACGGTCGAACCGTCGACGGTGAATTCCACGCGTCCTTCGGTTTTGCCGCGCTCGTTGATGGTCAGGTCCTCGAGGAGGTTCCTGCCTTCCGGGATCTTCGACAGTTCCTCGTACGTGCTCGGGCGCGGCGTGCGCTCCTTCGCCACCGACGGACGGGGCGGGGGAGCGGTCACCTTCGCGTCGGGCTCTTTTCCTTTGCGCAGGAGCGTGTTCGCCAGCCAGCCAATGCCCGTGACGCCCAGGATCCATTTGCCTGCGTGCGAAAGGGAGTTCGTCCAGGTGTCGGGCTTCCACATTTTGTCGATGCCGCTCGAGATCGTCGAGAACAGCGCGGACGTCGCCCATGCGATGCCGCCGAAGAGAAGGACGTTCTTGCCGGTCATGCCGATTTTCTCCTGCATGCTGCCGGCGTTCGCGATGCGCGCGGTTTCGTCACGCGCGTAGCGCGCGAGATCGGTGTAGCCTTCCACGGCTTTCGACGTCGGGTAACCGACGACGCCCTCGACCGTTTTGTCGACCCCGTAATTGATGGCGCCCAAACCGCCCCCCGTGATCCGGTAGCCCGTGTCGGGCTGCTCGATATCGAGCTTCAGCTCGTCGAGCAGGCGCAACACCGCCTGCGACTGTTCCGTGTGTTCTTCGTCGCGGTTCTCGTATTTCCAGTCCTTGATCTGCGCCTGCAGCGCGGAACGATCGTCGGCGTTGAGGCGGCGCACGTGGTCACGCTCGCGGTCGACGTTGATCGTCGAGGCCAGTTCCTTCAGCTCGGCCTTCGCGCCGTGGAGGAGCAGGCGCTCGGTGACGATCGGGCCGGCCTTGGGGGTGTTCGGTCCGGCCATATCAGGAAGCCATCACGGTCGGTTCTTCGGAATTGGCGATGCCCTTGAGCGTCGTCACGCGCTTTTGACCCGCGGCCGCCGGGAATTGCTTCACGTAGTCGGCGACGAGTTTGGTAAGGAAGACGTCGAGCGTGAACGAATCGGCGATCGCTTTGATCTGTTCTGCGCGGAGGGGAATGTCCTTTCCGTCGGGGCCTTTCTTCGGCGCCTGCCGGATGGCCAATTCCGTGTAGTACATGTCCGAAATCTGTCCGTTCGCTTCGACGTCGCTGGTTCCCTTCACGACTTCGATGCCTTTGCCCTTCAGCAACGTATTGAGCTTGTTGCGGCGCATGGAGGTTCCGAAGAACTTGGCGGCGTTTTCCTCGATGGCGAGAAGGGTCTGCTTATCGGAGCCCCTGAAGAGTTTCATGATGCTGACGTACGCTTCCGCGAGGCTGCCCATGATTCCCCAGTCTTTGATCCGCTCCAGGAGCGGCCGCGCCACCTTGGGGTCGGGCTTGTCCACGTCCGTCACGGCGTTGGTGCGTTCCGCGATCATCGCGTCGATGTCCGATCGGAGCGCGGCGAGCTCCGCCTTTTTCCCATCGGTGACGTCCGTGTTTTCCGCTTCTTTCGATTCTTCGTCGATCGTCGTGCGGAGCGCGAGGAGTTCCGGGCGCGTCGACAAGGACCGTTTCGCCTCCTGCACGAGCTTCTCGCGATCGACGACGATCTTTTGGAATTGCGTCGGATCCAGCTCTTTCGCGCGGCGCTGCTGCGCCTCGCTGATCACCTCCTTAATTTCCGTATCCTGCGGCGGCGCTGCAGGGGGTGCGGTCGGAGCGGGTGCGGGAGTCTCGGGACCTTTGATCGGTTCGCCCATAGTGTTTGTGTGGAAATTTCTCATCATTATAGCAAATCTCGCCGATTTTCACAAGACGGCCCCACGGGGTCGTTCCATGCTATAATTCGCCGTCCATTCCCCACATACCATGCACGTCGAACACTTCGAAAAGGGCCTCCGGTACTCGGACCGCGAATTGCTCATGCTCGCGCGCAAGCTGGGTAAGTTGGCCACGTACTGCAAAACGCTGAAGGACGAGGCGTCCCTCATCCGCGTGGAAGCCGACAGGCGCCCCACGAAGAAGAAGCAGGACGAAGTGACGGTCACCATCACGGTGGAGCTGCCGCGCGCCAGCCTGCAGGCGGTCTCGCGCAAGCAGGCGGTGATCGAAGCCGTCGACCGCGCCGTCGAAAAGATCGAACCCCAGCTGCTCCGCTACAAGGAGAAGCACACCGGCAAGGAGCGTGCCCGCCGCGAACGCCGCCGCGGCACGCGCGCATCCGACGATTCCTTCTCGCTCGCCGCATGATGTCCCTCCGCGCTTCGGCCCTCGCGCTCGCGATGGCCATCGTTCCCGTCGCCGCGTCCGCGCAGGCGCCGGCGGTCCCGTCGGCCGCGACGTCGACGATCCAAGCCGTCATCGGCGGCCCGACCGACGTCGCCGTGGGCCGCACGCTCATCCTCGACGCCTCGGCGAGCAACCTCGGCGAAGGAACGGTCGAGCGCTACGAGTGGACCGTCGACGGCCAGCGCGCCGCGATCAGCCAATCCGTGGAAGCCGTGTATACGCCCGAGAAAGCGGGAATCCTCAACTTCCACCTGCGCATGACCGTGCGCGACAGCGACGGCGAAAGCATCGTGACCGAAGCCGATTACCGCGTGGTCGCGTTCGATCGGAAGATCGTCCTCATCGTCGATCCCGACATCGAGCGCGACAAGCTCGCGCGCCACATGCAGACCGCCGACGAGCAGGGGATTTTCCTCCACATCGTCCAACCGTCGCCTTCCACCACGCCGCTCGACGCGGAGGAGGCGCTCGTGTCGCTCCTCTCGGAGCAGGCGTCGTCGCTGCAGGGCGCCGATGCGATCGTCGTGTGGACCGAAGGCGTCCGCGGTTTGCAGGCGCTCATGCGCACGGCGCAGGCGAACCCCGACGTCCGTTCGTCGCTCGCGCAGCAGACGATCGTCGTCATCGCCGAAGGCAGCTTGAACACCCTCTCGCGCACGGCGAAAGGGCAGTACGCGGTGCTGCGCCCGAAGGCGATCCTCCTCACGCGGCGCGAGGCGCTCAACGCGCTCCTCACCACCAAGTCCATCGACGACTTCGGCGCCGAGTTGGCGCAGTACGACATCGACACGCTCACGCTCGACGCCTCGTCGGCGGGCCTCCGTCCGTGGAACGTCCTCTCGACCCTCGTGAACGCCATGCTCGTCCGCGGCGTGCCCAGCCAAACCGTGATTTTGCTCTTGGTGTTGCCGGTCATCGCCACCATCCTCGCCTTCCTCAAACAGGTCATCGGCATCACCACCTTCGGCTTGTACACGCCGTCGATCATCGCGCTCAGCTTCCTCGCGCTCGGATGGCAGATGGGCGTGCTGTTCCTCGTCACCATCCTGCTCGTGGGCTACGGCGCGCGCCGGCTCATGCGCGGGTGGCGGATCCTCTACGTCCCGAAAGTCGCGATCATCCTGACCGTCGTGTCGGTGGCGTTGCTCATCCTCATGTCGCTCGGCGCGATGCTCGGCATGACCTTCACGCGCGAGACGATCTTCCTCCTGCTCATTATGAGCACGCTCGCAGAGGAGTTCCTCAACCTCAAGACGGAACAGGGCCTGACGTCCGCTGTCCTCGCGATCGGTGAGACGGTGCTCGCGGCCCTCCTGTGCGTGTTCCTCGTGCAGTGGGGTCCGTTCCAATCGTTGCTCCTCGCGTATCCCGAGTTGCTGGTCCTCACGGTGCTGGCCAACGTGGTGCTGGGCCGCTGGACGGGCCTGCGCCTCTTCGAGTACTTCCGTTTCCGCGACGTCTTCCGCCACCTCCAGGAGGAGGAATGACCTCCGCGATCCCTTATGTTTCCCTTCCATAGCAATCGGGGGGTTCTCGGCATGAATGCCCGTAATTTGCTCTACATCAAGCCTTTCAACCCCCGGAAGGCCGTCGCCTTCGCCGACGATAAATTGAAGACGAAGGCGTTCCTCTCCGCGCGCGGCATCCCGGTCGCCAAGCTCTTCGCCCGCGTCGAGTCGCTCCGCCAACTGCGCGAGTTCGACTTCTCCACGTTGCCCGACGAGTGCGTGCTCAAGCCCAACTACGGGTTCGGCGGGGAGGGGATCCTCGTCCTCCGCGGGCGCGACGCGAACGGCGACTTCCTCGTGCAGGGCAAGCGCCCCATCACGAAGCAGCAGATGAACGACCACATCGAGGACATCCTCGACGGCAAGTTCTCGGTGAACGGACTGCCGGACACCGCGTTCTTCGAGAAGATCCTCGAGGCCGACGAATCGTTCGCGCCGTTCAGGCCGGCCGGGTTGCCGGACATCCGCATCATCGTGTTCAACCTCGTGCCCGTCATGGCGATGCTGCGCGTCCCGACCGCCCAAAGCGGCGGCAAAGCGAACGTCCACCTGGGGGGCGTCGGCGTGGGCATCGACATCGCGAACGGCACGACGACGTACGCCACCCAATTCAACAAGATCATCGACGAAATGCCCAACGGCGCCGATCCGTCCGGTCTCGTGATTCCGCGGTGGGACGAGATGCTCCTCATCGCGTCGCGCATCCAGTACATCACCAACATCGGCTACCTGGCCGTGGACCTCACGCTCGACGCCGAGCAAGGGCCGGTGCTCCTGGAGGTGAACGCCCGCGCGGGCCTCATGGTGCAGGTGGCCAACCTCGCGCCCCTCCGGTCGCGCCTCGAGCGCGTGCAGGGGCTGAAGGTGGCCACGCCCGAACGCGGCGTGCGCATCGCGCAGGACCTCTTCGGCGAGAGGAAAGAGGGGCACGCGGAAGAAGTCGAGCGCCCCGTCCTGGGCACGAGCGAGACCATCCGTTTGTCGAGCGGGGAAGCCACCGCCGACGTGCACGCGTTCATCGCCCCGCAGGAGGAGCGCACGCGTTTCCAAGCGGGCCTGCTCCGCGAGCTCGCCGACGAAGGCCTGGCGGATCCCGTGGACGACGGCGACGGCACCTACCGCGTGAAGTTCACGCTCGGCGGCAAAAAGATCACCACGGTCGTCCACGCGTCGGCCGAGATCCCCGCGCCGTACCGCGCCGTCATCGGCCGCCGCGAACTCGCCGGTTTCCTCATCGATCCCGTCCGCGCCGCGCCGGTCCCGACCGCGCACGCGGCGTCCGTCCGCGACAACATGCGCGCCATCGACCGCACGTTGGCGCAGATCGACGAGTCGCTCATGCTCATCAAGCTCCTGAAACCGACGAACCTCAACGAGGAGCGGGAGCGCGCCCGCATCGACCGACGCTACGATCCCATCCTCCAGTACGCGCCCCTCGAGGTAGACCTCGACGCCACGGAATCGCGCCTCCTGGAGCTCACGCCGGACGAATCGCCGATCGGCACGCTACTGGGGAAGAAGCGCGTCGAGCTCCTGCAGCGCGTGTCGCTGCTCCGCGCGCGCGGCAAGGCCCGCGCCTTCTCCGACGCCTCGCGCGCGCTGTTCGGGGCGCCCAGTTCCGTGCTGCTGACCGCCGCGGCATCGTTCCTCGCGGGCCAGACGGCGAGCGATCTCCCGCTTCCCGAAGAGGACATGATATCCGCGGAGCAGGCCGCGGCGAAGTTCGACGAGGTGTTGCAGCGCTATGGTTTGCACGACTGGCGCGTGGAGGTGAGCCCGCGCCTCGTGGCGGATTGCACGGTGGGCGGGGGGAAGGTGTACGTCCGCAAGGGGGCGGCGTTCTCGCCGGAACACGTCCAAGCGCTCATCGCGCACGAGATCGCATCAACCCTACGAGATCTTCCGGAGGGGCACCGCCAACTACCTGGACACGCAGGAAGGCATGGCCATCGTGAACCAGAACCGCGTGCTTTCGACGCACCACGAGAAGCGCCTCGGATCGGCGCGGTCGCTCCTGGGATTGGAGTACGCGCTCGGGCATTCGTTCTCCGAGACGCTCGCGTACCTGGAAGGGGAGCTCAGGTACCGTCCCGAGAAGGCGTTGCAGAAAGCGTTCGATTTCAAGCGCGGCCTTTCGCACACCGCTGAGGCGGGTGCCTTCACCAAAGGCGTCGTGTACTTCCGCGGGCAGCGCGCGATCGAGCAGTTCCTGCTGGGCGGCGGGAACATGCGCCTCCTCTACGTCGGCAAAATCGCCGTCGAGGACCTTCCGCTCCTGGACGCGATGGAAGACCTCAAGGAGCCGCTCATCCTGCCGCAGTTCCTGCGCGAGCCCCAGGCACCCACGAAAAAGAAACGCGTCACGAGGAAGAAAGCTTCCTGAACGATTACTCCTTCTTCTCTCCGTCCGCGGCGCCTTCGGCGGCCGGGGCTCCTTCCGCGGTCGCGGCAGCGGCATCGGCTGCCGGGGCGGCTTCCACGACTTCCTCCGGACGGGGCTCCTGGATGAGGGCGACCACCGTGTCGGGTTCGGCGAGGATCGTGACGCCCGCCGGGGCCTTGATGGCGGCGACCGTGAGCTGCGAATCCATCGCGACGAGCGAGGAGAGGCTGACGGGCAGGTTGTGGGGCAGGTTCTTCGGCAAGCAGCGGACCGTGACGGCGTCGAGGGTCGTCACGAGGATGCCGCCTTCCTTCACGGCCGGCGCGTCGTCCTCGAAGTGGATGGCGACGTCGGTCTCGACCTCCTTGTTCATGTCCACGGCGTAGAAGTCGACGTGGGAGATGAGGTCCGTCATCGGGTCGAACGCGACCTCGTGGAACAGGACGGGCAGTTTCTTGCCGTTGACGTCGAGCTCGACGAGCGTGCTTTCTCCGGCTTTCGTGTAGGCCTTCGTCAGGGCGACGACCTCGCACTGGAACGATTCGTTCTCCACGTTGTTGCCGTAGACGACGCACGGCACCTGGCCGCCGCGGCGCGCTTGGCGCGACGTGACGCTCGAGTCCCGGGAAGCCGTCGAAAGGCGGACCATATCCATAAGCCGGGGGAGTGTAAGGGGGTCAAGGGGCCTTTGCAAGCGAATTGGCCTCTTCGGCGGCCACGGTGTTCGGTTGGGGGTCCCACGGGGTAGAATGGCTTCCGTGACCACGAAAAACGCAGCCGCACCGGTCGATCCCATGAAACAGCTCCGTGCCCGGTGCGCCAAGGCCCCGACCGGCCCGGGCGTCTACCGATGGTTGGATGACGACGGAACGGTGCTCTACGTGGGCAAGGCCAAGAACCTGCGGGCCCGCCTGAAGAGCTACGTGGCGGCGAAACCCAGCAAGGACCTCGGGCCGTGGAAGCTCTCGCTCATCGAGCGCGTGCGCAACGTCGACTGGACCGTCGTCACGAGCGAGCTCGAAGCCCTCGTCCTCGAAACGAACCTCATCAAGGAGTTCCGTCCCAAGTACAACGTCCTGATGAAGGACGACAAGAACTACGTGTACGTGAAGGTGACGGTGAAGGATCCGTACCCGACGGTCGATATCGTCCGGCAGATGGAGGACGACGGCGCGCTCTACTTCGGACCGCACCTGCGCGCGATGGATACGCGCCGCGCGCTCGACATGGTGCAGGACCTCGTCGGCTACCGCGCGTGCAAGGAGTCGCTCGCCCTCCTTAATAGGGGAGGAGATCCCTCGAAGCTGCGCCCGTGCCTCGACGAACAGATCGGCCAATGCTGCGGGGTGTGCGCCGGGAAGATCGATGCGGCGGAATACCTGTCGCGCATCGAGCGCTTGGTCGCGTACTTCAAGGGCGATTACGCGCCGCTCATCGAACGCGCGCGATCGCTCATGGCACAGGCCGCCTCGCTCAAGCAGTTCGAACGGGCGTCCCACTTCCGCGACGCGCTCCAGTCGCTCGAAACCATGGCCGAGCGCCAAATCGTCTCCGATACCTCGGGCGAGGACGTCGATGTCTTCGGCGTCGCGCTGCTCTCGGGCGCCGTGCACGCCGTCTTGCTCAAGAAACGCCGCGGCAAATTGATCGGCGAGGAATCGTTCTCGCTCATGGGGCGCGCGGCGGACCTCGGGGAGGCCTTGGAACAATTGCTCCCGCAGTATTACGAAGCGTCGCCCGACGTGCCTGAGATCGTCCTGGTTGGTGGCGACTTCCCCAGCCGCACCGCCCTCGAGGAATTGCTCGGCCAACGCCGCGGCAAGAAGGTGAAGGTGACGGTTCCCGAGCGCGGGACGAAGTCGCAGCTCCTTTCGCTGGCCGAACGCAACGCGCAGGAGAAGGCGTTGAAGGCGGAGGCGTCGTGGGAAGCCGACGCCCGCAACACGGTGGAAGCGTTGGCGGCCCTCCAGGCGTTGGTGAAATTGCCCGCGCCTCCCGCGCGCATCGAGGGGTACGACATTTCGCACCTCGGCGGCACGGAGACCGTGGGGAGCATGGTCGTGGCGGTCGACGGCAAACCGCGCAACGACCACTACCGCAATTTCACCATCCGCACGCTGAGGGAAGGGGACATCGACGATTATCAATCGCTGAAGGAAGTGCTCTCGCGGCGGTTCCGCCACTTGGTCGGCGGCATCAAGGCCGAGGCTCCGGCCTTCCCCGGACCTCCCGCGCCGTTCACCGA
>CAZIQM010000026.1:0-16217 GCA_964541635.1 uncultured Candidatus Peribacteria bacterium | reverse complement strand
CGCGCATTCAGCACTACTTCCGCAACGGCTGCCTCACGCTCATGGACGACGAGGACGAAGGCGCGACGCTCATCGACGTTCCCCGCCTCTTCGTGGACGACGAGTTCCAGCGCTACAAGGTCAGCAAGTGCAAGAACCTCGTGGTGCGGAGCTTCTGGGAGCACGAAATCGCGAAGACGGGCGCCCGCGAGAAGGAAGAAATGATCCCGTACTTCTCGGCGAAGTTCGGTCCGTTCGTGACCAACTCCACGATGCGCAACATCATCGGACAGCCGAAGAGCGCGTTCGACATCCGCCACGTCATGGACGAGGGCAAGATCCTCCTGGTGAACCTTTCGAAGGGCAAGATCGGCGACATCAACGCGCAGCTGCTCGGCCTCATCTTCGTGAACAAGGTGAACATGGCCGCCCTCGGGCGCGCCGAGATCCCGCAGGACCAACGCCGCCGCTTCTACCTGTACGTCGACGAGTTCCAGAACTTCATCACCGACGCCTTCGCGACCATCCTGTCCGAGGCCCGCAAGTACGAACTGGCGCTCATCATGGCCCACCAGTACATCGGCCAGCTGTCGGGCAAGACCGGGGCCTACGAGGATTCGAGCAATAAGATCCGCGACGCCGTGTTCGGTAACGTCGGCACGATCATGAGCTTCAAGATCGGCGCCGAAGACGCGGAGTACATGGCGAAGGAAATGGCGCCCGTGCTCAGCGAGCAGGACGTCATCGGCATCCCGAACTTCCACTGCTACTCGAAGCTGAACATCAACAACACGACCTCGCGACCGTTCAGCATGGGCACCATCTGGGACGAAACGGGCAAGAACCCCAAGCTCTCGACGCTGGTCAAGGAGTACAGCCGCATGAAGTACGGCCGCAAGAAGAGGTTCGTCGACATGGAAATCGAGGACCGCATCGGCATCGAGCGCGGCCCGCAAACGCCGCCGCAAGGGCAGCAGTGACGCTCAGCGCTGCGAGGGCTTCCTCGGCTTTTTCTCGATGTCGCGGTCCTGCCAGAGGCGGGGGAGCATCATCTCGGGTTTCCAGTTCTTCTTGAGCTCCGCGAGCGTGCGCCCGGTCTGGTATTTGCCGCCCGCGGCGTAATCCTTGCCGGCGATGGGGCCGGTTTCGAAGAAGATGATCTGCGCGATGCGCCGCCCGACCACGAGGGGGATGTAGTAGCGGCTCGACGTGTTCTGGATTTCCATCGTCCAGCGGTTCACGTAGCCGACGTCTCCCCACCCCGCGCACTTGCAGACGGAGATGAAGCTCCGGCCCATCGAGGAACGGGCTTTCATCATGGTCGTGACGTGGTCGCGGCCGCCGATGAACTCGTTCGTGTGGCCGAGGATCGTTTCGCCCGGGGCCATGAGGATGACCTTGTCGTCGGGATCGATGCCTTCCCATTCGATGTCGTACTTCTTGAAGATCTCCTTCGCCTTCTGGGCCTTCTTGGGTTCCGTGCCCCACACGCGGTCGAGGTGCGTCTTGCTGTAGATGTTAAACACGTTCTCGAAGTGCTTGGGGTGGCGTTCCACGTAGAACCATTCGCCCAGCGTGACGTCGTAGCTCGACGTCGCCAGGTTTTCGCGCTCGAAGGGGGCGATTACCACGGATCCCTCCTTCATGCATTCCAGGATTTTCTTGTCGGACAGGGCCATGGCCGCGAGTGTACCCACGCGCTACACTACGGGCAACGTTCCGCCTCCTCCCATGACCTCGTTCTCGCAGATGAAAGACATGTTCAAACTCCAGCGCGAAGCCAAACGCGTGAAGAAGGAGTTGAAGAACGTGCACGTCGAAGCCGAAGCCCAGGGCGTGAAGGTCGTCGTGGACGGCGAGATGGAAATCGTCGACGTCACGGTCGATCCGTCCGTGCCGCTCGACAAGGTCGCGGCCCTGTTCAAGGACGCCTCGAACCGCGCGCTCAAGAAAGCCCAGGTCGTGGCCGCCGAGCGGATGCAGGGCGTCATGGGCCAGATGGGTTTCCCGACGGGCGGCGGCGCCGAGTGATCCGGAATTCCGGCTGATCGCGGCGGCGGCTCGTGGTACCCTCGTGGTCCATGGATTTCGAACGCAGCACCTTCGGCGCGAAGCGCCGCCGACAGCGGAAGTACGTCCGGTCGATCGTGACGGTCGTCATCGTCGCCGTGATCGCGTTCGGGTGGTATAGGCACGCGCTGTCGCCCGTCGACGCGTCGTCCGACGCGCCCGTGACGGTCACCATCCCGGGCGGCGCCCCGCTCGGCTACATCGCGGCGGAACTCAAAAGGAAGGACGTCATCCGCTCCACGTGGGCGTTCGCCATCCGCGTCCGCCTGACGGGCAAAGCGAGCCTGCTGCGCGCCGGCAGCTACGTGTTCCGGGAATCGATGTCCGTCGACGACATCCTGGCGGTCCTCACGGGAGGCGCTCCCGGCGAAGTGAGCGTGACCATCCCGGAGGGCTTCACGGTGGCCGACATCGACCGCCTCATGGCGGAGAAGGGATTCACGGCGACGGGCGCCATTATCGCGTGCGCGAAGACGTGCGATTTCGCGGAATTTTCGTTCCTTCCCTCGGACAAGCGGGCCACCGTCCTCGCCGACGCGCCGGGCGGACGCATTGAAGGCTATCTCTACCCCGACACGTACTTCGTGGGCGGGGAGGGGAGCGATCCCGACGCGTTCCTCTCGCGGTTGCTCACGACGTTCCAGGCGAAAGTCGTCGTCGGCCTGAAGGACGACGTCGCGGCCTCCAAGAAGCCGCTCCACGACGTCGTCACGATGGCATCGCTCGTCGAGAAAGAAGCGGCGGGGGATTCCGAGCGCCCGACCATCGCCGGCATCCTCTGGAAGCGCCTCGACGTGGGGATGATCCTCGGCGTCGACGCGTCCGTGCGGTACGCCGTCGGCAAGCGTACGGAGCCGCTGACGAACGCCGACCTCGACGTCGATTCGCCCTACAACATCCGCGCAAAGCAGGGACTTCCTCCGGGGCCCATCGCCAACCCGGGCCTCGCCAGCATCAAAGCGGCGCTGCACCCCGAAACCACGCCCTACTTCTACTATTTGCACGGCACGGACGGAAAGATTCACTATGCGACGACCAACGACGAACACAACGCCAATCGGGCGAAATACCTGCGTTAATGCGGGTAATTGATAGAATCAAGTAAATATGTTATAATAATATTAAATATGAAACACACACAACAGGTGGGATTCTTCGAAAACCGGCTGCTTCGTTTTGCCGGCGGGGAAACGCCGTCGATGGCTCCCGAGCCCAAGCATCCGGAGGAAAAAAACGGCAAGTTCGCCTACGAATCGTGGAAGGATTTTACGGACTGGCTCGGCGCCAAAGGCAACGACGGCATCATATCGATGACGGACGACATGCTGAAAGACGGCGATCTGGGGGTTGTGTTGCCGAACGGCGAGCAGGTTTTTCCGAAGGCGTACTGGGACGCCAAGAACGAGGTTCCGTTGAAAGACGGCATGAAGTTGTCGTACGAACGGGGAGTGATCGGAGCCGACGGCAAGCCGGTGGACGCACGCATCGTGTCAGCGAAAGTCTATCCCTCCCGGGAAATCCTCGATCGTCATGTCCTGCAAAACTCGCCCGACATCCGTCTTCGTGCGGAAATGAAAACCCTTCGCCCGCAGATCGACACGCACCTTTTCTTCGCGCGACTCGGCGCTTCGTGGGTCGACGGCCTTGCGGAGGCGAGGGAAGACCTTCGTGCGCTCATGGAAAAAGGCGATTACGAGGGTGCCGCGGAAAAGGTAAAGTTCTGGAGCGACTTCACCTGGGAAGCCACGAAGAAGGAGCGCATGCGCTACGAGGGGAAGGAAGCGCCGGGGCGAGACGAAAACCCCTATCGTTTGCACTATTCCGTCGCAAACCTGCGCACGCCGGACGGGACGGTAGACCCGCAGCAAGTGCAATTCATCTACAGCGACATGGAACGGGACATGCAGGCCATCGGTCTCGATTACACCCGGAAGCAATCCTCCGCCACGCGCGAATTCGATCGTTACGACGCACTGCGCACGACCTTGATCGACAGGGCCAAGAAGCAAGGGAAGAAGCCCGACTTCGAACCGGACGAATCCGAGTGGTACGCCCGCGTGAAGGGCGACCTTTATCCCGATAGGTAAGCTTTTCGCGTAAATGGCATCCTGAAGGGAAATTTGGTATAATGGGGAGATAGAATCTCACACCGAAACCATGGTCCTCCCGGACGCCAGCAACCACTTCCACCGGCTCAAAATCGGCGTCATGGGCTCGGCGTCGGGTCCCCAGACGGAAGATCCCGTCGCACGCCAAAAGGCGGCGCAGGTCGGCGCGGAGATCGCGCGGCGCGGGCACATTTTCATCAACGGCGCGTGCCCCGGCTTGCCGAACGACGCGCTCCTCGCGGCCCAGGCCGCCGGCGGTTTCACGGTCGGCGTGTCGCCCGCGTTCTCGGAGTACCAGCACGTCCACGAATACCTCTCGCCCCACGACCACGACCTGCTCATCTACACGGGCATGGGCTTCATGGAGCGCGACATCATCAACATCCGCTCGGCGGACGGGGTGGTGATCGTCGGCGGCGGCATCGGCACGCTGAACGAATTCACGATCGCCTACGACGAAGGTCGTCCCATCGGCATCATCACGAACTCGGGCGGCATTTCGAACAGCATCCCCCACGTCGTGGAGGAGCTCTGCAAACGCGAGATCCCGCCGAACATCGTCTTCGACGACGACGCGGTCGCGCTGCTCGACAAACTCGAAGCCGCCATCCGCGCCTTCCCGCTGCCGCTCGTGAAAGACGCCCGCGTCACGCAGCACGGCATTCCCGGGTGAGAATCGCCGTCAGTCCTCCTTGTCCTCGACCTTCGCGGTCCAGCGGACGGGGGTTCCTTCGAACGCGAACGTCGCGCGCATGGAGTTTTCGAGGAACCGCAGGTCCGACTCGCGGATGTTGGATTTCTTTTTGCAGAACAGGACGAACGTCGGGGGCACCTCCTTCGCCTGGATGACGAACTTGCTCTTGTAGATCGACCCCGGCGATTTCTGCGCCAGGTTCTCGAACCAGCGCAGCAGCTCCTTCGTCGGGATGCGGCGCAGGCGGTTGCGGGCGACGCTGTCGAGCAACGGGAAAATTTTCGGCAGTCCGACGCGCGTCGTCGCGGAAACGAAGAGGATCGGGGCGTAGAGGCAGAAGCGCAGATGGATGCGGATTTCGGATTCTTTCTCCGCGCGCTCCTCGACGCTCAGGAGGTCGGCCTTGTTCACGAGGATCACGAGCGCCTTGCCCGCTTCGATCGCCATGGCGGCGATGCGCTGCTCCTGTTTGCTCACCAGGTCGGGCGCGGCGATCACGAGGACCACGACGTCGGAGTCCTGCATCGCCTGGATGCTCTTGAGGCTGCTCACGATGTCGATTTCGCCTTCGGTTTTCGATTTACGGCGGAGTCCCGCCGTGTCCACGAACACGTATTCCTTGCCTTCGTGGCGCACGATCGAATCGGAGCTGTCGCGCGTGGTGCCCGGGATGTCCGAGACGATGCGCGAGGAGAGGTCTCGTTGGGCGTCGCTGATGAAGGCGTTCACGAGCGAGCTTTTGCCGACGTTCGGTTTGCCGATGATGGCGATGCGCGGGGGGCGTTCGGCGCCTTCGTCCACGACTTTGCCGAAGTGCTGCTTCTTGAGCTGCGCTTCGATCTTTTCCGCGAGTTCGTCGGTGCCGATGCGGTGGGCGGCGCTCACGCCGATGATGTCGTCCCCCAGGTTCAACTCGTACGCGCGCGCCAAGTCTTCCTGCGCCGTGTTCCAATCGTCGCACTTCGTGAGCACGATGATGACGGGCACGTGGCGCTTGCGCTTCTTGCGAAGGATGTCCGCCACGGTGAGGTCGCTCGCCGTCAGGTCTTCCTTTCCGTTCACCGTGAAGAGGATGAGGTCCGCCGCTTGCAACGCGATTTCGGATTGCGACGCGACGTCCTCTTCGAGGACATGGTCTTCCGATCCGCCCCCGATGCCGCCCGTGTCGAGCAGCAGGTAATCGACTTCGTCGCCGATCACCCGGAAGCTCACGTGGTCGCGGGTGGTGCCGGCCACGTCGCTCACGATCGCGCGGCGCTTGCCCACGAGCCTGTTGAAGAGCGTGGACTTCCCCGTGTTGGGGCGGCCGATGATGGCGACGGTGGGCAATTTGGCCATGACCCGCAGAGTGTAGGGGAAAACGGGGTCTTGCGCTGGGAAATGGCGGGCCTAGAATGCCGCCCCAATGAACCAGCCAGCCCTCCATTTGCTGCAGGAATCGAGCGGCGACCAAGCTTCCGCGGAGCTCTCCGCCGAGCGGAAAGAAGCCCTCGCCAACGAGGCTCGGTCGCTCGGCTTCGTGGTCGAGGGGGACGACGCCATGCTCATGGCGTTCCACCAGATGAAGATCTACGCCGGCAGCAACCGCACGGTGCTCATCCGCGGCGAGACGGGCGCGGGGAAGGAACCCGCGGCGCGGGCGATGCACGCGTTGAAGTACAACGGCAAAGGCAAAGACATGCCCTTCTTTGACATGAACTGCGCCAGCGTGAGCGACGGCGTGTTCGAGAGCGAGCTCTTCGGGCACAGGAAGGGTGCCTTCACGAGCGCGATCGACAACCACACGGGCGCGTTCGGCGTCGTGGCCGAGGGCGGCACGCTCTTCCTCGACGAGATCGGGGATATGCCGAAAGCCCAGCAGGCCAAGCTGTTGCGCGTCCTGCAGGAGCGGTCCTTCCGCCCCGTGGGCCATTCGGGCGCCGCGACGAAATACAACGGACGCGTCGTCTGCGCCACGCGCCGGCCGCTCGAAGACCTCATCGAAAACGACGCGTTCCGCAGCGACCTCTACCAGCGCATCATCGCGACGCAGATCGTCCTTCCGACGCTGGAAGAGCGCTCGGTCGAACACAAGAACGCACTCGTGGAGTACCTTTCGCAGCACATCCCCGACGCGCGGGCGGGCGTGCGCCTCACGGCCGCGGCGAAACGCCTGTTCGTCGAAACGAAGTACGCCGGCAACGTGCGCGGGCTCCAGCTGCACATCGAACGCGCTTACCTCCAGGCCGAGGCCCAGACGCCGTCCGGTTCGGTCACGATCGATGCGCAACACGTCGCGTGGTCCGACAGCCCGGTGCCGTCGTCCATCAGTTCCATGCGCCATCGCATCGGCAAGACCATGGCGCTCCTCGGCGGCGAGATGGTGATCCATTACCCGCCCGAGGCCGACCACGAAGGCGTCATGCAGATCGAGGTGCCTCTGCGGATCAAGGATTCGAAGACCGCGCTGCCCCGGGACATGTCGACCGTCGTGCGCGTCATCCAGGGTTCCCTGGCGGAAGAGGTCCTCCGGCGCAACGGTGACAACCAATCGGCCGCGGCCAGCGCCCTCGACATCACGCGCGGTTCGCTTCGAAGCCTTGTTCGCGAGATCGCCGTGGTCGACCGGAAAGACATGACGCACGACGACGGCCCGACCGCATAAAGGCTCCCGCCGTGGTCGCCGTGGCGCTACACTGCCGCCATGCCGGAATATTCCTATGATCCAACATCGACGGAGGCCAAGTGGCGCGCGAAATGGGCGGAAGCGGGCGTCCACAAGACGGACCTGACGAAAGCGAAGAAGCCTTTCTACAATCTCGTGATGTTCCCGTATCCGTCCGGGGACAAATTGCACGTGGGGCACTGGTACAACTACGCCCCGGCCGACAGCTTCGGCCGCTACATGCGCATGAAGGGGCACGACGTGTTCGAGCCCATGGGCTTCGACGCGTTCGGCCTTCCCGCGGAGAACTACGCGATCAAGACGGGGATCCCGCCGGCGCAGTCGACCGCCAAGAACGTGGAGAACATGATCGGCCAGCTCACGCGCCTCGGCTGCATGTACGACTGGGACAAGACGGTCTGCACGACCGACCCCTCCTATTACCGTTGGACGCAGTGGCTCTTCCTCCAAATGCTCAAACACGGCATCGCCGAACGCCGCCTCGCGAACGTGAACTGGTGCCCCAAGGACCAAACGGTGCTCGCGCGCGAACAGTGCCAGGACGGCACATGCGAGCGTTGTGGAACTCAGGTGATTCAGAAACCTTTGACGCAGTGGTTCTGGAAGATCACCAACTACGCCGACGCGCTGATCGACAACCTCGACGGGCTCGACTGGCCGGAGAAAACGAAGGCCATGCAGCGCAACTGGATCGGGCGCAGCCACGGCGCGGAGATCCATTTCGAGATCGACGGCCATCCGGAGAAGATCACGGTGTTCACCACGCGCTGCGACACGCTCTTCGGCGTCACGTACGTCGTCCTCGCCCCGGAACACCCGCTCGTCGAGAAAATCACGCCGAAGGACCACTGGGGCGCGGTCGAGGCGTACCGCAAAGAGGTGGCGAAGAAGACGGAACTCCAGCGCACGGACCTGAACAAGGACAAGGGCGGCAAGCCGACGGGCGCGTTCGCGATCCATCCGATCACGGGCGAGAAACTGCCGATCTGGGTGGCGGATTACGTCCTCGCCAGTTACGGCACGGGCGCGGTGATGGCCGTGCCCGCCCATGACGAACGCGACTTCGAATTCTCGAAGGTCCACGGACTCCCGATGAAGGAAGTCGTGCGCGGGGACGAGGGCCTGCCTTTCGGCGGCGAGGGAACCGCGGTCAATTCCGATTTCCTCGACGGACTCGCGACGGCCGAAGCGAAGAAAAAAATGGTCGCGTGGCTCGAGGACGAGGAGAAGGGCCGGGGCATGACGCAGTACCGCCTGAAGGACTGGCTCTTGAGCCGCCAACGCTACTGGGGCGCGCCGATCCCGGTCGTCTACGACCCGCAGGGGAACGCCCACCCGATCCCGGAAAAGCATTTGCCGTGGTTGTTGCCGACCGACGTCGAGTTCAAGCCCACCGGCGAATCGCCCCTGCGCCAGAGCGCGGAGTTCAAGGAGCGCACCGAGGCGATCTTCGGCAAAGGCTGGGAGCCGGAGTACGACACGATGGATACCTTCGTGTGCAGCAGCTTCTACTACCTGCGCTACCTCGCCGAAGGCGACGGACAGAAACTCGTTGACCCGACCGTCGAGAAGCACTGGATGCCGGTCGGCATGTACATCGGCGGTCCCGAGCACGCGTGCATGCACCTCATCTACGCGCGTTTCGTGATGATGGCGCTGAAGGATTTCGGATTCGTGTCGCATGACGAACCGTTCCGTCGTCTCGTGCACCAAGGACTCGTGACCAACCAGGGCGCGAAGATGAGCACGTCGAAGGGCAACACCGTGTCGCCCGACGAGTTCGTCGACCGCCACGGGGCCGACGTCTTCCGGATGTACCTCATGTTCATGGGGCCGTTCACCGACGGCGGCGACTGGAGCGACAGCGGCATCAAGGGGGTTGACCGGTTCGTGCAACGCGTGCATAAGATTTTCACCCAGCCCTTGCAGAAGGGAAAAGAAACGAACAAAAAAGTAGAACAGGCTTTGCACGTCGCCATCAAGCGCGTGACCGAGTCCGTCGAAAAATTGCAGTTCAACACCGCCATCAGCGCGCTCATGGAATGCCTCAACGCCATCGAGGCAGCGGGAGGCGCGTCCGAGGACACCGCGAAGACGTACGTGCTGCTCCTCGCCCCGCTCGCTCCGCACCTCGCCGACGAATTGTGGGAAGCGATGGGTGGCGGCGGCTTCGTCGTCGACCAGTCGTGGCCGACCTTCGACCCCGCGCTCCTCGTCGCGGACGAACTCACGATCGCCATCCAAGTGAACGGCCGCCTTCGCGGCGACGTCGTCGTGGCGTCGAGCGCCTCGAAGGACGATATCATCGCCGCCGCGAAGGGCGTCGAGAACGTGAAGAAATTCCTGGAGGGACAGACGCTCAAGAAGGAGATCTACGTCCCCGGGAAGCTCGTGAGCTTCGTGATCTGACGGCTCAGTGCGCCGAGCGCAGGAGCTCGATCATCGAGCGCAGGCGCGACAGGTCGTCGTGGGCGTTCACGTGCTCACCCAGCGAACGTTCGATGTGCACGAAGGTGTCCAGTTCCGGGCCGTTCCCGGCGACGATCTGCGCGATGTTCGCTTCGAGCAGCTCTTGGTCGTATTGCTCGCCGGCCATCGCGGCAAGGACCGCCTGCATGCCCCGGGACTGCTGGGCAAGCCGGCGCACGAAGGTGACGATTTGCTGGACCCGCGCTTCAGCCATCCGCTCGGCTTCGGTCAAACGGACGTCCCTCGGCGCATCGCGCCTCTCCCAGGAAGCTTCCATCAGTTCCGGCGCCGTCGCATGGTGCCCTTCGCGTGCCATCAGGCGGCTTTGCGTACCAATTCCGAACGGTGCGCCATCAACTCACGCAACGTACTTTTTCCGGAGGCCGGTTTCGCTTCGTCTCTTTTCTCGTGCAGCGCTTCCTCCATGCTGATAAGCGCTTCGGCGACGTCCGGTTGGTACATGTCGTCGAGCGCCGTTTCCTCAATCAACAATTGGGGATCGGCGATTTCTGAGACATTCCTCGCGACGATCAGTTCGATTTTTTTCGTCGCTTTCTCAGCGGTCGGTTTTTTCTCGGGCTCTTTTTGACAGACGCCGAACACGTACTTCAGCATCGCTTGGACGCGTCGCGTGATCATTTTTTCGGTTTCGAGCAAATCCACATGACGATCGCGCTCGGTTGCGGCGTTCAGCGACGCGAAGATATCGGCAGGGGGAGTGAGTCCTTCGTTGGCGTAGATGATCCGTTCGAGAGTCGTCGGAGCGTGTTGCATACCTGCTATCGTAGGACGTTTCCTACATGTGGCAAGTGATGGCGAAATCGGCTCATAAAAGCGACCAAAACGCTGTATGCTGGCGGCGTGAACAGGGTTCGCACGTCACCGGCCATCGATTTCTCGTCGTTCGAGCGGTATGCCGCGTGGACGGACCTCGCCGCGCTGAAGGACATCAGCGCCAAACCTTTGAGGAAGTCGCTGCGCGTGAACACGCTGAAAATGTCGGTGGAGGACTTCGTCGCCGCGGCGAAGGGCAGGGGATGGGATGTCTCGCCCGTGCCGTGGTGCCCGGAAGGGTTTTTCATCGAACGCGAGGACCGCTCGAAGGCCCTCGGCCGCGACTTGCTCCACCAGGTCGGGTGTTTCTACATGCAGGAAGCCGCGTCGATGCTGCCGCCCGCGTTGCTCGGGGCGCGTCCCGGCGAATCGATCCTCGACATGAGCGCGGCGCCCGGCAGCAAAACGACCCAGGTCGCGGCCCAGCTCGGTGGCAGGGGAGTGGTCGTCGCCAACGACGTGCAGGAAAACCGCCTGTGGACCTTGAAGTCCAACGTCCACCGCCTCGGCGCGACGAACGTCGTGATCACGAAGAAGGTCGGGCAGTGGTTCGCGAAGCACATGACCGAGCGGTTCGACCGCGTGCTGTGCGACGCGCCGTGCACCGCGCAGGGCACCGTGCGCAAGGACAGCGACGCGCTCGAGTATTGCGGCCTCGAGAACATCGAGAAGATGGCGCGCCTCCAGGTGCAGTTGCTGGAAGCCGCGATCCACGCGGCGAAGGTCGGCGGCACGGTGGTCTACAGCACGTGCACGCTCACGCCCGAGGAGAACGAAGGGGTCGTGCTGCAGGTCTTGAAAACCTTCGGCGACCGCGTGACGGTCGAACGGCCGGAAGGGGAGTGGGCCGCGCAGCCGATCGAGGATTCGATTGTCGTGCAGCAATCGATCGATCCCGACGCGGCGCACCCGATGGTCCGCCTGTGGCCGCAGACGCTCGATACCGAAGGGTTTTTCTCGGTCGTGTTCAAGAAGCGCGCCCCGACAAAGGATCCCGAGGACATGGAGTGGATCAAGCCGCAGGAAGAACACATGCCGCCCCGCCGCATCAAGGAGGCGATGGAGCTCTTCACCGAGATCTACGGCACGCCCGTGCTGCACGACGGGGAGACCCTCTACCAGCTCGGGGAGAACGTGCTGCTCACGACCTACGGCGTTTCGGATTTCAAACTGCCGGTGCAGGACTTCTCGATCGGGCTCCCGTTCGCGAAACTGCTCAAGGACGGACGCGTGCGCATCGCACACGAGACCGCGACGCTCCGCGGCCACGAAGCGACGAAAGGCACGCTGACGCTCGACGCGGGGCAGCTGGAGGACATCCTCAACGGCAAGGACACGACGTGCGATCCGGCGCTCCGCGGCGACATGCTCCTCATGGCCGAGGGGCGCTGCATCGGTCGGGGATTGGCCAAAGAAGGCATTTTGAAGAACAATCTCCCCCGTTTAATGATCCAGCAGTCGTAATTGACAAATATATAAAATATAGTAAATTGTGCATACTATGCAATCCGTCAACAACTTCGGAGATTTTGTGAAGGACTCCCTCCCGCCGGAGGCGAAATTGGAGCCTGAGGAGAAGATGGCGCCGGGCAAATTCGCGTTTTGGTTGCCTGAAGAAGACGGCAAACGCGTGCGCGTGATCAAGAAAGCCAGCGGACTCGTCACGGAAGACGGCGACGCTTCGTGGTTCGCGGTGCGCGAATCGATCACGAGGGCCGTCACCGATACGCGCGCGAAATTCCTCGGCGCTACGCTGTGGGGTGAGGTCGAATCGGCCGAGGTGTACACGCCCGAAAAAGACGGTCGACGCTACGTGCAGTCGTACGATTCGTTCATGGTGGTCACGTCGCCCATGACGAACGTCATGGACGCCGTCGCGAAGCGTACGACCGGGGCGGAGGTCCGGCGCTTGTCGGACCGCGCGGCCTTGGTGAAGAACGCACTCCTCATCCGTTTGCAATCCGTGAACCTCGATCGCGTCCTCTACGAAATGGATCATAAGCAATTGTCGATTTCCGACACGAAGAGGCTCTATGACAACGCCCTCCAGACGGTACTGGAAAAGCACGCTGTCATGGACTTCGAGCTCATGACGGACGAAGAGTGCATGATGATCGACGAACTTCGGAAGTTCCTTCCTACGTGCTTGTGGGCCACGATGCAGGGTAACGGCATTCACGCGTACGAAGGCCACTCCGGACCTATTTCAGGCGCGATCGTCCTCGACCAGCGCACGTCCGCCGACCAGTACACGCATACCACCGACCATGCGACGAACGGCATGCCCTTGATGCGTATCCTGAACGACGACATTTCGTACCGATGGGCAGCCCTGACCTTCGCGAAGCAGGCGTGCATCCTCAAGTCGTACGCCGAACTGGGTGGCAAGAAGGAAACGCACGCGCAGTTCGTTGCGAATGAGCGCAAGGCTGTCCAAACGGAGATCGCCCTCGCGAACGTGCTCTCGAAAGGCATGCTTAAGAAGTCGTCGAGCGCGTTCGCCCGCAACCTCCGGCAGAAGCACTCCGACGCCGGCGAGTTCGTCCGTGTCGTCGACGAGATGTTTCGTACCGATTGCGACCGGGTCACTTTAAGCCTCGACGAATGCATCGAACCCTCGTTGCCAAAGAGCAAGGCCGAGCTCAGCTTGCGCCACGGTTTCCACCGCGTAGCGGTCCTCTTCTCCATCGCCGACGAAGTGTGTGGCGAAGACGTCCGCGCGGGCAACAAACTGAAGGAACAGATGGTCGAGATCATGTACCAACGCATGGGCGTGGAGATCAAGGGCGCCCCGGAAATCCCGCCGGACGCCGCAAGCAACTGAGCCCGAACGGTGTATAGTGGTCCTCCCATGGACGCCGTGGCCGACATCAAAGCGCGCTTGCCGATCGAGGAGCTCGTCCGGTCCTACACCCAGCTCCAGAAGAAGGGCAGGAACTACGTCGGGTTGTGCCCGTTCCACAACGACACGCACCCGAGTTTTTTGGTTTCTCCCGACAAGGGGATCGCGTACTGCTTCCCGTGCCAAAAGGGCGGCGACATCTTCACGTTCTACCAGCAGATCGAGCACGTCGATTTCCCCCAGGCCCTCCGCGACCTCGCCGAGCGGGTCGGCATCGTGCTGCCCGACGCGCCGAAGGGCGGTCCCACGAAGGACGAGAAGGAACGGCTGCGCGATTGTTTGGAAACGGCGAACACGCAGTTCAAGAAGTTGCTCGCGACCTCTCCCGCGCGCGACTACCTCGCGAAGCGCGGCGTGACGCCCGAGGAGATCGCGACGTTCGAGCTCGGCGTGTCGCCCGTGGGCTTCACCGACACGTACGACCAATTGCTCAAGGCCGGCTTCAGTCGCAAGGAAATCGTCCTGAGCGGCCTCGCGATCCAGAAGGACCTGGCGAACGACAATCCGTACGACCGCTTCCGCAACCGGTTGATGTTCCCCATCCACGACGGGCAGGGGAGGATCATCGGCTTCGGCGGGCGGACGTTGGGCGACGACGACGCGAAGTACCTCAACGGCGCCGAGTCGCCGCTGTACCGCAAATCGTCGGTGCTCTTCGGCTTGCATCACGCGCTCGAGGCCATGCGCGAGGCGAAGAAGGTCATCGTGGTCGAAGGCTACTTCGACGTCCTCGCGTGCCACCGCGTGGGCATGAAGCACGTCGTCGCCACGTGCGGGACGGCGCTCACGGAAGAACACGCGAAGCTGCTCAAGCGCTACGTCGAGACGGTGGTCCTGTGCCTCGACAGCGACAAGGCCGGGCAAGCCGCGGCCGAGCGCGCGTTCCCCATCCTCAGCCGCAACGACCTGATCGTCGACGCCGTGACCCTTGGGCAGAAAGACCCCGCCGACGCAGCGCAGGAATCGCCGGAGATGCTCAAGCAGCTGCTCTCCGAAACCCGGCCGTACCTCGAGCTCGTCGTCGACGCGATCCGCGCGTCGGATCTCTCGTCCCCCGCCGCGCGCCGGACGGCGTTGGCGCAGCTCCTGCCGCTCCTGGAATCGATCCCCTCCGCGACCGAACGCGCGGTGTGGGTGGAGCGCGCCGCCGCGGCGATGTCGACGACCGTCACCGCGATGCAGGAAGACTTGAACGCGTTCGAGACCTCGAACAAAACCAAGGCCGCCCACGCGGTCGCGGCTCCCGTGGTCGGCGGATCCAACCCGTATTCCACGCTCGAGCTCGCGCTGGGTTTGCTGATGCTCTACCCCGCGCAGCGCGCGCTCGTGGACGAGCTGATCGCCCCCGAGGCGGGCCTTGCCCTGTCGCTGTACGAAGCTGTGAAGCGCATACCGCAGGGAGGGGAGGTCGATTTTTCCGCGCTCGAGCCCGACGTCCAGGAACGCGCGCGCATTTTGTTGCTCTTTTGCGAGGAAAACGGGTTCTCCGGATGGACCGACGGCATCGCGGCCCGCGAAATCCGCCGCAACTGTTTGAACGCCAACCGCGAAGCGTTGCGCCGGAAGCTCCAGGACATCACGCGCGACATGATGGCCGCGCGCAAAGGAGGGAAGCTCGCCGAGGAAGAACTGCTGCGCACGCAGTACCAGCAGGTCCTGAAGCTCGCGAAGATCGCCGGTTGATTTCGGCTGCCGGACGCCCCGGGGAGACGATCCGATTGGCCTTTTGCTTCTTTAATGGTTGCACTACACTGGCGCCACCCCGCGGTTTGCCCGCCGCACGCATTCCCTATGGCCTCACACCCCCGAAAGTTCATCGCGCAGCCGTCGGACGACGACTTGAAGAAGTTCCCGGAGGCGATCACCCATCTCGTGAAGAAAGGTCGTGAACAGCGCTACGTCACGCACCAGGAAATCATCGGCGCGCTTCCGAACGCGGAAGACGACGTGGATCTCCTCGACGAAATCTACGTGCTCTTCACGGACCTCGGCATCGAGGTCATCGACGTGAAGGACGCGCTCATTTGGGAAAAGAAGAGCAAGGGCGGCGGAGACGCCAAGACGACGGACCTCGCGGACATCGTGAGCGACGAGCCCGAGGAAGCGGCCGAAGGTTCGGACGCCGACACGGACGAGGATTCCGACGAAGGCAGCGTGGCGGAGAAGCTCGACGAAGACGACGACAGCGACGTGATGCAGATGGTCGCCACGGCGGGCATCGCTTCGAGCGGCAAGGAAGACGAAGAGAAGAAAAAGAAGCGCAAGGAGCGCGAGGTCGACTTGCTCGAAATCTCCAACGACTCGGTGCGCATGTACCTGTCGGAGATCGGCCGCGTGCCGCTCATCGACGCGAAGAAGGAAGTGGAACTCGCGCGCCGCATCCGCAAGGGCGACGCCTCCGCCAAGCAGCAGCTCGCCGAGGCCAACCTTCGCCTCGTCGTCTCCATCGCCAAGAAGTACATCGGCCGCGGCCTCTCGTTCCTGGATCTCATCCAG
>CAZIQM010000025.1:2623-16571 GCA_964541635.1 uncultured Candidatus Peribacteria bacterium | reverse complement strand
AGTTGGTTAGAGCGTCACATTGACATTGTGAAGGTCACTGGTTCGAATCCAGTATTGCCCACCATTCATTCCAATCCGCCGTACCAAAGGGTACAGTCGGACTATTGCCATGGACACCGAACGAACCCCATCTCCCGTGCGCCAGAACGTGTGGAAACTCTATGCGGTGCTCATGGCCAACGGGGCGCTGCTCTACATACCCGTCGTCGTGCCGTTTTACCTGGCCAACGGACTGAACCTCGCGCAGGTGTTTTACCTGCAGGCCGTCTTCACCGTCGCCAACATGGTTCTGGAGATCCCGTCGGGCTATCTTTCCGACCGTTGGGGACGTAAAAACACGCTCGTCCTCGGCTCCCTCTTCGGCGTTCTCGGAATGGCGATGTACGCCGCCAGCACGGGATTCTGGGGATTCTTCGTCGCGAACATCCTCATGGCCGTCCTCGTGAGTTGCCACTCCGGCACGATCGAAGCGATGACGTACGACACGCTGCTGGAGCTCGGGGAATCCGACAGTTACCGCAAGACGGTCGGCCATCAACTGTTTTGGAGCTTCCTCGCGCAGGGCGTCCTGAGCGTCGTCGGCGGCTTGCTCGCAACCGTGTCCCTTCGCGCCCCGGTCTACGCGACTGTCCTCCCGCTCGCCGTCGCCTTGCTTATCGTCCTCACGCTCCGGGAACCGAGCCGCCATAAGCTGAACGACACCCGCCACCTCGCGGCGATGTGGCGCATCGCCACAACGAGCCTCGTGCATAACATCCCGCTTCGCAGCATCATCGCGTTGTCCGCGGTCTTGAGCACCATCACCCTTTCCCTCGTATGGCTTTCGCAGCCGTACCAAACCATGGCCGGCCTGCCGCTCGCGCTCTTCGGGCTCGCGCACGCGATCATGATGGTGGGTGGCGCGTTTGCGGCGAGGATGACACACCGGGCGCAACAATGGGTGGATGACCGGCTGTTCCTCGTGCTGATCGCCGCGCTCATCGTCGGATGCTACCTCGTGCTGGGATCGACCGTTTCCCTTTGGGCGATGGCGTTTCTTCTCCTGGGGCGCAGCGCCTTCGGCGCGTTTTCCGCGCTCATCGGCGATATCGTGAACTCGATCACGGCGTCCGACGTCCGCGCGACCGTCTTGTCGGTGCAAAACTTCGCGTACCGGACGGTCTTTGCCGTGGTGAGCCCCCTCCTCGGGTACGCAACGGGAATGCTCGACCTCTCCCACACACTGTTCTACGCGGGGATAGCGAGCGGCGTGGTCTTGGCGCTGATCTTCACCATGATGCGGCGCGTATGGAGGGATTTGCCATCGTGACATGACAGGACGAAGGTCGCTGGTTCGAATCCCGCATCATCCACCGTTGGTTTTTGGCTTATGGAAGCCATGAATCATTTTTGCTAAAAGAAACCATATTAGCCAAAGTGGCAAGCCTTCCACCCTGCCTAAAAGTGCGTTTTTTCGCTATAATGAGAGGATTTCTATGAATACACACACACCCATCACGCTGGAGTCGAAACCCGTGCTCTCGTGGACGGCGCTCGCCCGCCCCCGCGTGGAACGCACGAAGCGGTGGTACGTCACGGCGGGCGTGGTGGCGTGTGCCGTCGTCGCGTACGCGCTCTTCACCGGCGCCTGGACCCTCGCGATCGTCACGGTGATCGCCGGCGCGATGTATCCCCTCGTGCACGACCACCGGCCGCCGTCCGCCAGCATCGCGCTCCACGACAGCGGCATCCTCTTCAACGACGATTTCGTCCGCTGGGACCAACTCGCGGGCTTCTGGTTCCTCACGACCCCCGCGTACACCGAACTGCGGTTCGTTCCGCGTGCCGGCGGCAAACGCATGGCGATCCACACCGGTACCCTCGACCCCGCCAACCTGCGCATGATCCTCGGCCAGCGGCTGCCGGAATTGAAACACAAGAGGGAAAGTTTGATTGACATTTTTATCCGCGTTTGTAAACTCTGAATGCTGCGGTACGACTGCCGCTGGCATGACGCTGCGAACGGCCCCCTCGACGGGGAGGCACGGTTGCTGTGCTTTTCGGCGAAACGGCGCAATCCCGGAGGCGCTCCCCCGCCGGGCGGCGCGCCCGACGACGATGATGAGGACACCCTCGACGGCGCCACGCAGCCGAACGCGAATGAGGCCGATGCAGAACACGGCGCGCGCCAGAACGTCGACGCGTTGCGCGCGTTCGACCGGCGCCAGGCATACCGCGTGGTGAGCGAGGACAAAGTGGAGGGCGACATTCCCGAAACGGGCGAAGTACTCGCGAGCTTGGCTGCCCTCGAAGAAACCCTCGAAAGCACCGACCGCAACCTGAAAGGCGTCGAAGAGGACAAGCACGCGATGGGCGATGAAAACACGTCGAAGGTCGTCGGCGATTTCCGGAAGAAACTGTCGCTCTACGGCGGACGCGCGAAGAGCCACCGCTACGCGCTCGACACCCTCAGGCTCGAGGACTGGGAGGCGGGAAAAATGACGCCGAAGGAATTCCAAAGCCGTTTCGACGGCTACGTCGAAAACATGGAGAAGCTCGACGAAATGGACGAATCCCTGACCCCCGACGAGCGCAAAGGCCGCAACGCGCTGCGCGAATCGCTGCGGGCGGACGTGCACGTCGCGGTCGAGCGCATGGCGAACACCATGCCCGGCGACGCCCAGATGGCGCTGGTGCAGCGCGAGGACGCCAGCATCGACGACGCGGAGGTGTGGGAACTGTACGACAATAAAACGGAGAAGGCGAAGATCATTCAGGAGATCAGCAGGGCCGCCGGCCTGAACGATTTGAAAATCCTGATCCAGGACGACGTGGATTCGATCAACAGCGTGCTCTCGAAGCAGGACATGGCCGAAAAAATCATGAAACTGGAACGCGAGCTGCTGCAGGACAACATCGGGCACTTCGGCGACTACCAGGGCGACATCCCGCGGGAACAGCTCGAAAGACTGCCGTCCGACGCGTGGAGCACCGTGATGTCCACGTGGACGAAGTTGAACGAGTCCGCCGGCATCGAATGGATGACGGCCTACGAATGGTACGAGGCGTTCAAGGAAGTGTTCGAGGGCATCGAAGAACTCCGCAAGCAGAAGAGCCGCCTGCGCATCTCGCGGGCCGCCACGACGATCGGCGGCGTGGCCGCCCTCGTCCCCGGCCTCGGCGGACACGAGCTGGAGCACATCCTCGACGAGCAGCAAACGCACAAGAACGACGAAATCAAAGATTCGTTCTTGAAGGAACTGAAGAACAACAAAATCGACCTCGGTTTCAAACAATTGTTCGGCGATCCCCACGGACACACCGGTTATTTGCAACAGTACACGCTCCTCGGCGACACGAACCGCACGCGCGCCGTCATCGAGTTCGCCGCGGGCAAGGGCATGCTCTACGGGCTGGAAGAAACGGACTGGAAAACCTACCGCTTCCCGGGCGGCCTCACGGTGAACGAAGTGTTGCCGAAGGAATGGAGCGACGAGCAGAAAGAAACGTACTGGGGAAACATGGGCTTCGCGAACGCCCAAGGCATGGCCTCGCAGGAAAAGGCCGGCGAAGACTACGTGAAGGGCCGCGCCTCGTTGGCCGAATACCTCGGCCCCTTCGAAGGAGCGGTCAACAGCCTGTCGCTCTCGTTCGCGAAGGGCATCGCCAACAAGACGCTCTCGAAAGTGAAAGACGGCGAAACGTCGGCCCTCATGACGCTCATCATCCTCGAGGCGTGGGAGAAAAACGCCCTCTTCCGCCAATACGTGCCGAGCGAATGGCTGGACCGCATCGCCGGCGACAGCAAGCAGCTCATGATCGGTATGATCAAGTACGACCAGCGGCAAATCCTGGCCGGCGCCCGCGGCGGCACGAAATTCGGCATCGACTACGAAACGAACAACGTCTCGAGGATGGTCTCCCCTCGCGCGTCCGCGGACGGCAAGGACACGCCGGGCCGCCTCGGCCCGCTCGTCGCCGCGGTGCGCGCCGAACTCATCAAGAAGGATCCCAGCGTGAAGCCCATCGAAGGCGATTCGAAGGAGGCGAAGAAATCGCAGGAGGACTTCCGCAGGCTCACGGCGCAGGTACTCGCCTGCCAAGTCGTGAAACTGCCTAACGGCAAGGAAGTCTCGATCTACTCGCGCGAACTGCGGCCGTTCCAAATCAAGTACAAGCCGGACGAAATGCGCGACGCGAACGTGAGCGCCCTCGGCGACGACTTCTTCATCAACCAATCGGAAATCACCAACTGCACGGCGGAAGTCATGCAGTACATCGGCAAGCTCGGCTCCGAAGGCTTCGCGGAACCCACGAAGGCCCGCTACTTCTTCTCGCACATCATCACGGGCTACGACAAGCTGTACGAGCGCGCCCACAACAAGAAAAACCCGCAGCACGAGGAATTCGCGGCCGCGCTGAAGAACTACACCATCAAGCAGCGCGCGAACCTGAACCAATGGGCCGAACGCGCGCTCCAAAGCACGACCGCGGGCATGAAGCTCCTCACCGAGCAGCATTCCCTGCAGGACGGCCGCAAGATCGTCCTTACGCTCCTCCAGTACGGCCTTATCTCGATGGGCGTCGTCGAGCGTCTCGCGTCGGTCAGCGGCGCCTCGGGCAAAGCAGCGCGGCAATTGCTCGAAGACTACCAAAACGCCGGCGGCGCAGCCTGGCGCGTGACGCAGAACACCGGCAATGTGAACCTGTTCCCGCGTGCCAAGCGCTCGCCCGTCTCGCGGTCGTCCGACGCCACGTACCAGGAGTGGATGCAATCCTCGTGAGCGGGTAGGCTCCCGGCATGAAGATCGGCATCCAACGGATCGACAAAGACCTCCCCCTCCCGACCTACGCCACAGCCGGCGCGGTCGCCTTCGACGTGATCACGCGCGAAACCACGGTCATCGAGCCGGGCGCGATCGGGCTCATCCCGGGCAACGTCATCGTGAAGATCCCCGAGGGCACGATGCTCCTGCTCGCCCCCCGGTCGTCGATGCCGCGCAAAAAGGGCCTCATCTCGCCCCACGGCATGGGCCTCATCGACCAGGACTACTGCGGCCCGAAGGACGAGCTTCTGGTGCAGGTCTACAACATCACGAAAGAACCCGTGACGGTGGAACGCGGCGAGCGCATCGCGCAGGCCGTGTTCGTCCGGATCGAGAAAGCAGAATGGGAAGAAACGGACGGCCACGGCACCGAGACGCGGGGAGGGTTCGGGACGACCGGAACGCACTGAACCTACGAAAAAGGGCCCCAGCGAGGACCCTTTCCGTTCAAGAAGCGAGGATCACTTGCCGATCGTCTTGCGCATGAAGGCGGGCACTTCGAGCTCTTCTTCGTTGAGCTGCGGGCCGGTCTTCTGGGCCTCCTGCATCATGGGGCGCTCGTCGCGCATGGGGTTCTGGACCGGACGGGCGGCGTTCGGCGCGCCGGCGGCCTTCGTGAGGTAGCGCTGCGAGGGCGACTGGAACGACTGCACCTGCGAGAGCTCGTGGGCGTCGAAGCCCGTGGCGATCACCGTGCACTTCACCTGGCCCGTGAACGCGTCGTCGATGACGGCGCCGAAGATGATGTTGGCCTCCGGGGCCGCCGTCTCGGTGATGATGCGCGCGGCTTCGTCGACTTCGAACATCGAGAGGTCGTTGCCGCCCGTGATGTTGAACAGGATGCCCTTGGCGCCGTTGATGGAGAGTTCGAGGAGCGGGCTGTCGACCGCGGCGCGGGCCGCTTCGGCCGCGCGGCTGTCGCCCGTGCCGTAGCCGATGCCCATGAGGGCCGTGCCGGCGTCCTGCATGATCGACTTCACGTCGGCGAAGTCGACGTTGATGAGACCGTGCTGCGTGATGAGGCTCGAGATGCCCTCGATGGCGTGCTGGAGCACTTCGTCGACGACCTGGAACGCTTCCGTGAGGGGCGTGGTCTTATCGATGAGCGAGAGGATCTTGTCGTTCGGGATCGTGATGAGCGTGTCGACCTTGCCCTTGAGCTGCTCGAGCGCCTCTTCGGCGTTCTTGCGGCGCTTGAAGCCTTCGAAGCTGAACGGCTTGGTGACGACGGCGATCGTGAGGATGCCGAGGCTGCGGGCGATGTCGGCGATGGCCGTGATCGAACCCGAGCCCGTGCCGCCGCCGAGGCCAGCGGTGAGGAAGAGCATGTCCGCGCCTTCGAGGGCGGCCTTGATCTCCTCCGTGCTCTCTTCCGCAGCGCGCTTCCCCACTTCGGGGTTGGCGCCCGCGCCGAGACCCTTCGTCGTGCCGCGGCCGATCGTGATCTTCTTGGGGGCCGGGTTGTGGTAGAGGGCCTGGATGTCCGTGTTCACGGCGATGAATTCGACGCCGGCCACCTTGCCTTCGACCATGCGGGCCACGGCGTTGCTGCCGCCGCCGCCGGAACCGAGCACGCGGATCACGGCGCCCGGAAGGGCGTCGGGGCGGACCTCGCGCGCGGCGAGGGCGTCATCCCCCGTCGTGTCGGACGGCGTCGACGGTCGTTGCCCGAAGGGCGACGGCTGCTTGGGAGCCGAGAAGAGGGAGCGGAACGTGTCGGACATGGGATGGGGGTGAAAAAGGGGCTAAAGGAGGAAGGAGGAAATCACGGGAGGAGGCTCTTGATCCACGAGCCGGCGCTCGCGAGGGCGCGCTTCATTTGGAAGTTGCCGAGCGGCGAACGGACGGACCCTTCGCGCAGGCCCCACATGAGGGTGCCGAGGGCCGAGGCGTAGGCCGGATCGTCGACCTTCTCCACGACGCCGCCGACGTCGACCGGGAAACCCATCTGGACCGGGAGGCCGAGGACGTCGCGCGCGAGGTCGAGCACGCCCGGGGCCTTGCAGGCGGCGCCCGTGAGGACGGCGCCGGCCGGGAGCATGCCGCTGCGCTGGATGCGCTGGAGCTCGGCCTTCACGAGGGAGAAGATTTCGAAGTAGCGGGCCTGCATGATCTCGGCCATGTAGCGCTTGCTCACCGTTTGGGTGTCCACGCGCGAGACCGACGAGAGGTCGATCATCTCGCGCTCGGGCACCTCCTGCGGGAGGACGGAGCCGAATTCGATCTTGATGCGCTCAGCGGTGTCGACCGACGTACGCAGCCCGATGGCGATGTCGTTGGTCACGCTTTCACCCGCGACCGGCAGGCCGACGGAGTGCAGGATGGTTCCTTCTTCATAGACCGCGACGGAGGTGCATCCCGCGCCGACGTCGATGACGACCACGCCGAGCTCCTTCTGGCGCTTCGTGAGGGTCGACTCGCCCGAGGCGATCGTGGCCGGGACCAACGCGTCGATGTCGACGCCCGCCTGGCTGATGCACTTCTCGATGTTCTTCACGTGCTGGATGTGGCCCGTAATGATGTGGGCTTCGACCTCGAGGCGGATGCCCGTCATGCCGAGCGGGTTCTTGATGCCGCGCTGCTCGTCGACCGCGTAGGCCTTCGGCTCGATGTGGAGGATGCGGCGGTTCGGCGGGATGCTCACGGCCTGGGCGGCTTCGAGCACGCGGCCGATGTCGTCGATCGTGATTTCGGATCCCGAGATGGCGATGACGCCGCGGCTGTCGAACGACTCGATGTGCGATCCGCTAAGCGAGACGAACACGTGGTTCACCGGGACTCCCGCCATGCGCTCTGCGTCCTCGAGGGACGAGATGATGTTGTGGATGAGTTCCTCGACGTCGATCACCTGGCCCTTGCGGATGCCGAGGGACGGCGAGAGGCCGACGCCGATGACGTTCGGCACGATGTGGTCGCCCGTCTGGTCCGCGATGGCAACGACCGTGCGGATCTTGGAGCTTCCGATATCCAGGCTGGCGAGTACGCGTTCTTTCGGCATACAGAGGAGGTAGTGGCAGCTCCCAAAACGGAACGTGCCGTGTTCGGTTGCGAAGTGTAGAGATCGCTAACGGAAGCCCGCAAGACCGCATCGACTCTCTTTTGTGTTCGCGATGACGCGCGATGATCAAAATTAGTACTCCGATTTTTTCGCTTACCGCGGGGCTGAACACATGTTTGTGTTCAACGAAATAAACGACGTTTTCGAGGTGAGTAGCAAATGTGCGCAACAATAACGCGCGGACGACGTTCAGCGTGCATCGTCACGACTCAGAAAAGCGCCTGTTGTTTCACCTCGTCGCCGAACACTTCCGCCACCATGTCCGTCACCGCGTCGCCCGCGAGCGCCTTGCCGTAGGGCGTCTTCGTGAACTCGATGAAACGACGCTTCAACATCGAGAACTCCATGGCGTCGAAGAACGCGAGGATGTGCTGCGTGTCGATGCGCTCGAGCTTCACGTCGGCGTACGGAGGAGCGAGGTCGAAGTCGCACACGAGGCGCGCCATGCGCTGGCAGAAGAAGGCCGACTCCTTGTCGGCTTCGAGCTTCGCGCGCACCGCCGGGCGGATCTCCTCGAGGTGCTCGTAGACTCCCTCGAGCGTGTCGTACTTCTGGAGCAAATCGGACGCGCCCTTCGGGCCGATGCCCTTCACGCCCGGGAGGTTGTCGGAACTGTCGCCGACGAGTCCTTTGTAGGCGGGCACCTGGTCCGGCCGGATGCCGTACTTGGCGAAGATCTCGTCCGGGCCCATGTACTCGGGCGCCATGTAGCCGGAGTGCGGGATGGCGATACGGACCTTGTCCGAGGCGAGCTGGAACGCGTCGCGGTCGCCCGTCACGATCGTCACGCGGTCGCCGTTGTCGACGGCAGCCTTGGCGTACGCGCAGAGGAGGTCGTCGGCTTCGTACTTCGGGTTCTCGGAACGGGCGAACCCCCAGGCGGCGATCATTTCGTTCACGCGCGGGATCTGCGCGTAGAAGTCGTCGGGCGTCTCGGCGCGGCCTTCCTTATAGGTGGCATTCTCCTCGTGGCGGAACGTCTCTTCCCCGGCGTCGAAACACACCACGAACCGGTCGGGCTGCTCGGCCTTGAGGATCGACATGAGCATCGACGACATGCCGAAGATGGTATTCACCTGCTCCCCCGCCTTGGTCGTGAGCGTCCGCGGGATGGCCCAATAGGCCCTGTACATAAGGTGGTGGCCGTCGATGAGGACGAGGTGTTCGATGCCGGGATCCTAGCCCGATTTCGTGCCTTCCGCGAGCCATGAAACGCGAGTGTTACCAGGCGCCAGAACACGCGTTCCACAAGCCCCCGCGTCTGGAAGCAAACGCTGATTTCCGCTATACTGAGGGGAAACATCAAACACCCACTCCATGACGCCCGCCACACGCACCCCGACCATCCTCGACATGAAAGCGGAGGCGAAAGCCGCGCTGCAAAAAGAACTCGGGTGGGAGAAGCAACCGCGCCGCGCGATGCTCTGCATCAGCACGGGCATGAGCGACGCGCTCGGCGGCGAATTGCTCGAAGCGGTGATGCCCGGTCTCCTCTCGCTCCCGGTGCAGATCGTCGTGGTCGGCAAAGGATCGACCGAGTACGGCGCGTACTTCACGAAGCTCTCGAAGGACAAGGCGCATAAGGTCGGCATCGTCGCGAACGATTCCGCCGCCGTCGAAAACGCGCTGACCGCGTCGGACATGGCGCTCTTCTGCGCGCCGCCGGACGAAGACGCCGCGCGCGCGTGCCTCGAGCACGGCGCCGTCCCGATCTCGCCCGCCACGTCCGTGCTGACGAACTACGATCCCAACCAGGAGGACGGCAACGCCTTCACCTACGACCAGCTGACGCACTGGCATTGCTTCGCCGCGGCGGTCAGGGCGATCGAGACCTACCGGTTCCCCTACGACTTCAAGACGATCCAGAAGCACTGCGTGGCGATGAGCGACGAAGACGCGGAAAACGACGACGAGTAAGGGGCGGCCGTGGTATGATCGGCCCTCATGATTTCAGCGTTCACCGCAGGCGTCGTTCGAGGCGCGGGTCGCGGGAAGACCCTCGGGACCCCGACGATCAACCTGTCGCCCGAAGCCCTCGCCGACATCGGCACGGAAGGCATCTACGCCGTGTGGGCCATTTTCGGCGGCGACCGGGTGCCGGCGGTCATGCACGCGGGCGCCCGACCGGTGTTCGACGACACGCCGTCGGTCGAAGTGCACCTGCTCTCCTCCGTGCCGGAAACCGTCCCGACGGAATTGACGGTCGAAGTGGTCGAGTACCTGCGGCCGATCCGCGATTTCCCCTCCGTCGGGGAATTGCAGGCGCAGATCCGGCGCGACATCGACGCCGCCCGTGCTACCCTGGGCGTCGATGCTGCGTAAGCTCAAAAAGGCGATCCCCGAGACCCACCCGCTGCGCCTGCTGTTCCATCGAACGAAGGCGCTCGTCGCTGCGGCGAGGTACGGCTTCCCCGCCAGGAAGCTTTTTGTGATCGGCGTCACGGGCACGGACGGCAAAACGACGACCGTCGGCATGCTCGCGCACGTCCTCCAGAAATCCGGGCGCGAGACCGCCGCGCTTTCCACCGCGTTCTTCCAGACCGGCGCCGACGTGCAATGGAACGCCACGCAAAAGACCTCGCCGGGCCCGTTCGCCATCCAGAAGTTCTTGGCCAACGCGGCCAAACGCGGCTGCACCCACGCCGTCCTCGAGTACTCGTCGCACGGGCTGCTGCAGGGACGCACGTGGTTCACGTGGCCGCGGGTCGCGGCGATCACGAACCTCAGCGAGGAGCACCTCGACTACCACAAGACGATGGAGGCGTACCTCCAGGCGAAGAAACTCCTCTTCCGCATGCTCAAGGGGCGCGGGACGAAGGTCCTCAACGGCGACGACCGTTCGTACAAGGACCTGGTCGACGTCCGTAGCTTCCGCACGGTCGTGACGAGCGCGTCGCCGAAGCACGGGGCCATCGTCGTGGGCACGGCGACGCTCCTCTGGCTAGAGCAGGAAGACGGTTCGACCATCGTCCACGTCGAGAGCGGCCACAAGGAAACCGAACGCCATCCCCTGTCGCTCCAGATCCCGGGCACGTTCAACCGCATGAACGCGCTGACCGCGGTCGGCTGCGCCATCGGGTGCGGCGTATCGGTGGGAGACGCGCTCGCCACGCTCGCGACCTTCCCCGGGATTCCCGGCCGCATGGAGCGGATCGACGAAGGACAGCCGTTCAAGGTCTACGTCGACTTCACCGTCACGCCGCAGTCGTACGAAAAGACGCTCTCGGCGCTCAAGGCCGAGTGCACGGGCCGACTGCTCGTGCTCGCGGGCAGCTGCGGCGATCGCATGAAAGAGAAACGCCCGATCGTGGGCGCGCTCGTGAGCACGTATGCAGACGTGGCGGTGATCACCAACGAGGACCCGTACACCGAGGACCCGCGGACAATCATCGACGAAGTGTGGGCGGGCATGGACCACTCGAAGGTCCAGGGACACCGCATCTTCGATCGCAAAGAAGCCATCGCGTTCCTGCTGGAAGAAGCGAAGCCCGGCGACACGGTCGTCTTCTGCGGCAAGGGCAGCGACACGACGATGTGGCTGGCGGACGGCAAAGTGCCGTGGAACGAACGGCAGATCGTGCGCGAGCTCCTGAAGAAGCGATGACGATGGTTCGGCGCCGCTCACCATGACAACAACTCCCATCATCGTCGGCGTCGACGAAGCCGGACGCGGCCCCCTGGCCGGACCGGTCGTGGCGGGCGCGGTGCATCTGCCGAACGAGCCGAAAAAGAAACGCTCCGGCGGATGGGAGATCGACGGCGTGCGCCTGTTCGACAGCAAGCAGTTGAGCGACGGCGAACGCGAGGCGGCCTACGCGTGGATCACGGCGAACTGCCCCTGGGGCGTCGCGCTGTCGACGGCGCTCGACATCGACAACAACGGCATCATGACAAGCAACGAAAGCGCGATGCAGCGCGCGGTGGCCATGCTCGCGAAGGCAGTCACGCCGACCTACCTCCTCGTCGACGGACGCGACAAGTACTGGTTCGACTACGTGCACAGCAGCATCATCGAAGGCGACGCCAAAGAAGCCTGCATCGCGGCGGCGTCGATCGTCGCCAAAGTCACGCGCGACCGGATGATGGTGGAGTACGCGAAAGAGTTCCCGGTCTACGGCTTCGAGGGGCACAAAGGCTACGCGGCCCCGGCGCACATCGAGGCCTTGAAAACGCACGGCCCGTGCGCGATCCACCGCAAAAGCTTCCTCACCGGGATCTTGACCATCGCGGAGCTCTCCACCAGATCCATGCTCCCGCGAGGAGCACGGGGATCGTCAGCAGTTGCCCTTCGCTGAGGGGACCGTACATCGCCACGCCCGTTTGGTCGCGGACGATTTCGACGAGGAAACGCAGGACGCCGTACATCATGAGGAAGAGCGCCGTCGCCTTCCCCGGCGTGAACGACGCGCGCGTGCGGCGCAGGTACCAGAAGCACGACGAGGCGATGAACACGTCCTTGGCGATGGCGTAGAGCTGGGTGGGATGCCGCAGTCCTTCGGCCCCCGGGAACTCCATCCCCCACGGGAGCGCCGTCACCGTGCCGTAGAGTTCCTGGTTGATGAAATTGCCGAGTCGGCCGAGCGCGAGGCCGATGGCGACCGGCACCATTGCGACGTCGGCGATCGAGAGCTTCTCGGACCATGGACGCTTCCGCAGGACCCACAGGAGCGCGAGCGCGACGCCGAGGAATCCCCCGTGCGACGCCATGCCGCCGTTGCGGATGTCGAACAACACCGCCGGCTGCGCGAGGAAATCGGAGAACCGGTAGAAGAGGACGTACCCCAATCGCCCCCCGACGAGCACGCCGAGCACGGCACCGGTGAGGATGTCGCCCCACTGCGCGTTCGAGAGCGAAAGCGAGCGGAGCTTCTGCAGGCGCGGCAGCAGGAACGCGGCGAGGATGAACGACGCGAGGTACAGTGCCCCGTACCAATAGACCGGAAAGCCGAAGAGCTCTATCAGGACGCGCCGGGAAGGGAAGAATTCGATCACGTTCGCCACTATACTCCCGCCATGAAGATCCTCGGGATCGAAACATCGTGCGACGAAACCGCCGCCGCCGTCGTGGACGACGGACGGACGGTGCGCAGCTGCGTGATCTCCACCTCGCGCGACGCGTTCGCTCGCACGGGGGGCGTGATCCCGGAAGAAGCAGCGCGCCGGCAGCTCGAGTGCATCGAACCGGTCATCGCGACCGCGCTCGCGGAAGCGGGCTGCGCGCCCGCCGACCTCGACGCCGTGGCGGTCACGCACGCGCCGGGGCTGCTCGGGTCGCTGCTCGTGGGAACCATCAGCGCCCGGACGTTCGCATGGGTGCATGGCCTTCCCCTCGTCGGCGTGCACCACACGCTCGGGCACCTGAGCTCCCCGTGGCTGGGAGCGGGCGACGAACCCGCCTTCCCGATCCTCACGCTGTCGGTGTCGGGCGGGCACACGGACCTGTGGCTGCGGACGTCGCACGTCCGCGGGGCGCGCATCGGCCACACGCGCGACGACGCGGCGGGCGAAGCGTTCGACAAGGGCGCATCGCTGCTCGGGCTCCCCTACCCCGGCGGACCCGCGATCGCCGACGCGGCAAAGGACGGCGACGACCGCGCGTTCGACTTCCCGTTGCCGCTGGCCAACGACGATTCGTTGGATTGGAGCTTCTCGGGCCTCAAAACCTCGCTGCGGTACCTGCTGCGGGACGATCCGCGCGCGATCGAGCGCCTCCCCGACCTCGCCGCCAGCTACGAGCGCGCGATCTGCCGGCATCTCGTCGACCGCGTGGAGCGGGCGCTCGCGCTCCATCCGGAGGTCCGCGAAGTGCACATCGTGGGAGGCGTGTCCGCGAACGCGCGCCTGCGGTCCATGGTGAGCGCGCTCGGCGCCGTGACGCGCTGGCCGACGCGCGCGGAGTACTGCACCGACAACGGCGCGATGATCGCCGCCGCTGGGTTCTTCCTGCTGCGGGAAGTGCCGGACGCCGCGCGGCCCTTCGAGACGGCCGCGTCACTCCCCCTCTCGCTCGCGTGACGGCGGCGGTGCTACCATCGTGGCCATGAGCCTCACGCTGAGTTGGGACCTCTTCATCATCCTCTTCATC
>CAZIQM010000025.1:0-2613 GCA_964541635.1 uncultured Candidatus Peribacteria bacterium | reverse complement strand
GTGGTGGCGTACAGCTTCATCGTGGGGAAGGACGCGTCGGTGAAGATCATCGTGGCCACGTACATCTCCGTCGTGGCGGTCGAAGCCATCGGGAACATCGCGCTCCTCGTGACCAGCGCCTCCACGGCGTCGATGGTCGGCTTGTCGCTCTCGCCGGACGTGCTCGCGATCGGCAAACTCGTGCTCTTCGCGTTCGCGGTGGTGTTCATGGCCATGAAAGGCGGCATCCACGTGGAAATGGGCAGCGGCTTCGGCACGGCATGGGACCTCGCGATCGCGGCGGCGCTCGGCCTTTCCACCTCGACGCTCCTCCTCACGTCGCTCGTCACGTACATCACGGGCAAGCCGCTGCTCGACCGCACCCTCGCGTCCGCGCCCGCGCTCGGCGGCGTCGAACTCACGAGTCCGCTCGTCGGCGCGATCGTCGATTACCAGCACGTGTGGTTCGCGGTGCCGGCGATCCTCCTGCTCGTCATCAGTTTCTTCGGGAACCGCGCGTCCGAATAATATATAGCGGAGCATCGGTAAAAATATGTCAACGGAATGTGGGGCTGGCCGCTGCCGAATGCCTTGCGTGCGCATGGTCGCTGGACAAGACTGACGAAGACGTTCCTCCCTTCCTTTCCTATGAACGCACTCCAGAAGTTTTCCCTCGCCGTTTCCGCCACCGCGGTCACCGGCTTCGTCTCGGCCACGGCCTTCGCGGCTGACTTCGCGGGCCCCGAGCCGGCGATCCCGGGCACGCCTGGAGCGGGTCAGGGCAACGCCGACGGCATCCGCACGATCATCGAACAGATCATCGTCGCCGTGCTCAACTTCCTCGCCCTCATCGCCGTCGTGGTGGTGATCATCGCCGGTATCCGCCTGATCGTCTCGCAGGGTAACGACGAGGAGAAGGACAAGGCCAAGAAAGCGATCTTCTACGCCCTCGGCGGCCTCGTGATCGTCCTCTTCGCCCGCGTGATCGTCGGTCTCGTGACGAGCTACCTCGCGCAGAACGTCCAGTAATCCCCCATCGAGCATTGAACAAGAGGCCCTTCGGGGCCTCTTTTCGTAGCCGACGTCATCCTTGCACGGCCGTCGTTTCGAGCGCGCCGAGCGCCCCGCCCTCCGCCACGGGCACCTCCGCTTCGCGCACGCAGATCGCTTCGGTCCGCACCTCCACGATCGACGACGCGGGGATCGGGCGCTTCCAGCGGAGCCAGTGGCGCGGGAAAATCCACTCCAAGCGGAAGGTGTCCGTCTCGAACTGCACGTCCGCGCAGCGGCCGATGACCCGGCCGGACTCGGTCACGATCCTCTGGCCCAGCACGCTCCGACCCTCCGCCCACAGTTGCGACAGTCGCACGCGCTCGTCGAGCGGGGCGAGGACGTCGGAGTCGCGCACCATGACGGCTTTGCCCCAATGGACGATGTCCTGCACCGACAAGAACTCCTCACCGGCGCTCCCGCGGACGAACACGCCCTCGAGCTTGCCGAGATCGGGATGGATGAAGATCCCCGACACCGTCGCCACGACGTCGTCGCTGCGATCGTCCATCACGGGCATGCCGACGCTCATGGAAAACCGCACGTGCATCGGAGCGATCATACCGAACGCGGTGCAAAGCCCGAAGTTGAGGGGTAAGGTTGAAGGCAATACATGGACCAAGAACTCCCTGTACCGGAAGTCATAACACTTCACCTGATCGCGTATCACGTAGCAATCTCATGCCTGGATATCATCTTCCTCGCTACGGTGCTTCTCATGATCAGCACTGGTATCGCGACTATCGTGTCCAAAGGTAAACGCGAATGGAAAAAATCGCTCGTGCGCTCATCGATCGCGGTCTTCGTGGTTTTCATTATTCGATCGATGCTCGTGTTCGGTTATGAATACTACGTATCGTAACGGCTGATTCAGCAATTCAATCGTGTGCGCCGGCACAAACAGCCTGATAAAGTAGAAATAAATCATTTCCTTTTCCTCCCCACCCGTATGAACCGCTCACTCGCGGCCATCGCCGCCGGCGCGATGCTGTTGGCCTCCGCCCCCACGCTGAGCTTCGCCGATGAGGCGTCGTCCTCCAGCAGCTCGTCCTCCGCGTCGTCGGTCTCGACGTCCTCCTCGTCGACGTCTTCGGTGTCTTCCTCGTCGTCGTCCGTCGTTTCCTCCTCTTCCTCGTCGTCGGAGGATTCCACGTACAGCAAGGCGTGGCAGGCTCCCTGCAACGAGCTCAAAGGCCTCCTGAAGGCCCAGTGCATCGTGAAGCACAACCCGGGCAAGAAGATCAAGAAGGACCGCGTGCAGCGCATGAACGACGACAAGATCCTGAATCGCACCGGGAAGTGCGAGGATAAAGAAGGCGATGAAAAAGTTAATTGCCTTCGCAAGCACGGCCTCAAATCGTTGATCAAAAAAGCCGTGAAAGAAGAGCTGAAGCACACCATCCGCGGCAAAATTCGCGACGGCGGTTCGTCGTCGGAATCGTCCGAAGACTGATCGTTCCGCAAAGACGAAAAACGGACCTTCCTGCGAAGGTCCGTTTTTTTATCTCGTTGATGGTGGGCGATGATGGATGTGAACCATCGACCTCGACATTATCAGTGTCGCGCGCTAACCCCTGAGCTAAT
>CAZIQM010000024.1:2007-17031 GCA_964541635.1 uncultured Candidatus Peribacteria bacterium | reverse complement strand
GCCCAAGGAAGTTGAGCTGGCCCTCGAATTAAAGCTTTCCTCACCTCTTGACTTTCCGCGGGGCGCGCAGCTGCCCCATTGGCTGCTGGCGAACCGGACGGTCGTTTGCGTGAGGCGCGCCCGGAAGGTGCGGCGGTTCACGTCGTTGAGCATGGCCGTCAGCTGCGGTTCCACGTCGCGCGACAGCAGCGTCCAGAGGAACCGGTGCAACGACCGGCGCCGGATGCCCGGGCCGATCGAGACTTTCCATCCGCCGCGCACGCGGACCGCGCGCGTGCGGTCCGCCGGCCGGAGCGTGAACGTCACGGTCTTGCGCCCGACCTGGAGCTTCAACGAACCGGCTCCTTCGAGCAGGGGACGGAACGGGTCGATGAGCGTCTTCTCGCGATCGAGCAAAATGAGGTGGGCCATCCGCCGCAGCAGGTTGCGCACGTGCTCCTGTTCTTCGGTGCGGGAGAGGTTCTTCGCCAAGCGGATGATGATGGTATTTCCGCGATACACGGCCCTGGAATGCTTGTTCCGGGTGCGTTCGACCTTGTGGCGGAATCGAGGCGTCATGGACCTCGCACGGTAAGCCGACGGGCCCGGCGACACTAGTTGTTTTTCCGTGGTCTGTGTTATGTAGATATACTTTTAAAACATATTATAAAAAAAATGCAAATACCCTTCGAAGATCACTTCGAGCTCCCGAGCAGGTCGACGCACTCGTACAGTTTGTGCGTGACGGCATCCAAGCCTCCTTCGGTCTTGAAGTACCCCTCGGCCGACGCGAGGCACCCCGGGAACGCGTCCTGCACGGCTGTCGGAAGATCCGGGAACGCCGGCTGCACGGCCAGCGCGATCGAATGGATGACGGCGCGGACCTGCGAGGCGCGCACGCGCGCCAGCGCAGCGAGCATTGGTTTCCGGTACGTCAGGTGGAGGTTCTTCTTCGCTTCCTTCATCGTGTCGACCGTCGTGAAGACGCCCGTGTCGATGCCGTCGACGATCGCCGTTTCGGCTTCGAGCCAGTAGTCGATGTTTTTCGTCGCCAGCGCGACGTCGTCCGCCGGCACGCCCTTCGTCGTGGCGATCATGTCGCGTTGGTTGCGGCGGAACGTGGCTTCGAGCAGCAGGTCGCTGCGGAGGCAGAGGGACGATTTCGCGACGATCGTGTCGCGGTTGGCTTTGCGGAGTTCGTCGTGGCAGCGCGAACGGAGTTCCGTCGAGCGGTCCGCGTAGCGCTTCGTTTCCGCCGCCCACGCCGCGCGCTGCTTGTCCGTGGGGACGACGTCTTTCAGGGGAAGCGCGCCCCGGGCGAGTTCGGCGAGGAGGTCCGTCGGGGTTTGCTGCTGCATGACCGTTCCCGAGCCCGACTGCGTCGAACCGCTGCCCGTGCCCTGCGCGAAGCACACGGCCGGCAGGACCGCGAGGGAGCAACCGATGAGGAACCGCGCCGTACGCACGGGTCTCATCGTAGCACTGTCGGGACGTTTCAACGACCGTTCAGCTTCGCTTCGGCCTCGACGTAGAGGAGGACCGTCTCGATGAAGGTCGCGTGGCTCCAGGTGAGCGGCGCCACGGAGAGCGGCTCGCCCGTGTAGGCGTGGAGCTGTTCCGCCAAGATGCCCGTCGGGGTCGCCGAACGGGCGACCCAGTCGATGAGGTCGCGCGCCTTGGAGAGGTCGTCCTTCGTGCGGGCGCGGGCGATGGCCCATTGGGCTTTCCACAGGGTCGTGATGATCCACGGGTTGCCCGTGGCTTCCTCGGTCGGTTGGCCCGGGAAGTGGTAGGTGTCGTTCGTGTAGCGGGCCCAGCCGCCGACCTTCGTTTTCACGGTGAGGAGACGGTCGAGGGCCTCCATCGTCGAGATGACGCGGGGGTCTTCCACCGACAGCACACCGAGTTTCCAGGTCGCCGTGATGGAGGCGTCGGGCGTGGCGTCGCGCTCGATGGTCTGGCCGTCCTTGCGGACGATCTTCTTGAGGAACCGGCCTTCCTTCTCGTCGTAGAGATGGAAGAACATCGCCTGCTTCATTTCGTCGGCCACGGTTTGGTAGTGCTCCGAGTGGCGGTGGTGCCCGAGCATCTGGGCCATCTGCGCCGCGGCGTGGAGGCCGGCGATGACGGTCGAGACGGTGTAGGTGAAGATGCCGCGCTGCTCCTCCCACGGGTCGTAGCTGGGGAGGGGGAGGCCCGTGCCTTCCTCGCGGAAGGCGCAGAGGAATTCGGCGGCTTTGCGGACGAACGATTCGTAGAGGTGTTGGAGCGCTTCGAAGTCCTGGTCCTGCTCGAAGTGCTTCTGCATGGCGTAGAGCACGAGGGCCGTTTCGTCTTCCTGGATGGGCAACTGCGGCTCGCCGTTTTTGTACCAGGCGTGCCACGAGGATCCGACCGAGCCGTCCGGGTTGTACTTGTGGAGCATGTAGCCGTCGGCGGTCTGCGCGCGGATGCAGAACTCGAAGAAACGGTGGCTCACTTCGCCGTAGCCGGCGCGGTCGAGCGCGGCGGAGATGAACGCGCCGTCGCGGGGCCAGACGTAGGTGTACGTGTCGCGGTTGAACGCCATGATGTCGGCGTCCGCAGCGGCCAGGATGCCGCCGTTGTTGTCGGCGTGGAGGCGCACCTGGAGGAGGCTGCGCTTGTAGAGTTCGGCCGTGCGGGGATCGAGCGATCCGAAGTCGATGCGCTTCTTGTTCACCCAGCTCTTCCAGTAGTTCGTGGCGTTGCGCAGCAGGCGCTCCGGCGTGTCTTCCGTCACGCGTTCCTGGAGGGCGATGACTTCCTCGAGCGACGTGCCCACGCAGAGCCAGAGGGTGACGGTGGCGTCCTTCCCGGGTTCGACGATCGAGTGGATGCCGACCGTGGAGTCGACCGATCCCTGCTCGATGGGGTGGCCGCTGAGCACGCCGTCCTCGGCGTCGCGCCAGGTTCCTTCGAGGCCGCGGTAGTTGCTTTTGCCCACCGTGAACGACGAGATGCCGCAGCTCTGGAGCCGCGATTTGCTGTGGAGGACGGAGTCGTACGCCCCGCCGCGGTGGCCCACGATGCATTCCTGCGGGGCGGACGTGTCGCCGCCGATGAGGAAGTAGCGCTGGTCGCGGTAGTGGATGACGCTGTTGGTGTAGGGCTCGTAGAAGGCAGTGTCCTTCTGTTTGTCGCCGTAGATGTAGAGGTCGTGGTTGAAGAAGAGCTTCACGATTTTGCGTTGGCCGTCGAGCGAGCGGACGGTGAAGCGGCGGACGAGCACGTTGTGCACGGGGTGCACGGCGTCCTCGACGTCCATCGCGATGCCGAGCATGTCGTTCTGCATCTTCGACTGGCCGACGAGCGTCTCGAGCTTGTAGCCCGGCGCGATCGTCCAGGACGGATCGTCGAACCAGGCGAATCCTTTGCCCTCCACGAAGGCCCCCACGCGGTGCACCTTGCCGAAGGTCGTGTGGTCTTCCTTCCCCACGTAGGGGAAGTAGAGGTCGCGGAGCTGCAGGCGTGCGTCGAACGTCGCGAGCAGCGAGCCGTTACCGAGCATGAGGGAGCGTGGCATCAGAGGGTGGGGGATGAGACGCGCTTCGCGGAGGTCTTCTTCGGGGCGACGCGCGACTTCTTGGGCTCGAGGCGCAAGCGAAGGTCGGCGAGGGCGTGGCTGAAGCGGCGGTAGGCCTCGTAGGGGGAGTCGTAGGGGCTGAAGTACTTGTGCACGTCGCCGTCGGCCCAGTACTTCGTGCACATGTAGTAGAAGTGGTCCGAGGTCTGGAGCTTGCGCCACATCTCGAGCAGGGCGGGGTCTTTCTTCCTCTTCACCTTCGCCTCGAGGCGGTAGACGGCTTCGAGCGCGGCGTTCTGGATCTGGTTGCCCTGCCACGCGGAGAGGTCGCGTTCGGTGTCGGCCCACGAGATCGTCGTGTGCACGTCGTAGGTCGGGTGGAGCGCGTCCCATTCCTCGATCGTTTGGCTCGGCGTCGTCGCGCGGATGCCGCGGTCCGCGAACATCTGGGGCAGGCTTTCGAGGAACTGGAAGATGCCCGTGTCGGCCCACTGGTGCTCGCCGAAGGTTTCGTAGTCCATGAACAGGTTCACGCTGTGGCCCGGCGTGTCCGCGACCCAATTCGCGTAGGTGTCGGAGTGCAGCGGGTGGCACGACCAGTTCTTGTCCGAGAAGCGGAACGCGACGTCGTCGCTGAGCTTGTAGTTCTTCAGGAGGATGTCGATCGTCTTGCTGGCCTTGGCGTGGGGCCGGTACTTGGCGATCGTGCGTTCCGCGGCGGCGGGCAGGCGGAACGTCGGCGGGCGGTGGGGGACGTTCGGCGTGCGGCCGGCGAGGTGGCGGTCGGTGCCTTCGCTCACGATGCCCTCGAAGCCCATGTGGCGGATGATCTGTGCGATTTCGTTATTGAAGATGAGCTCGGTGTTGCGGAAGACCGTCGGGGTTTGGCCGAAGAGTTGCCGGATCGTGGCGGCGTGCTTCTGCACCTGTTCGCAGAATTCCTTGAGCGATTTGATGGAGCTGAGCGAGTGGTAGTACGTCTCGGCGAGGAACTCGACCTGGCCCGTCTCGGCCAATTCCTGGAACGACCGGAGCACGTCCGGCCCGTATTCGCGGCACTGGTCGAGGAACACCCCCGAGAGCGAGTACGCGACGTGGAACCCCGGGTTCGCCTTGAGCATGCGGAGGATCGTGGCGTTGGCGGGGAGGTAGCACTTCTCGGCGACCTTCCGGAACACGGCGCGGTTCTTCTCGTCGTCGAAGTACGAGGTCGTGGCGCCCACGTCGGTGTAGCGCAGGTCCTTCAGCCGGTAGGGCTGGTGGACTTGGAAGTAGAAACAAACGCGCTGTGCCATACGGTTAGAGGGTGGAGAGGATGTTCGTGTAAATGGCGGCCACTTCGCCGGCCTGGTTTTTCCAGTTGAGCCGCTTGAGGATGCTTGGGGCTTCGGACCGCAGCTGGCGGGCGAGCGGCTCCTCGCGCAGGACGGTGAGGATGCAGTCGGCCATCTTGGCGGTGTCCCAGAAGTCGACCTTGAACGCGTGGTCGCAGACTTCCGCGGCGCCGGATTGCTTGCTGAGGATCACGGGCGTGCCGTGGGCGATGGCCTCGAGGGCCACCAGGCCGAACGGTTCGCTGACGCTCGGCATCACGAAGCAGTCCGCCTGGCGGTAGAGCTGCTCGGCCTCGCGCTTGCCGACCTTGCCCGTGAAGATCACGTTCTCGGCGAGGTCCATGCGGCAGGCGCGGTCCACGAGTTCCTGGAGCATGCCGCCGTCGCCGGCCATGACGAACTGCGTGTCGGGTTTGGCGTCGACCACGAGGCGGGCGACGTCGAGGAACATCACCGGGTTTTTCTGGGTCGTCATGCGCCCGAGGAAGAGCACGAGCGGTGGGTGCTTCTTCTTCAGGTCCGTCACCACGTTCTTGTGCTGCATGTGGAGGTCGGCGCGCGGCGCGTCGTGGCCGTTGTAAACCACGGAGATCTTGTGCGGGTTGATGCCGTAGTGCTGCACGAGGACGTTCTTCGTGTAGTTGCTGACGGCGATGATGCGGTCCGCCATGAGGAAGCCGTTGCGCTCCTGGTCGGCGATCCACTGGTTGGGTTGCATGTGCGTGCGGTCGAGCTCGGTGGCGTGGATGTGCGCCACGAGCGGCACGCGGTGGTACTTCGAGGCGCGGATGCCGGCCTCGTAGGTCATCCAGTCGTGGCAGTGCACGACGTCGGGGTTGAGGTCCTTGGTCATGGACACCGCCTGCTCGGCGTAGCGCCACACGGCGGCGCCGAGGTCCGGGCCGTAGAGGTCGGCGATCGATTGCCCCGGCGTGGCGACGTTGCCGACCGCGATCGATTGGACGCGCTCGGCGTACTCGGCGAAGCCTTCGTACGGCTGGAGCGCGCTCTGGATGAACCGGATGTCGGCCTCGTCGGTGACGATGGTGCCCGTCGCGTCCGAGGGGCCGCGGAGCATGTGCGCGTCGGGATGGTTGCGCAGGTCCATCGGGAGCACCAACGTGACCTTCACGCCGTTCTTCGTGAGGCCTTTCACCAAACCTTGGCACGCCACGCCGAGTCCGCCCGTGTGGAGCGGGGGATATTCCCATCCGAACATGAGGGAATGCGTGGGCATTTTTTTGTGTGTGTTCCGACGCGCGCCTGCGCGAAGAAATCTCATGATTATACCAAAAAAACGCATTCCGTGCGATTCCCTTGTGCTTCACAAACAATGAAATCGTTGCCGAATCACTTTCGTGAACCGAGCGCGATTCCGAGCACAAAAACGATGATCGTCGTGAGCGGGAGGAAGAGGAATGATCGGATCACCGGCAGCGCTCCCATCGACTCGTGCTTCGCCCATCGTGCCACGATCTCGCGCACGTGCCAGTCGTAGACCCTGCACGTGTCGAGGATCATCTGCAGCGTATGCCGGAACGTGATCGTCGACGTGCCCTTGAATTGCTGCTCGATCGGCAGCTCGTCGATGCGGCATTTCATCCAGTGCGCGCGCGACAAAATGTCGATGTCGAACGCATATCCGTCGATCGTCGACGCCGTGAACAGACGGCGGGCCGTTTCCTTGTCGAAGGCTTTTACGCCCGCTTGTGAGTCATGGACCCTGAGGGCGAACAGCATCCATATGATCGCCTGGTAGGCGCGGCTCGTGAGGTGTCGCAGCGGCGTCGTATGGTACGCGCCCCCCTCGGCATGCCTGTTGCCTATGACGATGTCCGCCTGGCCGGATTGTACCATTTCGAGTGATTCTCGCAGGAATTTTGGGTCGATCTCGTCATCGCCGTCGATGAATCCGATGTATTCGCCGCACGCTTCGAGCATGCCGCGCTTGATGGCGCCGCCTTTTCCGAGCCGCCGCGGGTTCGTGACCGTCCGGACGTTCGTCATCGTTACTTCTATTGCGTGCACGACGGCTTCGGAGTCGTCGGTACATCCGTCGATCACGACGATGCACTCGTAGGAAAGGCCGGCGAATGCACGCTGCACCCTGCCGAGCAAGCCGTCGATGCGGCTCGCTTCGTTGTGGCAGGGGATGACGATGCTGAAGGTGGGATGGCTCATTTTTTGTCGGAGGTGCTGGTCAGGTATTCGGCCTTGAGGAGCATGTCGACGTTGAGCTGCTGGCCCATGATGTCACGCGGGTCGAGCAGAAGCATTTTTTGCGTGATGAATCCTCGGCTGACGCCGTAGTTCAAGAGGTCGATGACGTTCTCCTGGGGAATGCCGGAAAGCTCGGAAAGTGCTTGTTTCGCCGTCGTGACGGGAGCGTCGCCGAATACTTGCATGCGCAGGACATCGACGGATTCGCCCATCGTGGGATTGGTTTTGCTCGTCAGGCGTCCGTTTGTCCATGCCGGTGTGATGCTTGCTTGTCCCTCGAGCAAACGGATTTGGATGCTTTCCATCAGCAGATGGTCGTTTTCGATATCGAACGTCGGGAACACCATTGTGCCCCTTTCGATCAGGTAGCGCTGCAGGCGCGCGATCGCCTCCGGCGTGCGTGCCACCGCGCCGGGAGACGAATGCTCTTCTCGCTCCGCGAATGCGGCGGCGTGCCCGACCGCGCTGCCGATGGCCAGCTCCGTGGAAAAAGATCGGAGCGCCCGCGAAGCGATGTGCGTCGCGCTTGCCGTCGTGTTCGCGACAAGGAAATTTTCTTCCGATCGAGGAATAAACATCCCCAGCGTAAGAGAGAAGTCGCGCGGTGCGTCCATTTTCTCGATATATGTTTTTTTGGCTTGCAGAAGTCCATCCCTTCGCAACGCCTTGAGCAAGGAGGGGAGCGTTTCCACGAACTCTTCCTTGCTCGACATGATCGTCGCGGCAGCGTTTATCCCGTGCACCGCGACGATGGAATCGCGCGGGGAAGTAACGTGTTTTTGCTTTTCCAAACACGATTCCTTTTCGATCGTCCCGCTGATGCACAACGCGTTGCACTTCGGCTCGCACGACGTGCGGACGGCGAATGCTCCCGACTGGGAAAGGGTATCGATGCCCACCAGCCTCCGCCCGTCTACGGTGACGGCGTGTGCGGATTGCGAGTCGTTGGTGTTGAAAATCAACGGATCGCGCACGTACCGGCGAGCGTCGCACGTCGGGTCGTTTTTCCCGAAGCACACATCCGATACTTCCGCGTAGCGGAGGCGCGCGAACGCGGCGTCGAGGGTCGAACGGACGTACGCGTCGGTTTGGGGGTGTTCCAACAGGCCGATCGTGACGGGTGCTATGCCGTTGGGCATCGGCGCGAACAGCATCGAACCCGAAGCGTGCGACAAGATGTCGTTGCCCACGATGGACGACGGTCCGGCGAGGACGGTGAATTGCGGCTTGTCGACCGCTTCCGACAGAACGGCAGAGGAAGTTTCGGCCATGGACTGGTAGACGGTGATGTTGAGGGGCCATTCGGACGACGAAATGAGGATTGAGTCGTCACGGTGCCAAATGAGTGGCTGTTGGCTCACGAAATACCCTCCCACTTCGTCGAAAGCGACTTGCTGCACGGTATTCGTTTCGCCGTTCGTGATGCTCATCGTCCAGGGATTCGTTTCGCTGTACGCCGAAACGTCGTACGTCCCAGAGGGAAGGTCTTCCTGCTCGATCGAAAGAGATTGTTCAGGAGGAAGTGTCAGGTTATAGACATCGAGCGATGTGTTTGGGATCGCGTACATTTCGACGAATCCTCCGGCTCGCATCGAGATGTCGTCGAAAGAGGAGATGGACGTGCCAGCGTACGTCCAACTGTTTTGGGCTTGGACATCCACGGCGGTCCCGTGCATGGTGACGTGGGCGCTTTCGGAGCGGGGGGTATGCACCCAGACGTCGTACATCCGTCCGTCGGTGGGAACGCCGAGCACGGCGCTGGTCGTGCCGCTGGCGTAGATTCCCGCCGCCTCGTCGGTGTATGAAACGACAGGCGCGTAGCTCCCTTTTTCCTGTGATTGGATGGAAATCGTGTATGCCCGTCCGCCGACGACGTCGGTGATCCCGAGGAGCGCTTCTGACGCTGGTCGGCCCGTCAGCGAGTCGATGGATCCTGAAAGCATGATGTTGGCCTGTTCATCGGTCATCGTGAACGTGCATCCGGTCCCGCACGCTTTCCGCGGAAGCGTGACGGCAACCGTGCCATCGTGGGGCGGTGTGACGCCCCAGGAATCGTTGCTTGGCGTCGTCGTGACCCGTTGCACTGCGAGGGGTGTGTAGGCCGGTGACAAGGGGATGACCGCGAGTATTGCGTTCATGATCGTGTTCTCGGCGATCCGGATGCTCCGTTCGCCGTGGCGCATCGGGATGCTGGCAGCGAGATACGTGCCGCTTCCGACCATTTTAGTCGGGAAGAATTCGCCGTCGATGACGAGCGTAGGGGGTGTGTCGACAGCATTCGTCCGCACGTATAGGTCGTTGTTCGTGTACGTCCATGGACCGGCCGCGTACACGGACTCGCGTCCGTTGCCCATGGTCAGCAGCGTCGTGCTCATGCCCGTGTTGAGCTTCCGCACGATGAGTCCTTCGAGGTTGTCGGTCGGGAGGGAGCTGCGCACGTCGATGCGGAGAGGGGAGGAATTGTTGATGGGAAACGCGCCGATCCGGATGAATGGATCCGACGGGTTCGCCACGCTTTCGACATGGAATGCCGCGCCGGACCCCATGCGTATCGTCGCCGATACGCGCTCGTTGCCATGGTTTACGAAGAAGACTTCGACCGTATCTTGGAAACCACTTCGGAACACGAATTGCGCGGAACATCCGATGGTTTTCGTACGTAGCACCGTTTGTCGCGCCATCGCCGATGCGGTTTTCATGTCCGCCTGCCAGCAGTCATCCAGGGCTTCGGGGGCGAGGAACGTACCGTGGTAGCCACGGTCAATGATGCCCATCTGCGCCCGTACGCCGTCGAGACGGCGTCCGATCCCGTTCACCATCCCGCCGTTCGTCATGTATCCCTCGGACATCGCATCGATCGCCTGCGCGGGCAGCGCCCCCGGTTCACCCGTGCCGACGTCCCAACCGGAATGCGTCTCGATTCCGGCGAGCGCCATTAGGGTGCCTTCTTTCGTCCCGTCGATGATCGTTTTGAATTCGATGCGGACGACGTCCGTGCCGTCGCTCGAGCGCACGAGCGCGCGGTGCAGCCGGCCCGAGGCGTCGCGGGCAAGTGCGACCACGGCATGCTCGGACAAAACCGTTCCCTCGGGTAGTCCGTCGATTTGTTGGCGCAGGTAGTCCGCCACGTCACTCGGCAAGCCGCGCTCGGTCCGTGCTACACCCCTCATGCGCGCGAGGTAGCCGCGTATGTCGGCTTCTATTTGGCTCGAATCGACGGGCGAGGGGGATTCTTCCAGGTGCAAACCCGCGTAGGTGAGGATGTCTTTGTACCATTCGCCGTCCGTTACGAGCATGGCTTTCGCCCCGTCGTGCGACGCCGCTAACAGTGCAGCCGTCCCGCCGAGGGTGCCACCGACGACGAGGACGTCCACGGGTTCCGCGTCCCGCGCCGACCTCGCGACGTCGTCGAATCCGGCATCGTCCATCACGACTGGTTCGACGGGATCGTTCCATGTCGCGGGTTGGCTCAGCTTCGTGTTCGGGGTGATCACCGGTTCCGCGCTCTCAAAAAAGCCGAGCGGCAGGAACAGGGGAGGCCGGTTTCGCATGACCCACTCGCGGTAGATGGCTACGGCGAGCGCAATCATCACGATGAGAGCCAGTGCTCGGATGACGCGATGCATCGGATTATTTTACCATATTTTTTACTCTTTTTCCACTACCACTTTCCCCGTTGAACGGGCGACCGCTCCCTATGAAAAAAGGCTGAAATATGCTAAGATATAGAGATTATGCCAGCGGAGAATCAGGGCAACGGCGACTCGTTGCGCGACCCCCTCGTGTCGGCCGCGGGAGGCGACGTATCGGACGATCTGTCGATCAGTGAGTACCGGCAGGCAGTGGCACGGGCCGGCGAAAAATTGGTGAGCGTGATCGTGCCCGCCGTGCGCCGCGACAAGCCTTACCTTCGGGGATGCTTCGAGCAGGTCGACGCCGCGATCAAGGGCGTGGGGTATTCTTATGAAATACTCGTCATCGGGGACCATTCGAGCAAAGCGATCAAGGCGCTCGTGGAAGAATGTTCGCATCGATTCCCTCTGCGTTTCGTCGAGACGCACGGCGTGAAGGGCCGTTCCAGCGCGCTGAAAAAGGGCGTGGACGAAGCCATCGGCGGCACTGTCGTGCTGTTGGATCCCGACCTCCGCTGCCCTCCTGAAGCGTTTGGGAGCATGATCCTCGAGATGCGGGAAGCGGACGTGCTTGTCGCGAGCCGCGTGAAATACCCGTTCTTCGCGTACGCGTTATTTAGCAAAATCTACCGGTGGATTTTCGCGAGAATATTCCTCTCTGTCGACGCCGACGTTCGATCCGGCTTGAAAATGTTCCGGAATTCGTTGGTGCATGATCTCCGTTTCGATCCCGAATTCGACCTCCGCCTGGGCTTCGATGCGTTCCTGTTGTATCACGCGCGCCGCGCCGGATGGAAACTGCGGTCGGTGAAGGTGCCTTATACGCGCCCGCTCTTCCATCATGGACCGCTCGGCGCCATCACATCGCGCACCTCGCTTGCCTTCGGCATCGTTTTGATCGCCATCGGCCGTGTGCTTCGTTTCCTGTTTCCGTTCCTCTACCCGCCCCAGCCGCAAGAATACTTCGAGGCGGGATTCACCAACATCAACGATTATCTGTTTTTGGCGCCCGAACAGAGCGCGAAAGGACACCTCACGCGCGAAGTGTATTTCCTCGTCTTTTGGTCTGCCCTTGCCATTTACCTGTGGTTCAACCTGATTTACATCTTCACCGGCAAAGGCTTCGCGTGGTCCTTTTTCTTCCACGTCGCCGTGGTCCAGTTCTCGCTCATCCTGTTTAAGGCATACGTCGTCCGCATCACGTTCCTGCTCCCCCCGCAGCCGCCGCGCATGCTCCGGGATGACGAAAAAGTGAATCTTCCTGTGATCTCCGTCGTACTCCCGGTGTACAAGGAAAAAGAAATCATCCCGCAGTTGTGCCAGCGGATGATGGACATGGATTACCCGCCCGAGAACCTCGATCTCATTTTTGTGTTCGAGTCGGGTGATGACGAGACGATCGAGGCGTTTCAGCAGTATCCGAAACCCGCACATTTCAAAGGTCTGGTGTCGCCCGACGTGAAGCCCAAAACGAAGCCGAAAGCGCTGAACGTCGCCTTGAGGGAAACGAAAGGCGACCTGCTCGTCATATTCGACGCAGAAACCCTTCCTGAAACAGATCAATTCATGAAGGTCGTGGCGGCGTTCCGCGGCGACCCGACCCTTGATTACATCCATTGCCGCATCGACGTTTATAATCCCAACCGCAACTGGATCACGAAAATGTACACCGCGGAGTTCTCGTTTTTCTACAATTTTTTCCTCCCCGGCTTGGCGACCGTCCACTCGCCGACGCCCATTTCCGGCCACAGCGTGTACTTCCGCCGCGAACAACTCGTGAAAGTTGGCGGATGGGACGCCTACAACCTCGCGGAAGATTGCGACATCGGCATACGCATGTTCCGCAACGGGTATAAGAGGGCGACGGTGTTGGATTCGTATTCGTGGGAACAATCGACGACCAACATCTTCAGTTGGATGAAGCAACGGACCCGGTGGATGCAGGGCTTCGTCCAGACGAGCATGGTCAATTTGCGTTTCCCGGCCCTGCTATGGAAAGACCTCGGAGGATTGCGGAACATGGTGCTTTTCCTGTTTCACGTTCCCGGGGGCGTGTTCCTGAACGGCTTGAACCTCGCGCAGTGGGGCATGCTGGTATTCTGGTATGCCACGAGCGACCCGATCATCCAATCGATCTTCACGGACGTCTTGCTGTATTTGTCCGTCGTGTCGTTCATTTTGGGCAACATCATTTTCACGTACTTCAACCTCATCGGGTTGTTTTACCGCAAATACTACTCGTTCGTTGGGCAGGCCCTGTTCTCGCCCGTCTATTGGATCATGCTCAGCTTCGCCACGGTGCGCGCGATCATCCGTTTCTTCCTCCAGGAATCGACGTGGGATAAGACCACCCATCCCGTGTTGCAACCCACGTATCTCCGTAGCAAACAATGAAAATTTTCTCGTCACGATCGTCGGCCGCAACCATTCTCCTGTTTGGCGTGGCCGCGATGTTTTCGGCAATGTGCTTCGCATACATCGCCCACCAAGGGCTCGTGAACGCCCTGATCGACAGCAAATCCAACCTGCTGCAAACCTCGCAAATTCTGCTGAGCATGACGCCGGGCATCAGCCAGCTCGGTTTCTGGCCCCCGTTGCTCCGCGTACTGCTGCTGCCGAGCGTGCTCTTGCTGCCGTCGTCGTTGCTGTTTTACATCGGCGGGTTCGTCACGTTGCTGCCGCTGCAATTGCTCGCCGCTTATTTCCTCCACGAAATCCTGCGCCTCAGCGGCGTTTCCCGCGGACTCTGCGTCCTTGGTTCCGCGCTGCTCGTCCTCCAGCCGTTCATCCAGTTTTTCACCGCGTCGTCGATGACGGAAGTGCCGTTGGTCACCTGCGTCCTCGGGGCGACGTATTTCGCGCGCAAATGGGAGCTGGATGACACGTTCCTGTCACTGTTCCTGTTCGCGGTGTTCGTCGCGTTGTCGTCCGTGGCCCGCTACGAAGGATTGGCGATGGTCCCGCTGTCGATCATGTTCGTCTTGTACCAATGCGTGAAACGGAAAAAGCCGTTCGACGAAACGAAGGCGCTGTTCATCATGTTCACGGTCGTGGCGCTTTTGGGGGTCGGGTTCATCCTTGTGTACAGCGTGTCGTATGGCGGCTCGTTGCTGTCCTTCCTGCGGCTCGGTGTCGAACGCGCCGGAGGACCGGCGAGGAAAGTCATCCCGTTTTCGGTGCGCCTGTTCGAGAGCGTCCGCATGTTCATCCATGCCTCGATGCACATGAGCGGCACATGGATGGTCGGTCTGTTTCCTGTCTGCGCCGCCATTTCGTTGGCGTTCCGCCGGAAATTGTCCGATGCCTTCATCATCACCTTCCTCCTGTCCCCGGGCTTGTTCGTCCTGTTGATGATGATCAGGGGCCGGAACAACATCGCCGTGTACGAGTTGCCGATCGTGGGATACGCCGAGGACGGGCCGTACCACCAGTTCGCCAACACCCGCTATGCGCTCACGTGGATCAACGCGATCATCGTGTGCCTCGTCTTCGCCATGGACGCCATCGTCCGCTGCGCGGGCTTCTTGCGCGGCGTCGTAAAATTCCTGCTCGTGACGGCCGTGTCGATCTTGGCGGTGAGCTGGTTCTGGTACGTGTTCGCGGTAAGCGATTTCTCCACTATCCGCCGTGACAACAGTACCGGTAGCTCGGAATGGAGGGTGCTCATCGAAAACTACGACAGCGGTCGCATCCTCATCGCCCGTTACGCCGCGGAGAGCGCGATCCTTCTCTCGCGCATCCCCTTGGACGATTTCGTGTCCGAGAACAACTACCCGTATTTCGACCAGGCGATGAACGAACCCTGGCTGTTCGTCCGTTGGGTGGTCATCCCGAAAAACCCCGGCAACGTCGTGCTGTTGCAGCGGTTCTCGTCGCTCGAAAAAAAGGAAAGCTTCAACCACTTCTTCGAACTCGTCTACGAAAATCCCGACGCGCGATACTACAGGTTAAGGGATCACGTCCTCTGGGAAGACGTGAAGAAGCTGGGATACGACCCTTTGCTCGTCCCGTCGCTTAACCCGCAGGCCGTGTGGGATCCCGTGAAGATTTACAAAACGTTGGAACTGTCCGCGGGCCGGTGAGCGCTTCAGGCGCCCGCCTGCGCGCGCTCATACGCGAGGAGCGTTTTTCGCGCGACGGAATCCCAGTCCATTCCCTGGATTGCGTCGTCGTTTTTCTGAAGGAGATCGCCGATGGCCGGCGCGTCCAAGAGGACGAGTCCAGACAATGCGCTTTCGAGTGCCCCGGGCGTCCTATCGAAACTGGCCGCCGCTTGGGGGTAGAACGGCAGCAACTCCTTCGACACGACCATCAA
>CAZIQM010000024.1:0-1997 GCA_964541635.1 uncultured Candidatus Peribacteria bacterium | reverse complement strand
CTCCTGTAGCCGGCCGCGTACGCCAGGACGGAACTCGCGCCGTGCACCTGTCGGTAGGGCAGCACGACGCAGTCGACGCTTTCAAGGAAGTCCGGCAACTGCTGATTGGGCACTTCACCCCTCCAGACGATGGAGGGCGAACGCGAGGCTTTTTCCTTCAAGTTCGAAAGGTATGTTTGGTACTCCGGCCTCGCGTGGAGCCGCGGGTGGTCGTTGCCGGCGATGACGAGGGTGCAGCCGGGGTTCTTCGACGCGAAACGGGCGAACTCATCGATCAGGAAATCGATATCTTTCCGGGGATCGATGTGTCCGAAGAAGCAGAACGTTCCCCGATACAGGTCCTGCACCGCCCGCTCGCGCGTGTTCTTCGGGCGTTCGAAATACCCGTGGGGAACGACGTCGACGCGCCTTTCGTCGAAGCCGTATTCCTTCACGAGCACATCCGCGAAGCGTTGGTGGTGGACGATGAAGCGCGCGCGGCTTACCCGCAAAAGGGTATAGATCGAGCGGAGAACCGGCTTAATCACGGATAGCGGCAGCCACGTGTTGTGTGCTTCCAGGAAATCGGGCGAGACGTCCTCCATCCTGACGACGTGATGCAGGGTGACTACGACGGGCGCTTTGGCGCGCAAGCGATAGACGAAGAGGGGGAACGAGATGGCGGCGAGGATGCCGCCGTACATGAAAATTTCATGCTGCACGTGGATGACCGACGGCCTTGTTGCCCGGGCATGCTTCAATGCGTCCACGTACCCCATGAACCCGGCCCTCATGATCCTGTCGATGCGGACGTTTCCCCGGGTGTCGACGCGGCCCTTTTCGTTGCGTCGTACGACGGCGTTGACCGTCGCTCCCTTCCGAAGAAGGCCCCCGATGAGGCATGTGTTGTAGTACTGGGCAGCCGCTTCGTCCTCGGGAATCTCGTAGCCTTTCAGCACCATCATGACCCTCTCGGAGGGGGTGACGGCGTTCATGCGCTGCGTGGGCTCCATGCTTTGGCAGTGTACTCCGTTATGCATCGGTGCGTGTTGAATTCCGCGGCGAGCGCGATCGCGCGCTTCATGCGCGCGGCCCACGCGGCCTTGTCGGCGAAGCAGGGGAGTACCTCGAGTTCGAGTTGCGTGTAGAGGTCTTCCGCGTCGATGGTCCGCATGCCGTCTTCGCCGGCGACGTCTTTCTCCGGCCCGATGCGCCAGCCCGATTCGGGGTCCATCGCGTAGGCTTCGGCCCACCAGCCGTCCAACGTCGAGATGTTCACGGTGCCGTTGAGGGCGGCCTTCATGCCGGACGTGCCGGACGCCTCCTTGAGGCGCATGGGGGTGTTGAGCCACACGTCCGCGCCCGCCACGAGGAGTTTCGCGAACGCCGGGTCGTAGTGCGGCACGTAAACGACGGGCAGCGCGTCGCCGAAACGGCCCGCGCGCTCGTGGAGGTGGCGGATCACCTCGGCGGCGTACGCGTCGCCGGGGAACGAGTTGCCGCTGTGGACGATTTCCAGCTTCCCGGAGCCCACTGCGCGCAAACGATCCTCGTTGCCGTAGAGCAATTCGTGTTGTTTGTAGGGCACCAGGCGGCGCGCTTCGACCGCGAGCAGTTTCGCCGGGTCGAGCGAGCGGCCGGTGCGCTCGCGGATCGCCTCGATGAGTCGCGCCTTCGCCGCGGCGTGCGCGGCGACGAGGTCGTCGTCCGGGAGCACGTGCGCGTGCGCGAGGAGGTCCGGACGTTCTTTCCAGCCCGGCAGGTGCGCGTCGAACAGCGTCGCCATCTCGGGGCTCGCCCACGTGGGATGGTGGATGCCGTTGGTGATCGAGTCGATGGCGCCGTTCCCGAGCATCTCGCGCGCCACGCCTCCGTGCAGCTTCGAGACGCCGCAGGTGTAGTGGCTCAGGTTCATCGCGAGCAGCGTCATCGAGAGCGCGTCCTCGCCCGCGAGCTTCCGGATGTGCCACGGCAGCATGTCGCCCACGAGCTTGCCCGCCAGGTCGTACGGGAACACG
>CAZIQM010000023.1:5396-17726 GCA_964541635.1 uncultured Candidatus Peribacteria bacterium | reverse complement strand
CAAACGACCGTCCGGTTCGCCAGCAGCCAATGGGGCAGCTGCGCGCCCCGCGGACGCATCATGCTCAACGCGGCGCTCGCGTTCCTGCCCCCGCGCTTGCAACGCTACGTGATCGTCCACGAACTGGCCCACACCCGCCGCGCTGACCACTCGGCGGCGTACTGGCGCGAAGTGGAAGGCATGCTCCCGGGCTACGTCGACGATTACAACGAATTGCAGAACTTCCGCTTGCCGACGCTCTGAAACGCGGATCCCCCGTTCGTGCTATACTGGAGCCGCTTTCCCCTCCTCCGTTATGACGACGACTTGGCTGTTCGGCGGCGACGATGACGAGAACGAGGAAAAAGGCGGCGCGCCCGCCGGCGAATACGAGCATCCGAAAGACCTCGAAGTCCCGGGCGATGCCCCGTTGGACGACAGCAAGCAGTGAACCCCGGATCAGCGCTCGACGCGCGGGGCGCCGACCCAGGCGTCCGCCGCTTCCTTGAGGATGTCGCGGCGCTCGGTTCCTTTGGAGACTTCGTCCTCGCAGAGGGCTTGGAAGCCGCGGAGGATGCCGTCGAGCGTCGGAGGGCACTGGCCCACGCGCACCGCGCGGCGAAGGATGTGCTTCTCGTAATCGCCGAGCTGTTCGAGGGACGCCTTCACGATATCTTCCGCCGGGGCGGCTTCGTGCTCCGCCGGCAACCAGTACCGCTGCATGGCGCCTTCGTCGTTCACGTCGGGACAGACGTTCTCCTCGCCCATGGCCTCGCGCTGGGCGCAGTCGCGCATGATGCTCCACCGCATGCGGCGCATCGTCGATTCGTTCGCGCGGTCCTTGAAGGCGCGCTCGATCGAGTCCTGCGTCACGCGCCCCTCGAGGGGGACGTCGAGCGCCGTGCCCGTGACCATCGGGAAGACCGCCATGAGGGCGAAGAGTCCGCCGAGGACGTATTCACGGGTGGTGGGCTGGCGTTTCATCATACGGAGGGGGTGTTTGTGTATTCCCTCCAGTATAGCAAAAAACGCGTTTTACCGCAATCCTACGGCTTGGCGGACCCTTTCCATGGTTTTGCGCGCGATGGAGGACGCCTGGGCTGCGCCGTGGGCGGCCACCTCTTCCAGATACCCCTTTTTGGCGGCGATGTTCTCGCGTTTTTCGCGCATGGGGGCCATGTGTTCCTCGATCGCCGCCAGGAGTTTTTTCTTGGCGTCGCCGTAGCCGATGCCCGAGCGGTACTCATCCGCCAAAGCCTTCGCGCCGGCCGCATCCAGGAAGAGCGAGTGGATCTTGTACGGGACGCACGTGTCCGGATCCTTGGGTTCCGACGGGCCCTTCGAGTCCGTCACGATGCCCATGACCGCCTTCTTCACCGCGGCCGGATCACCGAACAACGGGATGGTGTTGCCGTAGCTCTTGCTCATCTTCTGGCCGTCCGTCCCCGGCACGACCGCGACGTCCTCGCGCGTTTTCGGCTCGGGCACCGTGAGCGTGTCGCCGAAGGCGTTGTTGAACTTGATGGCGAGATCGCGCGCGATCTCCACGTGCTGCTTCTGGTCGCGGCCGACCGGAACCACGTCCGTGTCGTAGAGCAGGATGTCGGCGGCCATGAGCACGGGATAGGTGAACAGCCCCACGCTGGCGGCGATCCCCTTCTCGACCTTCTCCTTGTACGACACGGCGCGTTCCAGCAATCCCATGGGCGCCAGCGTGGAAAGGATCCACGCGAGTTCCGCGTGTTCCGGCACGTCGGATTGGTAGAAAATCACCGCCTTCGACGGATCGAATCCGCAGGCCAAGTAATCGAGCAACGCGTCGCGGCGCTGCTTCGCGAGCTCCTCTTTGTCGTGCACCGTGGTGAGCGCGTGCAGGTCGGCAATGAAGAACACGTTGGAATCCGCTTTGCCCACCATCTCGAGGTTCTGGCGGATGGACCCGAAGTAATTACCCAGGTGGAGCTGCCCCGACGGTTGGATGCCCGACAAAATACGCATGCTCGAAGGATAGCGCGGGAATGGATCAGCGGCTACCGATACGCAGGAAGCGACCGACTTTGCGGCAAACGCGCAGCAGGAAGATGTACCAGTGCCCCCGGATGAAGAGGGAAACCACCGGCTCCTTGCCCGCAAGGAACTTCCTGCGCCGGCTGAGGGAATCCGCCGTGCGTCGGACGTCTACCACCGCGCGCGGAAGGATCATCATCGACCTCCCGCGGCGCAGGATACGGAAGAGGAGATCGGCGTCGCCCGCCACGGTGAATCGATCGCACCAACCGTTGAGTCGCACGAGGAGGTCGCGGCGAAAGAAAAGGGCTTCGTGAAGGCACTCGAGTAAGTTCGGACTTCGGACGTACGTGGCGATTGAAATCTCGCCGATGCGCTGCTCCCTGCCCTCCCGCAGGACGCTGGTGCCGGTACCGTCCGGGGAGGTAAACACCGCCGTGCCGCCGATGGCCGCGTACTCGGGATGGTCGCGCATGTACTCGGCGAAGTAGTGGATCGATCCCGGGAGGTACACGTCGTCATCGGACACCATGCGGACATACTCCCCCGTCGCGTGCCGCAACCCCGTGTTCAGCGCCCCATAGAGCCCGCGCCCTTCCCCTTTCCCGTACCACGTGACGTCGCGCGCGTGCCCGGCGACGATGTCTTCGACGCGAAGGTCGCCGGCGGCGCCATCGATGACGATGATCTCGAGATCGGGATACGCCGCCTTGTCCTCGAGCACGGCGCGAAGCGCCGCGGAAAACTGCTCGCGGCGATTCATCGTCGGAAGCAACAGGGAGATGCGCGGAAGCGACGTAGGAGTGCGCGTCATCGTTTCGGAGGATGGGCCACGAACCACTCGTAGGCGCGCTTCAACCCTTCGTCCAACGGGATCTTCTGCGACCATCCGAGCGCTTTCAACTTCGAGACGTCGAGTAATTTCCTCGGGGTGCCGTCGGGCTTCGTCGCGTCGAATTCGATGCGCCCTTCGTAGCCCACCGCCTTCGCGATCTTGGCGGCGAGATCCGCGATGCTGAGGTCTTCGCCGCACCCGATGTTGATGAGGCCGGAGAAGCCGCGTTCCAGGAGGAACACGCACGCTTCCGCGAGGTCGTCCACGTAGAGGAATTCGCGCAACGCCTTGCCGGTTCCCCACAGGGTCACGGACGGCGCGCCGGCGACCTTCGCGTCGTGCATGCGGCGCATGATGCCGGGAATCACGTGGCTCTTTTCGAGATCGAAGTTATCACCGGGACCGTAGAGGTTCGTCGGCATGACGGCGACGTACTTCGTGCCGTATTCCTTGTTGTACGCGTCGCACATCGTGAGACCGGCGATCTTGGCGATCGCGTAGGGGGCGTTCGTCTCCTCGAGGGGGCCGGTGAGCAGCGCGTCTTCGGGGATCGGCTGCGGCGCGAGACGGGGGTAAATGCACGAACTGCCGAGGAAGAGCATTTTCATGCATCCCGCAGCGTACGCGGCGCGGATGACGTTCGTTTCGATGACGAGGTTTTCGGCGATGAATTCAACCGGGTACGAGCTGTTCGCCCCGATGCCGCCAACTTTGGCGGCGGCGAGGATCACGGCGTCGGGCTTCTCCGCGGCGAAGAACGCTTCGACTGCCGCCTGGTTCATGAGGTCGAGCTCGTCGTGGGTGCGGAGCAGCAGGTTCGCGTACCCCTTCGCCGTGAGCGCGCGGACGAGGGCCGAGCCCACGAGGCCGCGGTGGCCGGCGACGAAAATGCGGTCAGATTTCGATATCATGGCAGGCTTTTGCGGGATGCAATTCGGCTTCGCACATGACGCGCACGAGGCCTTCGAACGTGGTCTTCGGTTTCCATCCGAGCGTGGTCTGCGCCTTCGTGCTGTCGCCGACGAGGAACGGCACTTCGACCGGGCGCAGGTAGCGCGGATCGAGGCGGACGAGCACCGTGCCCGTCTTCTTGTCGCGGCCGATTTCGTCCATCCCCTTTCCTTCCCACACGATCTCGTAGCCGAAGTACGGGGCCGCGTGCTCGCAGAATTCGCGGACGGTGTGCGATTCGGACGTCGCGAGGACGTAATCACCCGGCGTGTCGTGCTGGAGCATGCGCCACATGCCTTCGACGTACTCCGGCGCGAATCCCCAGTCGCGCTTGGCGTCGAGGTTGCCGAGGTACATCGGCAGCGCGCCCTCGTCTTTGCGCGCGAGGGCGGCGAACGAGCGGACGACTTTGCGCGTCACGAAGGTTTCGCCGCGTCGGGGCGATTCGTGGTTGAAGAGGATGCCGTTGCAGGCGAACATCCGGTAGCCTTCGCGGTAGTTGATCGTGGACCAGTACGAGAAGAGCTTGGCGATCGCGTAGGGCGACGACGGCGCCATCGGCGACTGCTCGTTGAGGAGCCTGCCGTCGGCGCTGTGGCCGAACATTTCGCTCGTCGCGGCGTTGTAGAATTTGCAATCCAAGCCCAAATCGCGGATGCCCTCGAGCAAGCGCAGCGTGCCGAGGCCGCTGATGTCGCCTGTGTATTCCGGAACGTCGAAGCTCACGCGGACGTGGCTCTGCGCGCCGAGGTGGTAGACCTCGTCCGGCTTCACGCTCTCAAGGGTATTGCCCAAACTGTTCGCGTCGGAAAGGTCCCCGTAATGGAGGAAGAACCGCGCGTTCGGCGTGTGGGGATCCTGGTAGAGGTGCGCGATGCGCCAGCTGCCGATGGAACTCGAGCGCCGGATGATGCCGTGCACTTCGTAGCCCTTCGAGAGGAGCAGTTCGGCCAAATACGAGCCGTCCTGGCCCGAAATACCGGTGATCAGCGCTTTCTTTTTTGTGTTCGGGGACATCAAGAAAGTATACCACAAAAACGCGGCTTCCCGAAGGCCTTAATGCCCCCTTTCACGCAGTTCCTTGACCGCTTTCTCGTAGGACGCCGGCACCGGCGCGCGGAATGTCATGCGCTTGCCCGTCGCGGGATGCGGCAGCTCGAGGCATTCGGCGTGCAGGAAAAACCTGTCAAAGTGGAACTTCCGCCGAAACCGCTTGTCGGCCTCTGCGTCGCCGTAGAGGGGATCGAGCAACAACGGGTGCCCGATCATCTTCATGTGCTGGCGGACCTGGTGCTTGCGGCCGGTCTCGATCGTCACCTCCATGTCGCTCGCGAGCTCCCACGCGCCGAGCGTCTTGTAGCGCGAAAACGCGTCGACTTTCCCCTCGTGCGTGCGCGCGCCGAGCTGCTTGCGGATGACGCCCTCGGTCTCGATGACGCGCCCCGCCACGAGGCACCGGTAGCGCTTGGTCCATTTGTCCTGCGACTCGCGGAGGCGCCGGACGGCCTCGGCGGTCTTCGCGAAGCAGATGACGCCGGACGTACCGTAGTCGAGGCGATGGACCACCTTCAGGCTCGGCACGGCCTTCCGCAGGAAATCGAAGAGGGGCAACTTGCCTTTGCCGCCTGCCGCGACCGTGAGCTCGTTGCCGAGCTTGATGACGACGAGCAGGTGCTCGTCTTGGAACAGGACGCGGCGGGGGTCGATCGCGGGCACGGATGGAGCCTACCATAAAAACGTCCGATGCCTGGGTGGCGGCATCGGACTGCGTGATATCCCCTGGCCAGGGACGAATGTATGGCGCCCAACCGCGCCGAATTCACGAACCAATCGAACAAACAGTGACTAACCGACAGAAACAACCTCTCCATGTTCCTGGAACATTCCGTCGGGTGACGAGCATCCGTAGGCTTTCGCCATGTCGGGGAGCGCGTCTTCGTTCTCGAACCACCGCTGACTGTCGAGCACCTTTGCGTGCGCGGGCACGTAGGTCCCCGACCCCGGCACGGGCCGGATCAGCAACTCGCCGTTCGCGCAGACCGTGGCATTCATGCGGAGGAAACCGGATTTTGGAAGAAGGGGCAGCCCTCCTTCGATCATCCCTTCGTAGGCGTGGTCGATCGGTTGCAGCGGGGGCAAATGCGTCTCCCCGCGCTTCGTGACACGGATGGCCATCGGGCGCATCCATGCCTCTTGCCGCTCGCTTCGGGGGTCGCGGACGATGGCGATGGTGACCATCGCTTCGACCGTTTCCCCGTCGCGAACATCCGAACCGATCAATCTCCGCAATGCATGTTCCGGCTTACGAACAGCCGTCTCCGTACGCTTCATGAGAAAACTCCTTACACTATGGGGCCAAGGATCACGGGGAGACGCTACCCCCGTTTCCCCGACCGTCAAGCACGTCGAAATCCCGGAATGGCGGAGTGGATGGTGGACGATCCCGGAATCGAACCGAGGACCTTTCGAATGTGAATCGAACGCTCTAACCAGCTGAGCTAATCGTCCTCTTTCCCGTTCTCGTGCGCGCAATTGTACGCACGATAAAGGAAAACGGAAGGTTGACAAAATACAATAAAATGCTATTTTTACTATAATTCAGCCGAACGTCGGTTGGACCTCATTCACACCTCAGCAGGAGAAGAACCATGCGCCGGAGCGCGAAATTATTTGAGAACGGACGTCCGACGGAACGCTTCCTTCGTTTCCTGAAAGACATCAAGATCGGAGGCGAAACGTTGCCCCAGATCAACGCGGCGTTGCAGGCGGCGTTCGTCCCCAAGAAGGACGACGGCCAGACGGTCGAGCGGTGGGACCTCCCGAAACTCCTCGAGACCTTCCCGGAGCATGCGATCCGCGAACACCTCGGGGCACTCGGGTTCCTCTACAAGACCACTCCGCAGAAAATGCACTACCGCCGTGCCGGTTGGCCGGGGGCGAAAGTCACCCGTGCCGGAGCACGCTTGCTGGACCTGGTCGAAGCCTTCAAGGCGGGCGTGCGGTGGGGCGAGCTGATCGTCTTCACGGGCGATCGTCCGCTCGACACCGACGAAACGTTCCTGAAGGCCCGCGAAGCCGTCAACGACACCTCCTCGTGGGGTGGCAGCGACGACTGGGAATGGGAAGATTTGCACAAGACGGAAGGGAGCATGCTGGCGTCACTCTGGGACATGTGCGACATGCCGAGCGAGATGCGCGCGATCCCGATCCGGTTCGTCAACGCGCCGATGAAACCGAACCCGAAAGGAGGAGACCCCATCCGCCCCAACTCGGAGGATCCGGTCCACCTGTGGTTGAAGCAGCACGAACCCGATCCGGGGTCGATGCTCTTCTCGTCCGGCGCGCCCTACGGGCCCGCCCAAGACGAAGCCATGTGGATGATCCTGGGCCCGCTCGGGCACGAGATCGAAACCTTCGGCCACGCGGTGCCGTCGCAACTCGGCCTGGAGGCCCTCCTCCGGGAAGTCGCGGGAACCGTGTACCGCGTCCACCGGGCATTCGGCTCGTAGAACGGAGAGCGATGCTGAGAAACCAGGACCGTCCTGTCCCCTTCGGGGATAGGACGGTTCGCCATGCCTGTACACTCCCCTGGTGAACCGCAAACGCCTCATCATCGTCGCCGACGACCTGGGCTCCAGCACGCAGCGGAGCCACGGGATTTTCCTGTGCTTCGAGCAGGGCGTCGTCCGCAGCGCGGGCGTCATCCCGAACATGGGCGACAGCGCCCGCGCGGCGAAACACGCGCGCGAGAAGAAGCTCGCGTGCGGATTGCACCTCAACCTCACGGACGAGTCCCCCGTCGCGGACCCCGCGCACATCGAAACGCTCGTCGACGCGCAGGGGAACTTCCTCGGGGGCCCGGGATTGCGCCGCGTGCTCGACGGCGGCGGCGTCGACCGCGCGCACCTGGAGCGCGAAGTGCGCGCGCAGATGGAATGGATGTTCGACCACCACGGCTACCCGACCCACGTGAGTTCCCACGGCCATATCCACGTCCACCGGCTCGTCATGCCCGTGGTCGTAGAAGCCATGGAGCGCTACAGCATCCGGTTCCTGCGCATGCCCGCCGAGGAACCGCTGCCGCCGTTCGGCTACGACGTGCCGGACGAACAGCTCGAACGGGTCGCCGCGCTGAACGCCGAAACGGCATCGGCCCGGGCGCTGCTGGCCGGCACCATGATCGAAACGGCGGACCACTTCCGCGGCTCGACCCTCCTCGGCAACGCCAGCAAGAAAAACATGCGCCACGTCCTGGCGAAACTGCCCCACGGCGTGACGGAACTCATGGTCCACCCAAGTTCACCCAGTTCGTACGGCACGCCCTTCGACCTCGACCCCCAACGCATCACCGAACTGCAGATGCTCCTCGACCCGGAACTGCCGAAACTCCTCGCGGAGAGGAAAATCGAACTCGCGTCGTACGCGGATCTGTAACGATACAACAGGTTGTGTGTGACGGCGTACGGGAATACCACCCCTGGTGTTCCTGTCACTTGCTCGTGACGTCACGGGCCGTCACAATCGCACCCCCATGGCGAAGAAACTGTCCACAGGCGAAACGGATGGCGCGACCCCCGACTCCGGGATCGAAAAAAAGAACGACCTCGAGAAGATCGACGACCTCATCCACGAGTGCCGCGGCCGGTTGTCGACCGTGTCCGGCACGATCTTCTCCTCTGCCACCAAGTCGTCCCTCGAATCGATGTGGAAGAGTCTCCGGCGCGAGGCGGAAATCGACGACCTGCGCGCCGAGCGCCTGCAATGGGCCCAGGGCGCGCTCTCGTTCCTCAACGACAACATCGAGAAGGCGGAGGGAGAACGCGCGAAGTTCGAAAGCGAGCTGGCCATGGCCGTGGAGAAAAAGTGGATCCCGGCGTCCGACGTCGCGTCGTGGATGTCCACGTTCGACGACCCGGGCCTGCTCGAGATGTACCGCAGCGCGTGGCTGAAAAACGAATGGAGGAACACCTACCTCGCCGGATGGAAAAAGCTCGACGAAAAGCGCGATGCCGTGCTGAAGCTCGCGGACGAAAAGGGGCTCACGGAGAAAGAGCTTCCCGCCCTCGGCACCGTGAAACGACACGAGCTGTTCCTCGCCAAGAAGTTCCCCGAACGCCGCAGCATGGTCGACGCGCTCCGCGCCGACATCATCGCCCACTCCAACGGCACGACGGCGCGCCTCAAGGAGGTCGGCCCGCTCGTGACGCGCGCGGCGTCGGGCGCCGGCCGCTGCCTGCACCCGGCGAAGGTGGGCGCCTGGATGGAAAAAATCGCCTCCGACCCGAAGAAGTACACGAAGGAGGCGGTCGCCGCCTACGTCGCGGACTGGGCGAAGGCCCGCGCCGAGTACGACGCGCTCGCCGACCGTTTCGAGAAAGAAGGACGCCCGGACGGCTGCGTTCCGATGGCGCTCAACGCGTTCCTCGCGCTGCCCTACGAGGCGCGGCTCGCGGCCCTCGCGGAAACGCGCAACCGCTTCGCCGCGGCGAAGCGGGCGGAAAGCGGCACGGATGACGGATTCGACCAAGAGCTGCGGGAGATCCGCCGTTCGGTCGATTTGAAAGACCTCGACGCGGCCGACATCCGCCTGGCGGGACTCCGCATGGAACGGCCGAACGACCCGGACGTCCGCTCGATCGGCGAACACATCGCCGCGCTCCGTGCGGAAGACGAGAACACCGAGGCGCCGGAGCGCACCGAGGACGAACGCACGGAAGACGCCTTGGCGTCGCTCCGGGAACTGCAGGAAAAACTCCCCTCCTCCGTGGCGGCGCACTACGCGTACCTCATCGAGCACGGCGACGCCGACCAGGCGGCGCTCTTCTTCCAGTCGATGAAAGTGCGCACCGACCGCGTGGCGAGCGGGCGCACCTCCCGCCTCGAGGACCACCGGGCGGCGGAAGAAGCGGAGGACGCCCAGGAAGCGGCGGAAGTCGTCGCGACGGAACCCTCGCCGGCCGCGGAGGGAGCCGACGACGCGCAGGTGCTGGCGGGCGCGGGAACGCCGCCCGCGACGACGATGCAGCTGCTCAGGCAGCACGGCGCCAAGGGCGCGAAGCGCTTCCCCGCCCTGGTGCTCGACATTCCCTATGACCAGCAGCGGCAGCTGGTGGAGCTGAACGAGCGGACGCTCGCCGACATGCGCCACCTCGATAGCGTGGGTAAACGCTACCAAAACACGGAAATCGCCGCGGCTGCATGAACGGGTTCCGCGGGGTATACTGACCGCTCTTTCCCCGTACCGCATGAAGAAGCCCCTCCTCGCCGCCGCGCTCTGCGCCACCCTCGCCGGGTGCGCCTACGGCATGCCGAAGCAGGACGCCCTGCTGAAGGACCAACTCCGCAACCCGCTCTACGCCGAGTTCTACTACGACGACCTCTCGGAGCAAATGATCGGCGTCGCGCTGCGCGACGATCCGATGATGCGGGACGCGTCGAAGCGGTCCATTGTGGACCGCACGCGCACCCGCGCGCTCGAGCACTCGGCGCTGGCCCTCAAAGCCCAGGAGCACGGGATCACGGGCGCGTTCATCAGCGACCTGCAGCTCATGTCGGGCGAGGCTTTGCTCCTCGACGACGTGCTCTACATCGGCCCGACGTTCGACGCGGCGCCCGGCCCCTCGCAATCGCTCTACCTCACGACGATCGTGGACCCGCGCGACGGAACCTTCCCCGACCCGACGGCGCAGAACCTGGGCGGCCTCAAGGACCAATACGGCGCGCAGGCGTACGACGTGTCGAAACTGCCGGCCCCGACGGGATCGGGCAGCTACAGGACGGTCGTCCTCTGGGACGACGACCTCGGGATGCTCTACGGCTTCGCACAGCTCCACAAGCCCTGATCCTCAGCGGAGGATCGCGGCCTGGTTGAGCGCGGCGTCGATGGCCTTCGACAGATCGTCCATCGTGGCGGTCGTCTGTTGGCCGTTCACGAAGTACGTCGGCGTCCCCTGCACGCCGCGGGCGACGCCCTCATCGTAGGAAGCCTGGATCGCTTTGCGCTTGATGTGCGAATCGACGCAGCGGTCGAACAACGCGACGTCGAGGCCGAGTTCCTTCGCCCAGTCGCGCAGCGCGTCGGACGAGAGGTCCGCCTGGTGCTCGTAGTCATGGTCGAGGAACTCCCAGAACTTGCCCTGGTCGGCGGCGCACTCGGCGGCTTCCGCGGCTTCCATGGCGAAGCGGTGGATCGACGACAGCGGGAAGTGGCGGTAATCGTACGCGATCTTCGTGCCGTACTTCTCGATGAGGGGCTTCGTGAGGCCGGTGTGCGCGCTGCGGCACGCGGGGCACTGCAAGTCGGCGTACTCGGAGACCGTGACCAACGCGTTCTGCGAGGTCGACGGGTGGGCATCGGTGTGGATGGTCGCGCTCAGGCCCGTCGTGTCCACGCACGCGGCGAGGAGGGCGAGAGGAGCGGCGAGAAAGAGGAGTTTGCGCATGGGCGCAGCATGACAGCCGAGCATGAAGAACGCAATAACCGCGGGCTGTGCTATGCTGTGACCCCATGTCGCTCTACCGCGCGTACCGGCCCAAAAGTTTCGCGGACGTCACCGGACAGGAACACGTCGTGACGACGCTGGAGCAAGCGGTCCAGCAAGGGAAACTCTCGCATGCGTACCTCTTCGCGGGCACGCGCGGCACGGGCAAAACGTCCATCGCGCGCATCCTCGCGAAGGCGATGCTCACGAAGGACATCGAGGACCCGAAGCGGCGCGAGCAAATCGAAACGGCCGTGGACGACGGCAGCCTGGTCGATTGCACGGAAATCGACGCCGCCAGCAACCGCGGCATCGACGACATCCGCAGCCTGCTCGAAAAGATCCAATTCACGCCGGTGGTGGCCTCGGCGAAGGTCTACATCATCGACGAGGTGCACATGCTGACGAAGGAAGCGTTCAACGCGCTCCTGAAAACCCTCGAGGAACCGCCGTCGTACGCGTACTTCATCCTCGCCACCACCGAACTCCACAAGATCCCCGCCACGATCCAATCGCGCTGCCAGCGGTTCCAATTCCGCCAAATCCGCGAGGAAGACATCGTGCGGCGTTTGCAGTACATCGCCGACCAAGAGCGCATCACCGTGGAGCGGCCGGCGCTCCGCGCCATCGCCCACAGCGCGCACGGCAGCCTGCGCGACGCGATCTCGCTCCTCGACCAGCTCCGTAGCCTCCCCCAGGTCACGCTCCAGGACGTCCAGGAACGCATCGGCGAATCGGGCCACGAGTACGTGGAGCAACTCCTCGTCTCGCTCGACGCCGGCGACGCCTCGGCCATCCTCGAAACGTCGCGGATCATGGAAGAGCGCGCCGCGCCGTTCGAAACGGTCATCCGCATGCTCCTCTCCACCGCCCGCGAACGCCTCCACGCGGCGTCGCAGGACGGCGGAGACGTGTCGTCCGCGCTGCGCCTGATCGACGCGCTCCTCCAGGCGGCGAAAGACGTGCGCATCGCGCCCGTGCCGGCGTTGGTGTTCGAATCCACGCTGCTCTCGTTGCTCACGGCGCCCGCGGCGGATGCCGCTCCCGCGCCGCGGGCCGCGGCCCCGGTCGCCAAGC
>CAZIQM010000023.1:0-5386 GCA_964541635.1 uncultured Candidatus Peribacteria bacterium | reverse complement strand
CTGTTCCCCGACGTTCGCTTGTCGCTGGGCTTCGCCCCGGTCGCCAAGCCCGCGCGCTCCCCCGCCCCGGCGCCGGCGCCCGTCGACCCGCCCGCCGACGCCCCGCGCGCCGAACCCGCCACGGTCGTCGCGCCGGAACTCACCATCGAAGCGGTCCTCAAGGCCTGGCCCGACATCGTCGCGAAAACCGAACCGCCGTTCGTGCGCATGTCGCTGAAGAACGGCCAACCGATGCGCCTCGAAGGCGACACGCTCGTGGTGCGCTTCGCGTCGGCGTTCCACCGCGAGAAGGCCTCCTCCGCGGAAGGCGGCCGCAGCACCGTCGAAGCGATGGAAGCGATCTTCAAGCACCCCCTGAAACTGAAATTCATCGTCGACGCCGAGATGCGCGCCGCCACGCCGACCGGCGATGTGAACCTTGCCGAAGCGGCGCTGGAAGTCTTCTGATATGCCCGACATCCGTTCCGAAAAAGCGGCGCTGCGCGAGTCGATCAAGCAGCGTTTGGCGCGCCTGTCGCCCGAGGACCGCGCCCGCGAAAGCAGGTCCCTCTGCAAACGCCTGGTCGCCGCGCTGCCCCCGACGCCGGGCACCATGTGCGTCTTCTACCCGATGACGGGCTCCGAAGCCGACATCCGCGAACTCTTTCCCGCCCTCCTCGAGCGCGGCTGGACGCTCTTCTTCCCGCGTTTCGAGGGAAGCGGATTCGCGTTCCGCAAGGCGCCGACGATCGACGCCCTCGTCCCGGGAAAGTACGGCCTCATGGAACCGACCGCCGACGAGGAAAAGCTCACGATCGCCGACGTCGACATCGCGCTCCTCCCGGGCCTGGCGTTCGATGCCGCGGGCGGACGCATCGGGCGCGGCAACGGCGGCTACGACACGTGGCTCCGGGAACTGCGCGCGAAGAATCCCGGCGCGAAGGCGTGGGGCATCGCGCTCGACTGCCAAATGGTCGCAGTCGTCCCCCGCGAAGCGCACGACCTCGCGATGGACCTCGTCGTCACGCCGCGCGGGATCATCGATCCATCAGCGCCCGGGACGGGCCCACGCTGAACGCGAACGCCTGCAACCGCTTCATCGCCTCGGTCACTTCCTCGGACGGCGGCTCGATGCGCTGCGAGAGCGTCGTCTTCACCTCGCTTTCGAGCAGCTTGAACGACTTGTTCGGCCAGATAAGCGACGACATGTCGGGGTGACGCTCCTTGAACGTGTCATGCAACCACTGGACCGTCGCGTCGGATTCCGGGAACGGTTCGATGTACGCGAACACGTGGAAACGGTCGTCCTCGAGGACGAGGAGCTCGCTCTGCAGGAACGCCAACGCTTCGAACGGCCGGCCGATGCCGACCATCCACACGACGACGCGCCCCGCCGTGTCGAGCACCATGTCGCACTGCATGGGCAACGACGCGTCCACGGGCAGGTACACGCCCTTCTCCTTGAACGGTTCGCACGAGCGCTCCTCGCGCACCTTCTTCGCGACCGCCGCGGGGAGTTCCCACATCCCGAGGCCGTCGGGCTGGGCGGGCTTGCCGGGCTGGCCGTACTCGCGCGTCTGCACCTGCATGCGAGTATGTTCGCCCGAGAGCAAGGCTTCGTCCTGGGAGGCCTTCAGCACGAGCGGCTCGTCGAACAGGAACGACACGTCCATCTCCTGCACGTCCACGAGGACGCGTCCATCGGCGGGTACGCCGGGCTCCCCCGCGGGCGCCGCGCATCCGGCGAGGCACAGGACCGCGATACATGAAAGGCGCTTCATGGCGCCATTCTAGGGTGCGTGCCTTCGCGACGCCAAGCGGGTATTCTCGACGCATGCCGATGTACGACCACCTCCAGGCGCAGGACCCCGCCGTGTACGCGGCGCTCGAAGGCGAAATGCGCCGGCAGCGCGACGGCATGGAGCTGATCCCGTCGGAGAACTACGTCTCGGCCGCGGTGATGGAAGCGATGGGCACGTGCTTCAACAACAAGTATTCGGAAGGCTACCCGGGCAAGCGGTACTACGGCGGGCAGGAGTACACGGACGCGATCGAGACGCTCGCCATCGAACGCGCGAAGGAGCTCTTCGGCGCGGGCCACGCCAACGTGCAGCCGCACGCGGGCGCCCCGGCCAACGTGGCCACGTACTTCGCGCTCCTGGAGCCCGGCGACACGGTCATGGGCATGGATTTGAGCCACGGCGGCCACCTGACGCACGGCCACCCGGTGACGTACATCACGAAGATCTTCAACTTCGTCCGGTACAAGATGAAAGACACGGAGACCGGCGAGATCGACTACGACGACATGCGCAGGGTCGCGCTCGAAACGAAACCGAAGCTCCTCCTCGCGGGCTTCTCCGCGTACCCGAGGACCCTTGACTACGCGAAGATGAAGGCGATCGCCGACGAGGTCGGAGCGATCACGATGGCCGACATGGCGCACATCGCGGGGCTCATCGCGGGCAAGGTGCTCCGCAACCCGTTCGACGACGGCTTCGATATCATCACCACGACCACGCACAAATCGCTTCGCGGGCCGCGCGGCGGCATGATCATGACCCGCACGCCGGAGCTGGGGAAAAAGATCGACAAAGCAGTGTTCCCGGGCTTCCAGGGCGGTCCCATCATGCAGATGGTCGCGGCCAAGGCCGTGGCGTTCGGCGAGGCGCTCCGGCCCGACTTCGCCGACTACGCCGCGCAGGTCCTGAAGAACGCGAAACGGTTGGCGGACACGCTCATGAAGGGCGGCGCGAAGCTCGTGACCAACGGCACGGACAACCACCTCCTGCTCGTGGACTGCGTGACGTCGTGGGGCATTCCGGGCGGCGAAGCGGAGAAGCTGCTCGACTCCGTGCACATCACGCTGAACAAGAACATGATCCCCGACGATCCCCGCTCGGCGATGGATCCATCGGGCATCCGCATGGGCACCCCGGCGATCACCACGCGCGGCATGAAGGAAGCGGACATGGACGCGATCGCCGGCTTCATCGGCCGGGCGGTGAAAGCGAAAGACGACGCCTCCGCGCTCGCGGCGCTCCGCGACGACGTCACGGCGTTCTGCCGGGCGTTCCCGGTGCCCGGGATCCCGGTATCGACCCTCTGAGCGGCCTTACGGACGCCGAAGCGCTTCGACGCACTGCGCCTCGAATTCGACGAGGCCATAGGTGAGGCAGGTGGCCGCGGGTTCGAGGGAAACCGGCACCCGGACGCATACGTCAGACTTCAAGGGCGCCCAACAGACGGTCGCGGCGGCGGGCACGGCCGACGAACTCGACGCGGCGGCGGGCATGGACGTCGTGGCGACCTGCTGCGCGCTGAAGACCTTCATGAGCTGGGCCTGGAGCGGCAACGCGACCGCGCCGGCGGCAGCCAGCAGGGCGAACGCGGCGACGACCATGAACGGCGACGAGCGGCGGGAGGACTTCTTCTTTTTAGAGACGGTGGGCATGGGCGAATGGTAACGGACGCACGCATGCTATCAGCTATGCACGGATGGAAAAAACCCGTCGTGTTGTGCCACGGACGGGTGTTTTCGGTGCGATGATGTGGAATGACTCCTCTCCGACTTACTTCGTGCCGCAGTTGCAGGCGCCACCGCAGCAGCCGCCGCAGCCGCAGACCTTCTTGATGGTCTTCGTCAGCATGCTGAACGAGAAGAGCACCGTCAGCAGGGCCAACGAACCTTCCGGAGCGCCGGCGATGAAGCCGCCGCCGTTCGGCAGGAAGTGCGTGTTGTACGCGGCGTACAACGTGATAAGGGTGAGGATCGCGTAGACCGCCAGCGAGATGTAGCCGACGACCGAGCAACCCGTGCATTTGGAACCGGACATCATACGGATTGAAGGGAAGTAATTGGCCCCATTGTAGTAGCACCGTGCAGGAAAGATTCTTCCGCTTTTTCGGTAATTGTGACGCAATGCGCGGCTCGCAGAACCGATGTTTCTCTCCATTTGAACAATGAATTAGCGCAAAAAATGTATTCATATACGGATTGTGGATATGTCGAAAGGGCTACTCCTTGCCGAAAAGGCTTCGCGGGCTACGATGGTGTGAACCCTGAAGGCAACGCACGACGGGTTCTCCCCTCCTTCGCACCACCGAGATTCAGCAGAGAGAGTGACGGTCATCCTGGAGCGCTTACGCTCGTTCCTCCCGGCCACACCTCCACCTATTTGTGCCCAACGGGTCTAGGTAACGTGATCCGCAAGCTTCCACCTGCATGGTGGCTGTCACCCTCTCTGCTCTGCAAAGCACGTACGCGACGTTCCGAGGTACGGACCCGCGTGCGACACCCCCCAAAACTCTCCAGTGTTCCGCTTGGCCGCAAGGACTTGCCGGGACCGTCACGGAGACCTCGACCGGATTCGAGGAGAAACAAGAATCCACAGCAGGGCAGCGGGATGAGGCACCTCCCTCACCTCGTCATCGGCTCCGTACTCAACTTGGTACGAATAGCCGCCAGACAAACATACAAGGCTCCTCATGGGGCCTTTTTGTTATAAAAAAAGTCCCCCTGCGCTAAGGGACTTTCATGGATCCACCCATTGGTTCGCGTACATACGTTCTAACTCGAGTCGTCGCCGCTCCTGGTCTTGCCGAATGATCTCGGCGATGTCGGGCGACGGCGTGTTCAGCCAGCGCCAGATTTCGTAGGCGTGGTAGAAACTCAGGACGATCGCGATGAGCCACACGAGCCCGATCACGGTCATGAACGCGGGAACCGGCATGTCGAACGGTTTCTGCCACAGGACCGCTTCGGCCCAGATGCAGAACACGTGCAACGCCAAAAGGAAGAATGTCTTCATCGTTACCTCCTTGTCTAAAGAGCGCGCAGGGGGAACTGCGGCCATCCTACACTCGTTTCGGGCGTGTCACTGCTGGAACGCGCTCACATCGATCCCCTTCTTCTTGGCTTCATCGAGGAGCGTTTTGCTGACCGCGGGGATGCCACCCGTGGCTTCCAGCTTCGGCGTGAGCTCCGTCATCTGCGCAGTCTCTTCCGCGGTGAGGGTCTCGCCAAGGAACTGCTTCTTACGGATCGCGTTGTAGGTGTTGAGCCAGAGCTCGCGGTCGCGCCAGGCGCGGTATTGCTCGAGGGTCATCTTCTTGGCGCGGGCTTTCTTCTTCTCCTCTTCCTCTTTCTCCTTGGCCTTTTCGTTGGTTTTGGCCGCCACCTGCGCTTCCTGGGCGCCGGCCGCCCACCGCATGATCCTCTCTTCGACCACGCTCTTCTTCTCGGCGTAACGCTCGCGCGAGAGGGCCCTGAGCTGCTCCACGCGGCCCTGCGGGATGTCGATCTTCGGCGGCGGCAACGTGCTCACGCTGAAGGGTTTGCTCGGGATGCCGTCGATCATGAGGCGCACGTACGCGTGGTACTTCGGGAGGCTCAGGATGTCTTTCA
>CAZIQM010000022.1:0-17745 GCA_964541635.1 uncultured Candidatus Peribacteria bacterium | reverse complement strand
GGGCCTGCTCCACGTTGAGGATCTTGCCGCGCAGCGGGAGGATGGCCTGGACTTCGCGGTTGCGGCCCTGCTTGGCGGAGCCGCCGGCGGAGTCACCCTCGACGATGAAGAGCTCGCTCTGGCTGGGATCGCGGCTGGAACAGTCCGCGAGCTTGCCCGGGAGCGTCATGCCCTCGAGCGCGCCCTTGCGGATCACGCTGTCGCGCGCGGCGCGGGCGGCCATGCGGGCGCGGGCTGCGAGCAAACACTTGCCGACGATCTCCTTCGCCTCGCCCGGGTGCTCCTCCATGTACTGCTGGAGCATTTCGTTCACGACCGTTTCGACGGCCGACTTCATTTCGGCGTTGCCGAGCTTCGATTTCGTTTGGCCTTCGAACTGCGGCTCGCGGAGGCGGACGGAGATGACCGCCGTGAGGCCTTCGCGCACGTCGTCGGCGCTGAGGTTCTCGTCCTTCTCCTTCAGCAATTCGTACTTGCGGGCGTAGGCGTTGATCGTGCGCGTGAGGGCCGATTTGAAGCCCGTCATGTGGTGGCCGCCTTCGGAGGTGTAGATGTTGTTGGCGAAGCTCATGACGTTCTCGTTGAACGCCTGCGAGTACTGGAGCGCCACCGAGACCTGGCCTTCGGGCTGGTCCTTCTCGAACGAAATGACGGACCCGATCTTCTCGGCGCCTTCGTTGAGGTGCGAGACGTACGCGCCGATGCCTCCCTCGAACGAGAAGCGGTAGAGGCGCGGGAAGGCTTCGTCGGCGGCGGGGCGCTTCTTGCGGCCGTCCATGACGCCGATCGTGATGCCCTTCGTGAGGTACGCCTGCTGGCGGAAGCGGGTCAGCATCGTCTCGATGCTGTATTCGGTCGTGTCGAAGATTTCGTCGTCCGCGAGGAACGTGATGATCGTGCCGTGCTTGTCGCTCTTGCCCATCTTCTTCACCGGGGCGACCGGCTTGCCGCGGCGGTACTCCTGCATATGGACGGCGCCGTCGCGGTGGATTTCCGCCTTCATGACCTTGGAAAGCGCGTTCACCACCGACGAACCGACGCCGTGGAGACCGCCGGACACTTTGTAGCCGGAACCCTCGCCGCCGAATTTGCCGCCGGCGTGAAGGGTCGTGAGGACCACTTCGAGGGCCGATTTCTTCGCCGTCTTGTGCATGTCGACCGGGATGCCGCGGCCGTTGTCCTCGACGGACACGCTGCCGTCGTCGTTGAGCGTCACGAGGATCGTGTTGGCGTGTCCAGCCATCGCTTCGTCGATCGAGTTGTCGACGATTTCCCACACGAGGTGGTGCAAACCGCGGACGTCCGTCGAACCGATGTACATGCCCGGGCGCTTGCGGACCGCCTCGAGACCTTCGAGCACTTGGATCTGGTCTGCGCCGTAATTCTGCTTGTCAGCCATAGCCCCGACATTCTAGGGACCAAAACCGTGTTTTTCACGCGGAAATAAGCCCTAAAAGGCGTATTGGCTTTGACAAAATTCCACAATGCTTGGGCGTTATCCATCGCGGGATTCCGCGACAAAAAAGCCGCCCTCGCGGACGGCTTCGAGAATCGTGGTGGGGTCGATTACATGTTGGAATAAAACTTCTTCTTCCGGTTGACCGTGCGGAACTCCTCGCGCTTCAGGGCGCGCTTGCGCTGGAGGCGCTTGCTCGTCTTGCGCGTGTGGATGTTGCGCTCGCGGATCATCTTCACCAGGCCCGATTTCTGGACCTGCTGCTTGAACCGCTGTTGGAGGCGGTCGTTGCTTTCTTCCGGGCGTTTGTGGGCGTGGATGGCCATAGGGTGCGGGGATTGTACGGACGGCCCCGGGAGGGCGCAAGCGGATTTACAGGCGGAGAATGGCCGCGATCGACGATCCTTGGGGCATATGGGAGGCTTCGGCGAGGACCGTGGAGCCGCGGTGGGCCGACACTTCCGCCGCGAGCGACGCGTGCTTCCCCTCAGAACCGTCGGGCAGGATCAGCGTTTCCACCTTGCCGGCTTTCGCCTTGGCGTCGATCTCGGCCGCATCGACCGACGTACGCCCCGTGCCCTGCAGCGCGCCGAACTGCTCGAGGACCGCTTCGTTCTTCCTGAGCATCTCCGCGCGGACGATGGGTTCGGCCTTCGCCACGAGGTCTTCGATGGACGCGTGCTCGGTGCTGCCCTGGACGTACTCGTCGAGCAGGAATCCCGATGCGTCGTATTTCTTGAACATGCCGTAGGCCTCCGACACGCCGGCGAACACGAGCGGTCCGCGGACGGCGCCGTGCACGCTCTTCGCGAGCTTGTGCATGTATTCGTTTTCCTCCTGCTCTGTCACGTCGTTGGCGTTCCGCTGGTTATGGTCCCCGCTCTCGCGCTCCATGCCTTTCCATGCGTCGGCCATGCTGGTGGGCATGCCCTCGACCGCGACCGGGCGCGCGGCGGAGCCCGATACCTCGAAGAGTTGCGCGTGGTTCTTGCCCGCGGCGATGATGAAGTAGTGCATGGAGGAAAGGGGGAAGGAAAGGTTACTGTCAGCGCGCGTTACGGATGATCTCGATGGCTTTCTCGAGGGCGGGGTCGCCCGCGTCGGCGGCCTGCACTTCGACGTCCGGCGTGACGCCGACCTGGTTGATCGGGTGCTCGTCGGGCGTCAGCCACTCGGCGATGGTGAACTTCAGGGTCGCCTTGTTCGTGAACGGGTAGACCGTTTGCACGGTGCCCTTGCCGAACGTCTTCTCGCCGACCAGCGTCGCGCGGTGGTGGTCCTGCAGGGCGCCCGCGACGATTTCGGCCGAGCTCGCGGAGTTGCCGTCGACGAGCAACACGAGCGGCATGTCCTCGGGGATCGACGGTTCGGAGGACGTCACGTACTCCTCGACCATGGTGCGCGACCTCGTGTGGAGGTACGTGCTGCCCGAGGGCAGGAACTCGCTGAGGATCGCCGGCACCGCGTTGAGGTACCCGCCGGGGTTCCCGCGGAGGTCGATGATCACGCCTTTGTCGTCCGAGGAGGCGATGTCGTCGAAGATTTTGGGCGCGTCCTTGATGAGGTGGTCGCCGAACTGGGACACGGTCACGATCGCGATGCCGCTGCGCGTTTCCACTTTCGTGTCGGGCACTTCGATCTTCGCGCGGATCATGTCGAACGACAGCTCTTCGCCGTCGCGCACGACGCCCACGCGGACGGGCGTCCCGGCGGCGCCGCGGATGCGCTTGATGACTTCGGCCAAAGGTTTCCCTTCGACGCGCTTCTTGTTGACGCTGACGATGCGGTCGCCCGCCTTGAGGCCGGAACGCTCCGCGGGCGATCCCGCGATGACCGAGAGGATCTCGATGTGCGCGTCGTCGATCTGCACGCCGATGCCCGTGACCTCCCCGCTCAACTGGTCCTGGAACGCTTTCGCTTCCACAGGGCTGAAGAGCGCCGTGTAGGGATCCTTGATGCTCTCGACGTACGCGGCGGCGGTCGAGCCGGTCGCGGCGCGGAGCTTCTCGGGGTAGAGGTAATCGTCACGCAGCAGCGACATGACCTGGTCGCGGAACTTCTTGCTCTCGAAGCCGACGACCGTCTTCTTCTTCGACGAAACGACGATCTTGGCCTGCGCGGGGCGTTCGCCGGCATCGGCGGACGCGCGCGTGAGCACGCTGACCGCTTCCTTGGAACGGAGGTTCGACGCGACGCCGAACGTTTTCCCGCGCAAGGGCTTCATCCATCCGTGCTGGACCGACAGGACGACCGCCGCGCGGAGCTCCGCGCCCGAAGGAACGTCGTCGAACTGCGCCACCGCGCCCGAGCCGTGCCATTCGCGCAATTCCGCGACGAGGCGGATCGCTTCGCCACGCGTGATCGGGCCGTAGAGGTCCGCGTCCGCCTCCAGCGCGTCCAGCGCATGGCGCTCCTCCGCAGCCTTGAGGTACGGCAGCGTCACGTCATCCGGTCCGGCATGGCCGAAGTCGACGGGGACGCCGAGCGTGATGACCGCGGCTTTCAGGAACGTCGCCCGGGTGACGGGCGCGTTGCCCGCGGGGTTGCCGAGCGCTTCGGACACCGACGATGCCGAAGCGAACGCGGTGACGGGAAACGCGAGGGAAACGGAAACGAGGACGAGGCGGCGAAGGGCGTTGTTCATCGCGGGCAATACTACGCGGCGCGGGTTCGCGGTGTACAGCGTATACGCGAAAAAACGCCCGACGCCTTCACGTTTCCTTAATCCTCCTCCCCCGCCGCTTCGGACCGCAGGTGCCCGAGCTCGACCATGTTCTCCTTGCGCAGGAAGAGCGACGTGAGCAACCAGAACCCGCCCACGACGTACAGGAGCGACGGCACCATGAGGAACGGGACGCGGGCGAGGAAGCCGGGCATCGACGGGAAGAAGTCGCCGAGCGTGTTCGGGTTGCCGGGAAGGAGTTCCGGGATGGTGACGAGGAAGTTGAACACGGCGTGGAGCGTGACCGCGCACGCGAAGCCGATCGCGAGCATGTTCACGCGGAAGACCGACGCTTCGGGAACGCGCATGAGCGCGTGGAGGCCGCGCGTGAGGCGGTAGGCGTGCCCGGCTTTGTGCCGTTCCGTGAGGTAGGGACCGGCGAAGATCGACAACGCGAAGAAGTAGCCCATGACGCCCGTCGAGAGCACGTGGACCATCGTCGTGAGGACGGAGCGACCGAGGACGTTGCCGACGAAGTCGATCGTGTCGCCCGCGGCGCCGTGCATGAGGTACTCGCGGACGAACGCGGTGAAGTACACGGGATTCACGATGTTCTCGGCGAACGCGAACCCGATCGCGACGACGATCGAGAGCTGGAGCACGTCGTCGACGCTGCGAAACAGCGGCTTGGCCGTCCTGCTAAGGACCCAGTATTTGCTGAACTCCTCGATGACGGCCACGAACACGAACGTGAGGAACGACACGGCGACGGTGGTCGCGAACCCCCGGTCGAGCTGCAGGTGCGAACCCACGAAATCCTGCACCGATCCGCCGAAGCTTTCCGGCTTCACGCTGAAGAGGAAGAACTGCATCTCGACGCCGCGGCGGACGAGGAGGTCGTAAAAAAGGATCGGGGCGGTCGCCAGCATGCCGGCGAAGAAGAGGAGCACCACGACGCCCGCGCGCTCCGCGTGGTATTTGAGGAACAAAAGGATCCACACCACGGCGGGGACGATCGCCACGCCCGCGGCGAGCAGGCGGACGGCTTGCTCTTGGGAATCCTGGCGCCACAACATGTGCGCCGCCACCCAGAAGAGGAAGACGCCGAGCACGGCCGCCTTCGTTTGCACTTCCCACGGACCGAAGAGGCAGCGCCACGCGATCGCGACGCAGGTGACGATCGCGGCGACCACGAACGGACTCGCCTGGCCCGCGACGATCCCCGCTTCAACCGCTTTGATCAAACCCACGGAGAGGAACGTGCCCAGGACGACCGCGAAGAGGAGGTGCGTCGGTTTGTGCTTCCACCGGCGGATCAGGTCCGCGCACGCGAGCGCGCCGACCGCCACGAGGACCGGCAAGGTGCGCACGAGGCTGAGATCGTCGAGGGAAAAGAGGTTCGGAGACATCGAGATATTGTACCATTTTTTGGCTTATTCTTCAATAGAGGCCTCGCACGCGGGATACCCGAAAGCCACCCCTGCGGTACACTCCCGGCATGTCGACCGTCGAACGCTTCCTTTCCCGTGAGCACTGGCTTCCCCTGGCCTTCCTCGCGGTCCTCTCCTTCGCAACGATCGTCAGCGGCTTCTCGCGGCCGCAGGCGCTCTTCTGGGACGAGAACTACCACATCGCCAGCGCCCAAAAGTACCTGAACGGCGTCTTCTTCATGGAGCCGCATCCCCCGCTCGCCAAGCTGCTCATCGCCGCGGGCGAGGGCTTGCTCCAGCGCAACGAACGCGACGACCAATTCCTGAAGACGGACTACGCCACCAACCCGCCCGAAGGCTTCGATTTCACGGGCTACCGCCTCTTCCCCGTGTTGTTCGCCTGGCTCACCGCCGGACTGCTCTACGCCATCTTCTTCGTGCTGTGCCGCAACGCGACGTGGTCGATGCTGCTCTCGCTGCCCTACGCGTTCGACAACGCGCTCATCGTGCACGGGCGATCGGCCATGCTGGACTCGATCCTGCTCTTCTTCGCGATGGCGACGATGCTCGCGTTCCTCCTGCTCGTGCGGCCGCGTCCCGGATCGAACGTCGTGCACGCGTCGCTGCTGTTCGGAGCCGCCTTCGGGTGCGCCATGACGACCAAGGCCTTCGCGCTCATATTGATCCTGGTCGTGCCGCTGATCCTGTGGACCATGCGTTCCGATCGCGACCGGATGATGCGCTTCGTGGCCGCAGCGGGCGGCGCGTTCCTCGCGGTGTTCGTCGGCGTGTGGTACGTCCACTTCGCCCTCATCGGCACGGTGGAACCCCGCCTGCCGGACGACGGCTACTACCAATCCTCGGAACGGGCGAAAGCCTACATCGACGCGGGCGCCACCGCTTCGCCGGCGGCGTTCCCCGTGCTCCTCGGCGACGCCATGCGCTTCGTCTCCCACTACGAAGCGGGCGTGCCCAAATTGGACCTGGCGAAAGACGACGAAAACGGCAGCCCGTGGTTCCTGTGGCCCATCGGCGCCCGCACCATCAACTACCGGTGGGAGACGCCCGACGGCTATTCGTACCGCTACCTGTACCTCGTGCCCAACCCGGTCACGTGGTTGGTCGCGCTCGCCTGCATGCTCGTCGGGACCGTGCTGTTCCTCGCGCCGTACGTCGTGCACGACGCGAAGAAATCGCCCTGGCATTTCGAGCTCGGGACGCTGCTGTTGCTGTACGCCTGCTACCTCGTCGCCGTCAGCCGCATCGAGCGGGTCATGTACCTGTACCACTACTTCCTGCCCCTGCTCTTCTCGTTCATCGTCACGGGCATCGTGCTCCTGTCGGTGAAGGGCGTCGGCCGGTGGACGCTGTCGGACCGCCGGCGGTCGATGGTCCTGCTCGGTTTCGCCGTCGCGTCGTTCCTCGGCTTCCAGGCCTACAGGCAATTCACGTATTACGAACCGCTCACGGACGACCAGGTGACCGCGCGCGCGATCTTCAAACTGTGGGACCTGCACTGCGTGGAATGCGAAGCGCCGCACCCGCTGGCGATCCCCACGAAGTCCTGAGCGTCAGCGCATCGCGCGCCTGAGCGAGGAGACTTCTTTCATCATGCGCTGGAGCGCGCGGCCGGAAGCGCCCGTCGGGACGCCCGCGCGGCGCGGATGGTGCGGCACCGGCACCTGTTTCCAGGCGATCTTCGCGCGCTTGAGGCGCAGGAACATCTCGGCGTTGAACAGCTTCTCGATGCCGTGCTCCGGACGGATCGTTTGCCAGATCTCACGGCGGAACACCTTGAGTCCGCAGTTCACGTCGCGGATCCACATGCCGAACACGAAGAGGTTGAAGAACGCGAGCACCTTGCCGTACACCACGCGCGGAAGCGGGTCCGCGCGCCGGCGACGGCGCCCGGTCACGAACGCGAAGTCCCGCAAATACGGGAGGAGCATGCCCAGGTCCTCGATACGGAACTGGCCGTCGCTGTCCATGAACGCGATCCATTCGCCCGTGGCCGCATCACACCCCGAACGCACCGCCCGTCCGTATCCGCCGTTCTCCGCATGACGCACCACGCGGATCGACGGATGCTTCGCGGCCATCTCGCCCAGGATCACCGGGGTGGAATCGGACGACCCGTCGTCGACGGCGACGATCTCGCATCCGCCGTGCACGCCCGCCGCCCATGCGAGGACTTCCTCGAGCGTCGCGCGGACGTTGGCTTCTTCGTTGTAACACGGCAAAACAACACTGAGCTGCATGTCCGCATACTACGCGAGGCAGCAGCCCGATTGCATCTCGATTTCGGTCGCGTCCGACGCACCGGGACCGTCGTCAGGCCAAAACGTACAGCGCGAGGTCGAAAAACGCGCACAGGCACCCCAGCGACAGGAGTCCTATCGTCGCGGCTTTTTCGTTTCGGCCCGCAGCCAACGCCCCTCGCGCGGCGAAGTACGCGACGGGGACGATGAGGACGGTGACGAACCGGAAATCCTGGTTGGCCGCGTATCCGAAACTCAACCGATAGAGCAGGCTTGATGACACCATCGCGAGCGCGAACGACGACACGGGCAGCGAAGCGACGAAATGCCTGAGGAGGTCACGAGCCGCTCCCGCGAACGCCAGGAGCACCCCCCCGAACCCGAGGAACAGCAGCATGACGGAAACGCCGCGGAGGCGTTGGTCGAACCCGAATTCGCCGAAGAACGCGGAGCGGTAGAAGTATTCCCAGTAGTAGGCCCTTCGCGCGTTGTCATTCCACGGATCGTTGTAGGGAATGCGAAGGATCATCACGGGGTTGAAAGTGGCGAAGTTCGCGACGGAATTGTCGACGGAAAGGTCGCCGCTCATGCCGTCGTTCCCGAGCGAGAACGTTTTCGACGTCTCGGGCTCGAGCAGGCGCACGGCGGGATACCACCCGGCGATCGCCGCGACGAGCAACCCCGACCACATCGCCGTACGGAACATCGCGCGCCAACGCACGGCGCGCGGACGGAAACAGAACAGCACGAGCATGACCGGAGCGAACGCGAGGGCGCTCACCTTCGCGAGGAAAGCGGCCGCGAAGAACACGCACGCGACGTACCAATCCTTCGGGTGCCCGCGCTTCCACCATCGCAAGAGGAACGCGAACAGCGCGAGCGCGAGGGGCTGGTACAGCGCGTCGTTTCCGATGCGCGACGCGACGAAGACGAACGACGGCAAGGAAACCGCGAGGACGCCGGCGGCCACGGCGACGGTCCTCTCATTTTTCTTGTGAAGCAGCATGGAAATGATCCACGCGCACAGCGCGACGCTGGCGACGGAGCAGAGGAGCGAAAAGATCCGCACCTGCGTCATCGCGGCGGAATCCGAAAACCCTGCGTATTCGGCCAGCCTCATCCACGAACCGGTGACGAGGTAATACAACGGCGCCTGGTGGAATTCCCATCCGGCTTGCGCGTGCGGCATGCGCAGGTTGTCCGCGACGTACCTGACGTACTCCGCGTGCCCGTCGGTGTCGTGCCCCCGGACGTTCTGGTCGAACACGATGGCGTACAGCACGCGCTCGACGACGCCGAACGCGAGGGGAACGAAAAACTCCGGACGTCCGCGGAGCGGCCGCGCGCGGACGGCGAGGTACGCCAGCCACGCGAGCAACGCCGCGAAGGAGAGTTTGACGCCGAACACGAGCGGATCGATCGCGCTGGGAGCGATATCGATGCCGCCCTTCCCTCCTCCTTCGTCGTGCACGTGGATGTCGAACGTGTTCACTCCCCACCGCAGGTACCGCGAGAGATCGAGATCCCGCCCGGTGCCGTAATCGCAATACGTCGAGATGAGGGGATCGACGAGCACCCCGTTGATCGTCAACGAACGGATGCAATCGTCGGGTTTGACGCGGAACATGACCGGATGGAGCAGCGACAGGCGCATCGTGACGGTCGCCCGGATGTCGGGGCCATCGCTGTCGAGGAACAACGGCAGCTGTCCGCCGATCCATTCGCCGTCGGCCGAGCGCGAGTACGTCACGCCCGTGACCGCGGGCCGCGACGCCCAGAACGCGAAGAGGAACAACGAAACGCAGGCGATGGCCGCGCAAACGGCTCGTCCCGTTGTGCGCCAGCGCAACGAGGAAAGCGACCGTAGAGGCGACCAACACGAGGCTGCGCGCGCCGTGCAGCGCGATGACAGACGCCGTTCCCTTTTCGATCCCCGCCTTGTAGACGAGATACGTCAGCCAACCGAGGAGAAAGGTCGTGGCCATAGCCGCAAGGACCTTTTTCGCCATGGACGGATCCCCCGCGCGATCCGCGCACCAATACACGAGCAGCGGAATGAGCCACATGAAATACTGCGGCGACAGCACGGGCGTGAGGGAGAGCATGCCCAACAGCAAGGCGATCGCGGCCGTGTCGAACTGCAGTTGCCGCCGGGAACGGATCACCCTCCACGCGAGCAGGAGCACGCCCGCGAGCAACACGAGCGCGAACACTTTGGACAGCATCTCGAAAACGGGAGGGACGGATGCGTTTTCAAGGGTGCTATGCAGGTATTTGATGTCGGGTTTTGTCCCGTGGAACCACCGCCACGCGGCATCGATATTCGACAGCACGCTTTCGTGTTGGACGCCGCGACCGCCGTGGTAGCGCAGGAAGAACAGCGCGTTCCCGAGGAACGCGCCGGGACCGAGGATCAGGAGCGGCGCCGCGATGCCCGCGGCGGCGGACGCGAAGGCACCGATCGCGACGCGCAACAGGCGGCCGTTCGGGGCGGCGAGGAACAGCAGCGGAAGGAGGAACACCGGCACGGCCTTGATCATGGCCGCGACGGTCACGAACGCCGCCGCCTCGCCGAACCGTCGTTGCCGGAAGGCGACGATCGAAAGCACGAGGGGCAAGGCGACGAAAACGTCGAGCCTGCCGAACGCGAGATCGTTTGACAACAGGTACGAACACAGTGCCATGGACGCGACGAGCACGGGCGCGTCCGTCTCTTTGCCGACCACGGAAACGTACACGACGCACGCGCCGGCGGCGATGAGGATCGCCACGGACCATGCCTCGCTGAACGGAAGCGGCAAACGCGACGCGGTCCAAAACAACGCGGTGGCCAACGGCGGATACTCGCTCTCGACAGAGCCGCTCGTCCCGTCGCGCACCGCGTCGACGCGCGAAGCGATCCGCTCGTACAACGTGACGTCGTTGACGCCGGCCAGATCGGGCATCGCGACCCCGACCAACAGCGACACGGACGCCAGCGAAAGGATCGCGTAGCAAACCCTGCGGATGGCCGACGGGGAAATTCTCATGCGGGGCAGGAAGGATTGGATGTCCGCAGGACGGTCGCCCAGGAATTCTCGACCACTTTCGCGTACCGCACCAGCCATTGTTCGGCCAGGCCGGCGGGAAGGGCGTCGCGCAACGACCCGTCGAGCAGGATCGAACACGCGGTCGCCGCCATTGCCTCGTACTCCGATTGGCTGAACCTGCGCCATCCCACCGGCGGGCGGGTGTACGCCGGCAGCAGCTCGTCGACCATGTCGACCCGGGCGGATACCGCATACACGGGCTGCATCGCCAGCACTTTCCCCCCGCCGCGCAGCGAGCGCACGATCTCGGCGTACTCGTCGGGCTTATTGCCGTTCCATTCCGAGAGCAGCGAGGGCAGCACGAGCGACGAATGCGACGCGACGAACGCGCCGACCAGAAGAAGGAAGACCGGCGTCGCCAGGCGACGCAAGACGCGCGACAACTCGCGGGCGAGGACGGCCGCGCAGAAGATGCCGTACGCGAACGCGGGGCCCGCGACGGAGAGGTAATGAGGGTAAAAATTCGACGAAAGCAAAAGGGACGCGGACACGACCCCCAACATCCCGGCGGCCAAGGGGCGCAACGGACGGCGGAACAGCCCGCACGCGAGCCCCGCCGTCGCGACGACGTAGAACCTGAAGTCCATCGAAAGGTCGGGCAGGTGCTCGACGCGGAGCAGCTTCGATTCGTTCGAACGGTGGAGCTGGTCGAGCACCACCTGCTGGAAGGCGTTCGGGACGAGCGCGAGCCACAGGATCGCCGGCACCAGCGCGCACGCGCCGATCGCGACGTACCGAACGAACTCGTCTTTCCTCCGCGCCGCGGGGACCATCCATGCCAGGGAAACCGACGCGAATGCGACGTTCACGATCGCGGGAAGGAACAGCAAGCCGGACGCGCATCCGCACGCCGCTTGGAGCGTCGCGGACCTTTTCCAGCCGCGGCCGACCGTGCCGAGGAAGACGTAGGCGATCAGCAGGTCGTTCGCGAGCTGCCGGATCGCGAGGAACCGGAAATCGTGATGGACCATCTCGTGGTACGTGAGATAGAAAAACACCGCGACTGCGGCCGCGAACCTGTCCTTCCAAACGCTCAGCATCGCGTAGTAGAGGGGGACGACGGCGAACGCGTTGAGGAACAGGAACGCCATCCTGACGCCGGTGATCGTCGTGATGCGCTCGCCGATGCCCGCCAGCAGGGGCAGCAGCGGCATGTGGTAGAACGCGAAATCACGGTGCGGCACGGAACCCGAGACCATGAGGCGGCCGATCTGCGCGTACACGCCCTCGTCCGTCCCGGGCATCGCCGCCCATGGCAAATGGCGCGCCTGCAGGATGAAAAACACGGCGGCCAGCGCGATCGGGACGGCGGGAGACCCGGAAAACGCCCGTAATCGCGCCACGCCGGTTTGCAAGGGTGTCATGGGGCTGCTGGTGTCACTGTGAGTGCATTGCCACGAGAACAAGGAACACCGACGACGCCGCGAACATCACCGACGCCACGGCCGCGAACGGGAGCCGGTACCGCACAGAAGCCATTCCCTTCGCGAGGAAATAGCCGATCGGGACGACGAGGAACGACACGTATCGCAATTCCTGGTTCGAGCTATTCGGATGCATGTAACGGAAGCAGGCGAGCGCCGCGAGCGAGGTGACGAGCAACACGAAGAACAAGGCGTGAACCTTCGCCGGCTTCCACGCGGAACGGACGATCCCCCACAGGAAACACGGGATCAGGAGCAACGCCGAGGCCAACGTGACGGTCGAACCTTCGTCGAACAACGAACGGAACTCCCATTCGCCGAAGAACGCGGAGCGGAAGAAGTACTCCCACATGTATTGCCTCCGTTCCTCGTCGATCCAGTTATGGTTGAACGGATGCATGAGGACCTGCCACGGGTTGAAGGTGTAGTACGCCGCGGGGAAGTTCTTCACGCGCAAACCCGACGTGACCCACACGGGCACGAGCTCGTGCTGGCCTTGGATGAGCACGCGCACCACGTACGTGCCGCCGATCGTGACGAGCACGAGCGAGCCGAGGAGCGCGGCGGTCGCGAGGCGCGTCCGGGCCGATTGCTTTCGAAGCAACCACGCGAGGGCGAACGGCGCCAGCAACGGAAGCGCGCTCGACTTCGACAGGAACGCGAGGGCGACGAAACCCGAAGCGGCCGCCCACGCCTCGAACGAACCGTGCTTCCACCACGAGACGAGGAATGCCAACGACAGCGTCGCGAACAGCAAGGTGGGTACGTCGTTGTTCACGCGGGTGGAGAGCATGACGATCCCCGGGAGCGTGGCGAACAGGCCGAGGAACGCGAACCGCTCGACGGCGGAATGCTTCTCGCGCTCGGGGAAAAGCAACGTCGCCATTTTCGCCACGGCGCACAGCGCCGCGATCGACATGGCGAGCGATGAGAAATGCATCACGTTGACGAACAAATCCTCGGCGTGCAGGAACCGGGTGATCGACAGGACGACGCCCCCGAACAGGTAGTACAAGGGCTGTTGGTGGAACTCCCACCCCTGACTTCCCACCGGGAGCATCCAATGGTCGGCGATGTAATGGATGTACTCCAGATGACCTCCCCAATCGTACGCGCGGGTGTCGAATTCGGTGTACGCGGAGTAATACACCCGCAGCATGGAACCGAACGCGACCCAGCAGGCGGTCACGCGCGCGGCGGCTGCCTTTTCGCGCGCGAACCACCAAGCGCCGAACGCGGCGATCGCGAGCAGTAGCAGCGAGAGCATGGCGCGGTACAGGACGGACGCCTGGGCCGCGACGGCGCGCAAACTTCCCGCTCCTTTGTCATTGTGCAGCTTGACCGTGACGGTGTTGGATCCGACGTGCGTGAAACCCCGGACGTCGACCGTCAGGTAATCGCGCCAGTTGCAGTACGGGAAACGGTCGTCCTTCACTCCCCTGCCGTTCACCGCCACGCGCTGGACGCAGTCGTCCACGTACAGCTGCAACGCGCCGAACGGCAACGGGCTCCAGACGTGGATGATCACGTCTTCGTCCGTGTGGGCGAGCGGCAAATTGGTATCGGCCCACGAATCGATATGCACGATGTCGCCGTTGCGCACGACCGCGACCGGGTGCACGCGAGGTTTCAGGATGGCGTACGCCGAAACGATCGCGCACACGGCGCACAAGAGGGCGGCGACCATCGAACCGAACGACGCTTTTCGAAAATATCGCCACATGTCGTGGAATAAACTACAACAAGCCGAATTTGGTGACCAGACCGAGACGGATGCCTTATCCTTCGGTCCATGACGAAAAGCGCGCGGCAGCGTGACGCGTACGGATGGACGACCATCGCGAGGTTCGTCGTGCCCGCGGCGATACTGTTCCTGCTCGTGGTGCTCTTCTCGGGCGTTTCCGAGCACTGGTACATACGGAGCAAGATCAAACCGAGCGACGCGATCACCATCCTCCTGATGCTCGCGTTCTACGGCTTATCGTGGTCGACATGGGCGTACGACAAAACGAAAACGTGGTCGCGGGTGTTCACCGCGGGGATCCTGTTCGCGCTCTACTGCATGCTCGACGGCCCCGACAACCAAGGGGACACATGGGCAAGGGAGCTGTACTACGATACGCGCCACGAGGTGCACCTGTCGTCGCTCTTGGCGCACGGCATCTATTTCCTCGCGTCGTTCCTGCGCATTCCCCTGCAATTCGTTCCGCCGATCGCGGGCGGATTTTCCGCGTTCGTGTTTTTCCGCATCCTCGACAAACTTTTCTCCGACCGGACAGCCGCCTCGTTCCTGGGGATCCTGCTCTACGCGGGCGCCGTCTTCCACATCGTGTTCCTGTACGACTTCATCGAGAACACCTGCGTCAGCATCCCCGCGCTGATGGCGTTTTTCTACTTCGCGTTCGGGTACATGGACGCCAAGGGCAACGGGTACGACGGCGGCCGCCTGCTCCCCGCGGCGGGCATGCTGGGATTGGCAGCGGCGATCCACGGCATGAACGCGTTCCTCCTCCCGCTGCTGCCGGCGATGGTCATCCTTCGGCGGGCGCCCGGGCGAAAGTGGAGCGTCGCCGTGCAGGAATGCGTGACCGGGTTCTTCGGCATCGCGGTCCTTTTCGTGTCGTCCGTCGGCGTGATGACGCTCCTCGGGTACGACGTCATTCCCGGTGACATCGATTGCGGCGGGGACGACAGATTCTTCGTCCGGTTCTTCGGGGAGCTGCAAGGATACGAACGGTTCACCGCGTTCTCCTACAAACACTTCCTCGAAATCGCGAACATCGTGGGCGCCTCCTTGCCGCTCGCGTGGCTCGTTCCGTTTTCGCCCCTGCGACACGACGCCTACAAGGCTTTTGCGGAACAACCGTTCAACGCGCTCACCGCCTTGGGAACGATGGGCTTCTTCGCGTACATCTTCCTCTTCAATTTCGACTGGGGATACTCTCGCGATCTCGACCTGATGGTGGCCATGGGCACGCCGCTCCTGCTTTTCGCGATCCCGTTGCTCATCACCCTCATCAAGCGCCCGTGGATCGTGTTTCCCGTCGCCTGCATCCAAATCGCCGCGACCTGGTACTACATCGGGTCCTATTTGAAGCCCTGAAACCACCGGGTTCCGTCGCAGCGGCTACGACGGCTTCTTCTCCTCGTGGTACACCATGTCGAGGTTCACGTCCCACAGGTTCGATTTGTCCGTGCGGCCCGCGAGGATGTTGTCGACCGCGAGCATCGCCGTGAGCATGCTGTGGTCCTGGTTGTTGTACCGGTGCATGCCGTTGCGGCCGATGAGGAAGAGGTTCGGGATCGTCTCCACGAACTCGCGCACGACGTGCAATTGGTCGTAACTGCCCACGTAACCGGGATACGCCTTCGGCATCCGGAGGACGCACGCGTCGAGGAGGTCTTCCTTCTTCGCGAAACCGATCGCCTCCATCTCGCGCATGCCCAGCTCGATCAAGTCCTTGTCGTCCATGATCCACAAATCCCCTCCTTCGTTCACGAAGTACTCGAGGCCGATCCACGTCGTGTTCGCGGGATCCGCCACCATATACGGGCTCCAGTTGTTGAAAATCTGGATGCGCCCGACGCGCACGCCGGCGTCCTGCACGTAAATCCAGTTGTCCGGCACGCTCTCGGCGGGCTTCCCGCCCTTTTCCTCGACGTGCAGCTTCCGGAGGAGCAAGCCGACGGTGAGGAAGTCGCGGTAGTGGAGCCCTTCGGCGACCTCGACGACGCGGGGCGACGGCCGGGGCGTCATCATGCCGGCCAGGTGCTTGATGGGCATCGTGGAGAAGAAATAGTCGCACGCCACCTCCGACGTCTTCCCGGTCTCGACGTCCTCGAGCGTGGCGCGCACGACCGCGCCGTGTTCGACGTGCACGCCCGACACGCGCGTCTTCATGCGCACCTCGCCGCCGCACTCCTTCACCTGCGCGGCGACCGTCTCCCACATGTGGCCCGGTCCGTACTTGGGGTAGAAGAACCGCGTGATGAGGCTCGTCTCGCGTTCGCGCTGCTTTTTTTCGAAATCGCTCGAGAGGAGGTCCTGCACGGCATCGACCACCGCGCGCTTGAGCGACAATCCCTTCACGCGCTGCGCGCCCCAGTCGGCGCGGATGTCGCCGACCTTCACGCCCCAGACCTTCTCGGTGTACGCCTCGAAGAACGTGCGGTAGAGGCGGTCGCCGAAACGGTTCTTGTAGAACGCGTCGAGGTAGGTTTCGTCCTTCAGCGGAAAGACTTGGCGCTTGATGTACGAGCACCCGATGAGGAACGTGTTCCACAGCCCCAGCCGCCGCGCGATGAGCAGCGTGATGCCGAGCGGGTACGGGAAGAAATGCTTCTTGTAGAAAATGCGGCTCAGGCGCGGACGCTGGAGCATGACGCCGTCTTCCTTCTCCGGATCGGGCGCCTTCCGCGTCACCGTCGTCGAATCGAAACCGTCCGGCAGCGCCTCGGGGCACAGGTACGTCATCACGACGTCCGTCGCGTAATCGATGTCATGCTTCTTTTCGGCGGTGTCCAGCGCGGGCGCGCCCTGCGGCGGGAGGATGTTGAACCACCAATCCATCACGCGCTTCTCCTTGCTGAAGAACCGGTGCCCGCCGATGTCGATGCGGTTGCCGTTGTGGTTGAACGTCTGCGCGATGCCGCCGATGGCGTCGGTCGACTCGCACACGACGGGCTTCACGTCCGTGCGTTTCAGCAATTCGTACGCCGCCGTGAGGCCGGCGGGGCCCGCGCCTGCGATGATCGCGACCTTTTGCATTGCCAAAACAGTCTACGCGATCCGTCCAAACATGCTATCCTCCCGCCGTTCTCCCCTCCCCGATGCCAGCCCAGACCCTCGATGCTCTCGTCTCCCTCTGCAAGCGCAGGGGCTTCGTGTTCCCGGGATCGGAGATCTACGGCGGTCTCGCCAACACGTGGGACTACGGCCCGCTCGGCGTGGAGCTCAAAAACAACATCAAGCAGCTGTGGTGGAAGGAGTTCGTCCGCAAGCGCACCGACATGGTGGGCCTCGACGCGGCGATCCTCATGAACCCCAAGGCCTGGGAGGCCAGCGGCCACGTGGGCAACTTCGCCGACCCGCTCATCGACTGCAAGGCGTGCAAACAGCGGTTCCGCGGCGACAAACTCATCGAGGAGAAACTGGGCGTGGAAGCGGCGGCCGTGCTCAAGCTTGACCAGGTGCAGCCGATGCTCATGGCCGAGAAAATCGCCTGCCCCAACTGCGGCAAGTGCGATTGGACGCCCGCGAAGAAGTTCAACCTCATGTTCAAGACGCAGCAGGGCGTCATCGAAGGCGAGGGCGCCGACATCTACCTCCGCCCCGAAACGGCCCAGGGCATCTTCGTGAACTTCAAGAACGTCGCCATGACCAGCCGCATGCGCCTGCCCTTCGGCATCGCGCAGCAGGGCAAATC
>CAZIQM010000021.1:0-18073 GCA_964541635.1 uncultured Candidatus Peribacteria bacterium | reverse complement strand
ACCTGAGCACGACCAGCTTCCGCCTGAACACGACCGTGACGGGCGCCGTCATCCAAGCCGCGAACTCGCTCGCGTCGTCGGGATCACTCACGTGGAAGGGGACGGGTTCGTCGGGCTCCAGCCTGAACGTCGGCGGCGGCACGATCCAGATCGCGGCGAACGGATCGGCGGTGTTCAACGAGAACAGCCAAGACCGCGACTACCGCTTCGAGGGCGACACCGATCAGAACCTTTTATTCCTCGACGCGTCGACGGACAGGATGGGCATCGGCACGGCGACGCCGAAGGCGAAAATCGACGTCCTCGGCACGATCTCCGGCACCTCGCTGCAAATCAACGGCGCCGGCGTCTTTCTTGGGAACGTGTCCGCCGCGACGAACAACTCGTTCGACCTCGGCAGCTCGTCGTTGCGCTGGGCGAACGGTTGGTTCAACAACGCGAACCTGAGCGCGAACATCTCGGTGCTCGGCACCTCGAGCCTCACGGGCAACGTGGGCATCGGCAGCGCGAACTCGACGACGAAAGCGGTGCTCAACGTGAGCGGCGTCATGTCAGGCATCACGGTGTACGCCACGCAAAGCTTCTCGGGCGCCGGTCTCACGACCTGCAGCAACGCCACAACGAGCAAGCTCCTCTGGAACTCGACGACGGGCCGCTTCTCGTGCGGCACGGACCAGGGTTCGACCTACACGGCGGGCCAAGGCCTCAACCTGAGCACGACCAGCTTCCGCCTGAACACGACCGTGACGGGCGCCGTCATCCAAGCCGCGAACTCGCTCGCGTCGTCGGGTTCGCTCTCGTGGAAAGGAACCGCCTCCGGCTCGATCCTCAACGCGGGCGGCGGCAGCCACACGGTGTCCGCATCGGGCGCCTCGTTCTTCAACACCTCGCTCAAAAACGTCGACTTCGGGATTTTCGGCCGCACGAACAATTCGCTCTTCTACGTCGATGCCACGGGATCCGGCACGGCAGCGACCGCCTCCGGCGGCATCGGCATCGGCACGCGCACGCCCGTTACCCAGCTCCACGTGGCCGGGCGCATGCCGACCGTACAACAGAGCCTGCTATCGCTGGGCACGGCACCCATGGATATCGAGATCCAAGGCAAAACAGCGTACGTCGTCGACCAGTCGAATAACTTGAAAATTATCGACGTCAGCAACGCCTCGTCGCCCGTGGTAAAGGGCACGGTGGCGACCGGTCTCACGACCCTCGTGGACGTGGCGGTGCAAGGATCGTACGCGTACGTTCCCGGCGCGTTGACGTTCAAGATCATCGACGTCTCGAACCCCGCGAGTCCGTTCATCGCCGGAACGGGCCCCTCGATGGCGGGAGCGGCAACGTACGACGTTGTGTCCGGCCAATACCTGTACGTGATTGACGGAACGGGAATCCTGAACACGTTCGACATCAGCAACCCCCTCGCCCCCGTTCTGACAAGCACCGTGTCGTCCGTAGGCGGCAAGATGACGATCGACGGCAACTACCTCTATATGGTGGAAGCCGGCACGATCCGCATCTTCAACCTGCGCAACCCGGCCGCGCCGTTCCTGCAAGGAACGCTCTCTGTCACGAACGCATCGCACCTCGCGGTGCAAGGTCGGTACGCGTACGTCGCCCGCTACAGCAGCAGCGCCATTAGCGTCGTCGACGTGTCCGACCCCGCCAACCCCGTGGCGGTCGGGAGCCTTTCGGTCGGTAACACGCCGCAACACATCGCGGTATCCGGGCGCTACGCGTACGTCACGGACTTCCTCGATTCGAAGCTACACGTCATCGACATTTCGAGCCCGGTCGCGCCCCGCCTGATCGGCAGCGTCGCGACGGGAGGTTCGACGCCGCACACCATCACGGTCTCCGGCCGCTATGCGTACATCGTGAACCGCGATTCCAGCAACGTCTCTATCTTCGATCTCGGCGGCGCGTACATCCAGCATCTTGAAGCGGGCTCAACGGAGGTGGCATCTCTGCAAGTGCGCAACAACGTCATCGCGTCCGACGGCGCATTCCGCGGAGGCATCTCTGCGGGACGTCTGTACGTCTTCGGCAACATGGCAGCCAGCGGCGCGCTCAAGATCGCGCAAGGATTCACCGCGGGCTCCGGGAACGTCATCATCAGCCGTTCGGGCTCGACGGTGTTCAATGAACAATCGCGTGACGCCGACTTCCGCATCGAGGGCGACACCGACGCCAACCTATTCTTCCTCGACAGCTCCGTGGACAGGGTAGGCATCGGCACGGTGACGCCGAAATCGAAGTTCAACGTCGCCGGCACTATCTCGGGCATCACGGTGTACGCCACCCAATCGTTCTCTGGCGCGGGTCTCACGGACTGCGACACCGCGGGCACCAGCAAGCTGATGTGGGACGCCACGACCGGCCGCTTCTCGTGCGGCACGGACCAGACGGGCGGCACCTCCGGCGGATCCTACTTCGCGGGACAAGGCCTCAGCCTCAACGGCGCGAACTCCTTCAGCCTGAATTCGACCGTGACGGGCGCGACGGTCGCCGCGCGCAACACGCTCGCGTCATCGGGCGTCATCGTCGTCGAAAACACCGACATCGGCACGACGGAGGAAATGATCATCGCGGATTCGGCCAGCTCCGAAGCCAGCCAGGTATTCCTGAACGCCACCGCCGGGCACGACAAAAACAGCGACGGTCTGTATATCGGCAACTACCATGGACCGGCGTTCGTCATGAACCGGGAGAGCTCGGGTTTGAACTTCGGCACGAACAACCTGGCCGCCCTCAACATCAACAGTGCGGGTTCCGTGGGCATCGGAACGGACACGAACTTCATCGGCGACGCGACGGTCGACGCCAAGCTCGAAGTCGTCGGAACCGCGTCCGCATCGACACTCTTCGCCGGCAGCTACTTCCAAGGATCGGGTCTCAGCGATTGCGACGACAGCGTAAACAGCAAATTGCTCTGGGACACCACCACCGGACGCTTCTCGTGTGGCACCGACCAGGCGGGCGGCAGCTCCGGCGGCGGCATGGCCTACGCCACGGCCTCGGGCATCTTCCTCAAGCGCAGCGGCGGCACCATGACGGGCACGCTCAACATCCAAAGCGGCAACTCCGCCACTCCCACCACGGCATCGCTGCTCAACGTGCGCGGCACGATGTCGGGCCGCGGCCTGTCCGTGACCGGCACGGGCGCGTTCCAAGCCCCGCTCATCGCCACGAACCTCTCGTTCGGCACGATCCTCATGGGCACGGGCGCCATGAGGGCGACCGGCTCCGGCAAGATCACGCCGCAGCTCTTCGTCGCGGGTCGCCAGCCGGTGCTCGTCGGCTCGGGTAAAACCGCAACCGTGCCCCGCGGCCTGGCGGTGCAGGGAAACTACGTGTACGTCGCGACGCAGGGCTCGATCCAGACGTTCGACATCTCCGTCCCGACCAATCCCAAGATCGTTTCGACGCCCGCCTCGAGCACGGCGTTCTCCGTGTTCCCGGCCGGCAAATACCTCGTCTCGGCCAACGCCGGCGGCGTCGGAATCTTCGACCTCTCGAACCCCGGCTCGCCGAGCTCCCTCGCGACGTACACTACGTCGTGCACGGGCGGCGCCGGCCCGAGGGACGCGGCCGTCCAAGGACGCTTCATGTACGTGGCCTGCAACGGCGACAACACGTTCCACGTCGTGGACATCGCCGACCCCTCGAACCCCACGCTCGTCGGCTCGACGACCTCGACCGGCATTTACCGCATCAAGGTCGAGGGTGACTACGCGTTCGTCGTCGAAACCGGCGGCACGTTCCGCGCCATCGACATTTCCGATCCCACGCGCCCCATCAGCGCGGGCAGCGTGAGCGTGGGCACCACCCCGCAGGGTTTGTACGTGCAGGGTCGTTACGCCTACGTGGCGAACTACGGCAGCAGCACGGTCTCCATCGTCGACATTTCGAACCCGACCTCCCCGGCGGTCACGGGCACCTTCAGCACGGGCGCCTCCAGCGGCCCGCAGGAAGTGTACGTGCAGGGACGCAGCATGTACGTCACTAACTACGACGGCAACAACTTCATGGTCGTCGACGTCAGCAACCCGAACGCGCCCGTGACGACGGCGACGTACTCGGTGCCCGCGGGCACGAACCCGTACGGCCTCTGGGTCCAGGGACGCTACGCGTACGTCGGCCTGCGCACGAAATACCATCTGAACGTCTTCGACCTCGGCGGCTCGTACGTGCAGGGCTTCGAAGCCGGCGGCGCCGAAGTCGGCTCGCTCAATGTCCGCCGCAGCTTCGACGCCGTCGACGGAACGTTCCGCGGCAGCCTGCTCGCGCAATCCGCGTTCTTCCAGGGCGGCATGGCGATCAACGCCGGTTCCGGCGCGTTCGCGCTCCGCGTGAACAACGGCGGCATCCGCATGAACGGCGGCGTGTTCTCGGTGTTGCCGGGCACCACGCCGCGCACCATGAGCGGCATCGACTTGAACGCGAACGTGAACAACGTGTTCGTGGCGGGCAACTACCTCTACACCGTCAGCGACAGCGTGACGGGCAACGAGTTCCGCGTCACCGACATCGCGAACCCCGACAAACCGGTCATCGTGGGCGGCCTGGATACCGGCCAGAACACGAAGGCCCTGTTCGTCTCGACCCGCAACGCCTTCATCGGCATGAACGGCACCGGCGCGGGCTCGGGCATGTACATCCTCGACATCACGAACCCCGGCGCACCGAGCATCAACAGCCGCTTGAACTTCCAGACGGCGGTGAACTCGCTCTACGTCTCGGGCAAATACATCTACGCCGGCTTGAACGCCATGACCGGCGGCCGCTGCGACGCGAAATACCAGATCTTCAACGGTTGCGACTTCGCCGTCGTCGACTTCTCGAACCCCAACGCCCCGCGCGTGATCGGCGGCTTGCAGCTCGGCGCGACCGTGAACCAGGTGTACATCCAAAACCGCTACGCGTACCTGGCGCTCGATTCCGTGTCGGGCAACGACTTCCGCATCGTCGACCTCGCGAACGTCCAAAGCCCGCAGGTGGTGGGCGGCATCGACTACAGCAACAACGTGAAGTCCATCTTCGCCTCCGGCAAGTACGCGTTCGTCGGTCTCTCGACGGACGCCAGCACGGAATTCCGCGTCGTCGACATCACGAACAAAGCGTCCCCGACGGCGCTCGCGGGCCTCGAAACGGGCGTCGCGGTCAACAGCATCGTCGTGAACGGCGACTGGGCCCGTCTCGGCCTCTCGTCCGGCGCTAGCTACCAATTCCAAACCGTCGACCTCCGCAACCCCGCGAGCCCGGCTTCGTTCGGCGGCATCGGCTACGGCCTCGACGTCTACTCGGTCGCGGTCGCCGGCAAATACGCGTACGTCGGCAGGCAAAGCACGTCCGGCAACGACGCCGTCATCGTCGACCTCGCGGGCATCGACTCGCCGACGGCCTCGATCGGCTCGCTCTTCGCCGCGAACCTCTACGCGTCCGACAACGTGCGCTTCGACAACAACGCGTACATCCGCAACGCCCTCAACGTCGGCCGCGGCGGCATCATCTCGAAGGGCAGCCTTACGGTGCAGACCACGGGCACGGGTTCGGCGAAGGGCGGCACGGGCACGCTCGTGAACGCCTTCGAAGTCCGCAACGGCACGGGCCAGCACCTCTTCTCGGTCTCGGAAAACGGCTACGTGCAAGGCGGCACGCCTAGCTTCTCCACCGGTACCGTGCAGCTCGCGTACAACATCATGAGCCGCCGCTGGGGCTACTGCTTCCCGCTCACGACGGCGGCGACGACGTACACGAGCGTCGGCATGTCGACGTGCACCATCAACGGCGCCACGGGCGTCGCGTGGGCGGGCGGTAACCGCCTGAAAATCAAGATGGCGCCGACAAACACGGCGAACGCCATGGGCGGCATCACGACGACGTTCACGGAAACAAAGTCGACCTACCGTCCGAAGATGATGTTCGACGTCACGACGGGCACGGGTACGACCGGCCGCCGTTACTGGAGCGCGATCCTCGAAAGCTCGCTGGCCGCCGTGGCGCTCGTGAACGGGTCCGCCGCGACGACGGTCGACTACGCCGGCATGGGATGGGAAGACGGCATCAACGGCACGCAATGGATGTGCTGCTCCGGCGATGGCACGAACCACAGCTGTACCAGCATGGGCGTGACTGCCACCGCCAACACCGAATACACCGGCATCGTCGACTGGAGCCAAGCCGGAAAAGTGAGCTGCACGCTCCAGGTGGGCAGTAAAACCTACGTCACGACGAAAACGAACAACGTCTCGGTGCAGTCGGTCGCGCTGGGCGTGGCGTCTGTGCTCGTGAACAAATCCATCGGCGGCAACACGGGCCGTGGCGTGTACATGAGCAAGCTGTATCTGGAACAGAACTAACCCCACGCGACACGTCCTCAAACGAAGCGGCCGACATGGCCATAGGTACGGATTTCGCGGTGCAGTGTTGCTTTTTGCCGGACGAAGGTAGGCTATGGGTTAATGTCTTCCGCCCGCACGGCCCCCCTGGCCCTCGCGACGCTCTCGCTCGCATGCACCTCGGTGCTCGCGGGCTGCCAGGCGGCCCTCACGAAGGGCGACTGCGACGACCGGTACTCGCTGCTCAGCGCGGCGCGGCGGTGCACCACGGAACACCTCGCCACCAAGCGCGAGTACGAAGAGTTCCGGGACGAGCTCGAGGAGGACCTCGAGCGATGGGAACAGGGGCAGGGCATCACCACCGTGGCCGTGTACTTCCGGGACCTGGAGAACGGCCCCTGGTTCGGCATCGGCGAGAACGAGGAGTTCTTCCCCGCGAGTTTGATGAAGACGCCGCTCATGATAGCGATCCTGAAATTGTCGGAAACGGATCCGGGCATCATGGACGAAAACATCCGCTACGACGCCCAGCCGAACGAAGATGACGACAACGCCGAGATCGGGGAACGCATCGAACCCGGGAACACGTACACCGTCCGCGAGCTCATGCGGCGCATGATGACCTACTCCGACAACCGTTCGGCGGAAGTGCTGTTGAAATTCCTCGAGGAACAGGGCCACGGCCGCGACCTGGCCGTCCAAACCCTGGACGATCTGGGCATCCTCGACGCGCACGAAGCATCAGGACAGCTCCTGTCGGTGAAGGAATATTCGTCGCTCTTCCGCCAGCTGTACAACGCGTCGTACCTCAAGCGCGAGCAATCGCAGGAAGCGATGACGCTGCTCGCGGCGTCGGAATTCAAGGAAGGCCTCGTGGCGGGCGTGCCGCGCGGCACCGTGGTCGCCCATAAGTTCGGCATCTGGGACAGCGAGGAAACGGGCAAACAGCTCCACGACTGCGGCATCGTGTTCCACCCCGACACGCCCTACCTGCTCTGCGTCATGACGCGGGGAACGGACTTCCACAAGAACGCCGACGTGATCGCAGCCGTATCGCAGATGGTCTACGAGGAGGTGGCCACCCACAATGGCCCCGCGCCGGACGGGGAGTAAGCTCTGGGCATGATCCGCCACTTCACCACGGCCGTGTACATCTTCGACGACGCCGGTCGCGTGCTCCTGTTGTGGCACGGGAAATTCCAGAAGTGGATGCCGCCGGGGGGACACATCGACGAAAACGAGCTGCCGGAAGAAGCGGCCGTGCGCGAATGCAAGGAAGAGACCGGCCTGGACGTCGAGATTCTCGGCGGAAGCGACGTCGACTACTTCGGACTCACGCCGAACGAAGGACGGATGATGAAAGTCCCGTTCGCGATGACGCTGGAAAACATCCCCGCGTACGCGGGTTCCGACACGAAGCCCGCCCAGCCCGCGCACCAACACATGGACTTCCAATTCAGGGCACGGCTCAAGGACCCGAACCAGCCCATCGTCCACGAGTCCCCGGAGGCAGTCGTGCGGTGGTTCACGAAGGACGAGGTACGCGCCCTGCCGGAAGGGCAGATGTACGGGAACATCAGGATGTTCCTGCTGCAGTGACGCTTGTCATGGTTCGTCAGGCTCACCATGACAATGTACTTTCACAGGCAAGAACGTGTATTAGCTGCAAGGCATGCTTATGTATGCCTTCTGGATGATCAAAATTGATGCAGAAACACAGTAGAAATGAACACTGTGCTCATGGAAAAATTTTTTGTATACATGCTCAACTGTGTCGACGACAGCTACTACATAGGCATCACCAATAACCTGAAGATGCGTATGGAAGAGCACTACAACGGATTTAAAGAAGGTAGCTACACGTACAAGAGATTGCCGGTCGAGCTCGTCTACAGTGCATCGTTTGACTATGTTCTGGATGCGATTGCATGGGAAAAGAGAATTAAGCGATGGAGTAGGGCGAAGAAGGAGGCGTTGATAAACAACGACACAAACAGTCTTCGTAAGTTATCTCATTCACCAAACCAACCAACTCTCCAGCGCTGGAGTCGGTGTCAGCCTGAGCCTGACGAAGGCTGACGCGCTGTCATGGTTCGTCAGGCTCACCATGACAGTCTCGAACCATGACATGACACGAAAACGGCCCCGCGAGGGGGCCGTCTCGGATCGCGATGTCAGGCCGTCATCACGGCGTGGTCGTTTCGTAGTTGAGGTTGATGAAGCCCGCCGCGGCGTTGCCGCCCGTGAGGGCCGCGAGTTTCACATAGAGCGTGGCGTAGCCCTTCGGCGTCCAGGTGCCGCCCGCTTCCGGGCCCGTGATGTTCGCCGTGGTCCAGGCCGCGTTGGCGAGGCCGCCGCCGCCCGTGAGCGAGACGTTCGCGCCGGCGGTGTCCTTCAGGCGGACCGTGACGTGGTTGTTGCTGGCGGTGCCGTCGCCCGTCTTGTAGCGGAATTCGATCGGTTTGACCGGATCCCACGAGCTGAAGTTGTTCGGGATGCGGAAGCGGACCGAGACCCAGTAATCCTGGATCGTGGCGCGCGAGGAGGTCCACACGTAGGAGTTCTCGAGGCCGGCGGTGCCGCCGGAACCGACGAGCTGGCCGATGTAATTGGAACCGGACGAGAAGTACACGGCGTTCGGATATTCGGGATGGATCGACATGATGAGGCCCGAACCGTTGCCGATCGACGTCGCGGACCACGTGAGGTTGCCGGCGCCGTCGTTCGTGAGCACGCCGGAGGCGTTCGTCGTCGGGGCGTTGTACGTGAGGCCACGGAGCGTGAGCTGGCCGCCGATGTTCAAGGTCGCGCCGGAGATGGAACCCTCGGTGCGGATGGAACCGGACGCCGAGAGGCTGCCCACCTGGGCGTTGCCGTCGATGCGGAGCAGCGAACCGGAGATCGCGCCGTTCACGAAGATCCCCTTGCTGAGCTTGAAGAGCTGCGAGGAGTTCTGGAACGTGAGGCTCTGGTTGCCGGAGCTGTTACCGAAGGTCAACACGCCGTCGTTCGTGTCGGCGTCGTCGTTGATGGTGACGTTGCTGTCCGTGCGGAACGCGCCGGAAGCGGAAAGGGCGCCTTGGATAGCCGCGCCGCCGCCGCTGATGCGGAGGGTGGAACCGGAGATGAAGGAACGCGACGTAATGGAACCGACACCGAGGATGGCGCCGGAAACGGACAGGGTGCCGCCGACCTGGGCGTTGTTATTTACCACGAGGGCGGAGCCGGACAGCGTTCCCTGGACGGACAAGTCGTCCGTGATCTGGAACGTGCCCCGGGTGCGGTTCCACAAGATCTTCTCGTTGAGGGTTCCGCCGAACCGGACTTCCACGTCGGTCGTGCCGTCACCTTCGTCGATCGTCTGGAACGATTCCGTGTTCACGATGAGCGTCGGCTTCCAGGAGGAAGCGGCGCTGGCGACCTGTGGCAACACGCTCGCGAGCGCGATCGTGGCCATCGCAGCGACGTGCGCGGCGACCCGCGAGGTGCGGGACAGGAGGCCGGGGGGTACGGACGTGTTCCATGTGTTTGTGTGGAAGTTTCATATCAGTATAGAGGAAAGTGTGTTTTTCCGCAAGGGGCTAATAGAAGAGGGATGTCACGGACGCATGGCGGAGAAACGGACAAAGGAACGGATATAGAAGGGATTACGGCACGAGGCGGATGTACTTGAGCTTGATGCTGCCCACGTGCGCTTGGTAGTTGTCCTTCGCGTAGAGCTTGAACTTCACGAGGAACTCGGAGCCGGCGGTCCACGTGGCGGACGGATCGAGCGTCGGAGTGGTGGTCGCCCACGAGGTGGAGGCGAGGCCGGTCGCGGAGCCGCCCAAGGTCACGGGCGTGCCGTTCGTGTCGAAGAGCGAAATGTCGACCTTGCTGTTGGCGGCGTCGGCGGACGTCGTGCGGTACGACACCGACATCGGGGTCGTGTCCCAGCGGACGAAGTCGGCCGGCAGCGACACGCGCACCACCACGTCGTAGTCCTGCAGCGTCGAACGCGTGGAGGTCCAGAGGTAGAAGTTGCGCAGGGTGATGTTATCGAGCGAAACCGACAGTTGACCCGTGTTTTCGGTCGCGTCGGCCTGGTAGCTCGCGTTCGGGAATTCGGCGTGGAGGTTCGTTTCGGCACGTTCCTCGCGGTCGTCGCTGAGGATCACGCGGCCGTCGTCGATCTGCGTCACAGCGGTGCCGTTCGTGACGACTTCGGCCAAGCGGATGAAGGATTCGTCGGTCGGGAAGCCCGACGTGCGGACGGCGAGGCCGCCGGAACCGATGAAGACCTGCACGGTGGAGTTCGCGGGGACCGCGACGCCCGAGGCACCGGTGTAATCCGTGACCGTGCCGTTGATGCGGTAAGCGCCGCCCGTGATGTTGATGGTGAGGCCCGCGCCGCTCGAGACGCGGAGCTTGCCTTCGTCGGAACCAGCGATGCTCGAGATGTCGATGCCGTTGATGAGGCCTGTCACGACGAGGTCGCCGTTGACCTTGAGATCAGCGCTGAACTCGAAGCGGTCGTTGATGACGTCGTACTTCAAGGTCTCGGCCAGGGCGCCGCCGAATTGGAGCGTAACGTTCGACGCAGCGGTGTTGTTGGCGTCAACCGTGAAGGTGTCGCTGTTCGTGCCTCCGGGCACCGTGGCGACGGGCAGCACGCCGCCGCTCATGAGGAGCGGGATGGCGCCGGAACCCGTGCCGATCTCGCGTTGGTCGAGCAAGTCGGCGTTCTGGGCGAACGGCACGGAGAGGATCGGCGAGCGGTCGATCGCGTCGTTCGACGGATCCGTGTCGAGGAGTTCGTACGCGGTGTCGGGGTTGCCCGCGGCCTTCACTTCGACCTGGAGGAACAGGTTATCGAGGTCCGACGCGGCGACGTTCGCGAGGTTCGGGAGCGAGGCGCCGGAACCCAGTTCGACGGAGAAGTAGCCTTGGCTGTCGGGCGTCACGACGTGCACTTCCTGGTAGCCCGCGTAGGTCACGGCACCGGTGTTGATGGCGCCGGCCGAGACGTCGGTCGGGGCCATGTCGCGGCTGTACCACTCGCTGAAGCGGATGTAGTGGGCCGTGGTGATCGGCTGCCCGGACGCGTTGAGGAGGTGCCCGTTGTAGACGTGGCGCTGCGGCGAGGTGACGCTCGCGGCGGCGGTCTGGATCCAGACGAAGGCAAGGAGGACCGCGCCGATGGCGATGAGCGTCGCGTACCACATGAGGCGGAACGCGCGGGTGCCGTCGGCGGCCTTGGCATTGAAGTAGCCGACGAGGAGCGACACGATGATCGCGAACAGCACGAGCAAGAGGAATACCGAGGGCGGCAGCGCGTCGGCGCTCGAGACCGTCACGGGCGGCGTGGGCAGCAGGACGATCGGGTGCCAGAACGGATCGGCGCAGATGACCGTGTCGTTGCAGACGAGCAGGTCGCGGTCCTGGAAGATGTATCCGTACGGAACGGAGCTGCGCGCGGACGAGACCGCGGCGGAGGACTCGCTGCCCGCGGCGCCGCGCAGGTCTTCCGACGAGGAAGACGAGGCGACCGTGGCGGCGGACGAAGAGGAAGAGGAAGACGTCGCGGGAGCGCTGGAGCTGCTCGTGCGGACGCTGGAGCGCGACGTGGCGGCGCTGGAGACCGACGAGTGCGCGGACGAGGGAGGATTGGTCGTGGTCGTGCCGTCGCCGCGGTGACCGCCATGGTCTTCGGACGACGCGCCCTGGGAACCGACGGACGACGCCGGAGCGCTCGATGCTTGGGCCGGCGGATACGCCGTGATCATGAAGCTGTTGCTGTGGAGCGGGGCCTCCTGGCGCCAGGACAGGTCGCCCTGCATCTGGAAGTTCGTGGAGCCGTGCGGCACGCCCGCGGCCTGTCCCGGACCCGCCTGTTCGAGCATGAAGTTCGAGCTCTGCGCGGCCACCGCGACCTCGGTGTAGGCGCAGAAGCCGGTCACCGCGAGGAGCAGTGCGAGCGAGGTGCCGATGACGGAGCGGTTACGCGTCATGGGTTAGGAAGCGATCGGTTCGGTGGGAAGCAGGGGAGGGAGCGGTTCGTCGCCGGACGCATCGAACGACGGCGTCGCCGGTGCGGACGCGCGTTTCTGTTCGTGGGCCGGGGTGGAAGCGAAGAAGAATCCGTGGCGCGCGATCGTGCGGCCGACGCTCGACGCGGAAATCGCGATGCCGTACTGCGCCTTCAGCTGCGCGGCGATCGCGTCTTTGCCCAGGAGCGGCTGCGCTTCGCGGAGCCGGCGGATCAACGCAACCACGTGCGGCGCGATCTCGGGCGCGCGCACGCGCTTCGGGCGGCGCGATTCTTCCTCGACGCTGGCGAGGTCCGACGCGTCGAACCGCTCGGCCCAACGCAGGAACGTCGAACGCGCGATGCCGAAGTGGCGGCACGCGAGGCTGACGTTGCCGTCGTGTTCGAGCGCGAACGCGAACCACTTCAAACGCTGGACCGCGCCGTCGCTCAACTCCAACTCCTTCGCCCGCTTGAGCAGGCGACGGACATCCCGGAGGCGGATGGTCCAAGAATGCATCGTAATTTTTTTGTGTGTTGGTCCAGCGCGCGTACGCGAAGGACTCTCAGTATTGTATCACGAATTCGCATATGCGTCCAGCGTCCTGCGCGGATGTATCGGACCTTCGGCTTGCGGATGCGGCGCGTCGCGCGGTCAGGATCCGTGCTTCGGGCGCTGCCGCTGTATCTGAACGAATGGCCAAGGAAAGCCGAAAACAAGCGACGCTCATCCTCGTGCATGGCGGCCGTCGCAGCGTCGATGCGTGAACGCGGCGCTTCTCGCTGCGCCGATCATGCGGGACGGACACGCATGTCCGGATGCGTCGGGATGTGTCTGAACGTTCGGCGCCCCGCGGGGCTTGGAGCCGGAACCCGCTCGACAAGCGACTGCATCGACGCGCGATGGACGAATCGCATGCCGTAGACGCGGAAAAATCGATCGGGAAACGCCGAACGCGCGCGAACGCGCCCGTGGGTCGAGTGTCCGTGCGCGGATGTGTCGGAACGTTCCTCGGCCATGAAGGAAATCGATCGGCGCACTGCATTCCCGCGGCACGCGAACGTCGGAGATGTCGATGGACGAATGGCGCGGCGCCAAGCCGTTCGCCGCCGATGCGCGCGCCCCTCGCGGTCGTCGCGCATGTGTCGGACCGTTGCGTGCGGGAAGCGGAGACGATTTTTCGGCTTTCCGAAGCCCAAACGTAGCGCATGTGTCGGAGCGTTCCGCGCGTGACCGAGACGACCGTCGAACGTCATCGCGCGACAACCCTCGAAAAGCGCTAGCGCAAGGGCTGTAACGCTTTCGACCGCGCGTGCGCGGATGTGTCGGAACTCGCTTGTGAACAAGCGGGAAACGCTGGTAGGCTTGCGGCAATTCTCCCCATTCTATGGTCAACTCCACGCGTCTCCTTTCGTTCCTGACCGCGGCCGCCGTCGTCGCGACGCCCACAGCGGCGTTCGCCCAGACCGCGCCCTTCAAGGACGTTCCCGCCAGCCACCCGGCCGCGCAGGCAATCGAATACTTGAAGAGCAAAGGCATCATCGGCGGCTACGCCGACGGCACCTTCAAGCCGGATGCCAAAGTGAACCGCGCGGAAGCGATCAAGATCATCGTCGCGCCGTACGTCGCTCCCGAGGTGCTCGCCACCGCGTCGGAGTCGGTCTACGCCGACGTTCCCGCCGGCTCGTGGTTCCTCCCGTACGTGGAAGCCGGCCGCCAGATGCTCAAGATCATCGACGGCCCGCCGGCCAAGCCGAACTTCCTGCCGACGTCCAACGTGAAGAAGGCGGAGTTCATCAAGATGTTGCTCATCGCGAACAAGGTCGACCCGAGCACGACGCTCGGCGAGATCCGCAGCGGCCTCGCGACGGACGTCACGAACCCCGACGAATGGTTCTACCCGCACATGCGCTTCGCCGTCGCGTCGTCGATGACGATGGTGACGGAAGACGGCGCCCTGAACCCGGGCCAGGAGCTCACGCGCTCGCAGGTCGCGCTGCTCCTCTACCGCCTCGAAATGTTCAAGCAGGGCCGCCGCACGCAGGCCCTCCTCACGGAGGCCGAAACGGAGATCCTGAACGTCCTCAAGCTCTTCGAGAGCAAGGACATCGCGAACGCCGAACTCGCCGCCACGCGCTCGACGGTGGCCGCCCGCGGCGCGCTCATCAGCGCCCCGGACGAAGCGATCGTGAAGGGCGCGGTGAAGATCTCGGAAGGCTTCCAGTCGCTCGTGCAGGCGTACAAGTCGGGCCTGAGCGGCGACCTCGACGGCACGATCGCGAAGTCGGGCGCCGCCTGGAACAGCGCCGCGAAGGCCATCGAATTCAGCCCCGGCCTGAAGCAGGTCGCGGAGCAGATGCAGGGCATCGCGAAGAGCCTCGCCGACGAGGCCCGCGCCATGAAGGCCAACCCGACTCCGGCCCCGGCGCAGTAAGCCGGTTCACACTGACTCATAAAAAACCCGGGAACGTCCCGGGTTTTTTGTTTTCCCTGAGCCAATTACATGAAATTGACTAAATTCATAATTAGTTTAAATTGTATTCATAGCGAAACGAGAGCTCGAGCAGTGGGAGAAGCAATTGATCGTTGACCACATCAACGAAGGCATCGCCGCGAACGAAACCGACGAACAGATCACAACGAGACGCGTGGAGCTGCGGGAACTCCTCGGGGAAGATATTTCCCTTCCGCAAATCCGCGCCGTGTCGGCATGGATAAAAATCCGCGGTAACCGCGCGCTGGAATCAGCATCGTCTCCTGCGGAAATGCCGGCGACAGAACCGCCCGAGGGCCCCGAACATTTCAACTACGACAACGAACGGAAAGAGCGGTGGCGAAGGAAGTGGGAAGAATTCATCGACGCTGAAACGAAACCCCTGGAGCGCGCGGCGATGAAAGTGTTGTGTTTGCCGGGGAAAATGTGCCTGGAGATCCCCCTCTACCTGCGACTCGGTTTCAAGCCCGAAAACATCACGGGTGTGGAAGGTGGGGATGACGAAGCGAAAGCCATGTTTCGGCAAAACTCCGATCGCTATGGCATCAAGGGTGTAGAAGGACGAATGGAAGACTTCTTGGAGCAGGATCCTACCCGATACGACGTAGTGAGCCTCGATTTTCCGGGGCAGTTATCACACGCGTCGGCAAGGATCGCGCAAAAAACTCTCCTCGCGCCCAAAGCGCTTGTGCTGACGAATTTCATGGCAAAACGCGAGCAGAAAATCGTGCAAGAAGGCTTCGCTCGCGCACAGGAAATGATGCGGCTCTCGAACGAGGATTTTAAAAAACACGGCGTGAAGGCGCTCGACGTCGCATATCAAAAGGGCAAAGAGGCTACGGACAATAATGAATTCAACCTGGCCCAGGCGAGAACGTTCGGTGGGCTCGCCTTCCATTCGAACTTCGGGTATCTCAGGAGCGAAAATAGGGTCTGCCACAAATTATTCGACTCGTTCCCGATTCCCGAATTGATGCGCGAACGCAGCGACACCTTTTCGAGAAATTATTCGCCGGAAGACTGGGATGTGATACTCCGAAGAGAAGCATTGGAAATCTCGACGCAAATATTTTTGGACACGCTCGAAAGAACCCTGTGCGGCAGTGGAATGCCTCCCGCCAGCTCCCGTAATTTCAGCTTCATGCTGCAGGCCCTGGGCCGCCGTGGGTTCTTCGGTACGCCGTTCACCATGGGCCTGAAAAGCTATCGGTACATCAGCCAAACGGAAAAGGCCGCTTCGCCGTTCGAATCGGATTTCGCGGTCTTGCATACACCGGTCCGCGAATACGAAGAGACCCGCCACACGCTTTCTTTCCTGCTCGCCGGGGCATCGTCGATCATGCAATCGCTCATCGACGAGGTCCCACTTGGGAAAATGTACGTCAGGGACAAACGAAAACAGGCGCTCCTCGAAGGAATGAAGCTGAGCAATTCGGACACCATCCATTTCGACGACCATCGCGATCATTCCGTATGCAGCATCCGGTTGAACAAACTCTTCTGCGATCTCCGGCGGTACGGTGACATCTATGAGGGGAGCGTGACCGAAAGCCTCGACAAAAACACGCTCATCGTCCCGCGAGAAACGATCGAATGATCATTTCTTCTTCCGTCCCCACGCGCGCTTCGGGCTCGTCTTCTTCTTCTCCAGGAGCTCCACCGCTTCGTCGAGCGTGATCGTTTCGGGCGCGAAGCGCTTGGGCACGCTGCAGTTCGTTTCGCCGTCGGTGACGTACGGGCCGTAGCGGCCGGTCTTCACGAGCACGTCCTTGCCCGAAGGGTTCTTGCCGAGCGTGCGCAGCGGCTCCGCGGCCTTCGCTTTGCGCGCGGCGGAATCCTTCACGTGGGCCACCGCGGCGGCGAGGTCGATGGAACCGGGATCGATGTCGCCGAGGCTCGCCGTCTTGTCGCCCCACTTCACGTAGGGACCGAAACGTCCGAGGAACACGGTCACCGGCTCGCCGTTCTCGGCGCCGAGGAGGCGGGGGAACGCGAGGAGGCCCATGGCCTGCTCCATCGTGACGTCGTCGATGAGGATATTCTTCGGGAGCGAGGCGGTTTTCGGACCGTCTTTCTTATCCTTCTTTTCGCCTTTCTTGGCCTTCTTGGCCTTGGGCGCGTTCGGATCGATGCGCCCGAGCTGCACGTACGGGCCGAAGCGGCCGGTGCGCACGATCACCTCGAGCTTGGTCGCGGGATCGGTGCCGAGCACGCGCTCCTTGAGCACGTCGCTCTTCTTGATCTCCTTCGTTTTCTCATCGACGTGCTTCTTGAACGGGTCGAAGAAGCCGTGGAGGAATTCCTTCGTCTTCACGTCGCCTTCCGCGATGTCGTCGAGCGACTGCTCCATCGTGGCGGTGAACGCGAGGTCGACGATGTTCGGGAAGTGTTCCTTGAGCAGGTCCGTCACCGTGAACGCGATGTCCTCGGGGATCAGCTGCTTGCCGTCCTTGCGGATGTAGCCGCGCTGCTGCACGACGCTGATGGTCGGCGCGTAGGTCGACGGGCGGCCGATGCCCTGCTCTTCGAGCATCTTCACGAGCGAGGCTTCCGTGTAGCGCGGCGGCGGTTTCGTGAAGTGCTGTTCGGGGCTGAGTTCGTCGAGCGCGAGCGCCTGGCCCTGCGAAAGGGGAGGAAGCAGCTCCTCGGTGTCGTCGCCCTCCGGGTGTTCGTCGCCTTCGTCGCGGTCTTCGCGGTACACGCGGAGGAAGCCGTCGAAGGTCACCGTTTGGCCCGTGGCGCGGAAGGTGTAGTCGTTGGCTGTGATGTCGGCCGCGACGCGTTTGAACTCCGCCTGGGGCATCTGCGTGGCGACGGTGCGGTTCCACACGAGCGTGTAGAGCTTCAACTGCTGGTGGTCGAGCACGCTCTCGAGGCTTTCGGGCGTGCGCGAGATTTCGGTGGGGCGGATCGCCTCGTGCGCTTCCTGCGCGCCTTTCGATTTGTTCTTGAAGGAGCGCGGCTCGGCGAGGACGTACTCGCGGCCGAACTTCTTCTCGATCGTCTCTTTCGCGTCGGCGAGGGCCTTCGTGCTCAGGTTCACGGAGTCCGTGCGCATGTAGGTGATGAGACCCACCGGCCCTTCGCCCTTGCCGAGCGAGATGCCTTCGTACAGCTGCTGCGCCACGACCATCGTCTGCTTCACCGAGAAACCGAGCTTGCGCGCGGCCTCCTGTTGGAGCGTCGACGTCGTGAACGGCGCGGCCGGGTTGCGCGACACTTCTTTCTCT
>CAZIQM010000020.1:0-18171 GCA_964541635.1 uncultured Candidatus Peribacteria bacterium | reverse complement strand
GTACGCGAGCGCGGCGGCCGTCGGTTCGTTGATGATGCGCACGACTTCGAGGCCCGCGATTTCGCCGGCGTCTTTCGTCGCTTGGCGCTGCGAGTCGTCGAAGTACGCGGGCACGGTGATGACCGCCTTCGTCACTTTCGATCCGAGGAACGCCTCGGCGTCGGCCTTCAATTTCTGGAGCACCTTGGCGCTCACTTCCTGCGGGAGCATGTCCTTGCCGTTCACGGAGATCACCGCGCGGCCTTCCTTCCCTTCCTTCACCTCGAACGGCATGGCGGACGCTTCCTTCTTCACTTCGGCGTAGCGGTGACCGATGAAACGCTTCGCGGAGAAGATCGTGTTCTTGGGGTTCGTGACTGCCTGGCGCTTGGCGCTGACGCCGACGAGCACCTCGTTGTCCTTGAACGCGACGACGGACGGCGTCGTGCGCGCGCCTTCGCTGTTGGGGATCACCGCCGGTTCCCCGCCTTCCACGACGGAAACGCAGGAGTTGGTGGTGCCGAGGTCGATACCGATGATCTTGGACATGGGAGTGGGTGAAAATGGCTAGAGGGTGCGGCACACGGCCGTTATCACTCTCTATTATAGAGTGCTAACGACGAAAATCAAGGCTGACCGTCCACCTTTTCTCCCAAGAGGTTCGTAGTGCCCAGGACGAAATCCAGCACCCTGGTCAATTCGCCGCGGACGCGTTCCTGGAGTTCCGCCGCGTCCTCGTCATGCACTTCCACGGGTACGCCGATCGAATCGAAAAATCGCGAAGCGGCGTCGAGGACGAACGCCGCTCCTTCTTTCGATGCCGTGTGGCGCCGCGCGATCTCGAGGATGAAGCCGGGATCGGGAAAAGCGCTTTTAAGTTTCCGACGGGCGGCGCGGATCGCTTCGAGCGTCACGTGGGCGTTCAATCCGTATTCCGCATGTTCATCGGCGATCTCCAGCAGCTCCCATGCCGACTTGCCATCACGCTCGTCGAGCGCGGACCGCACGTGCTTCAAACAAGCCAATTTGCATTTCAAGACGGCCTTCGTGTCGCCGTGGACGTTCGGGTCTTCCAGATCCGTCTCGACCAGGTGCTCGTCGATCGCGACGGAATGATGGAAGATCGTGCGTTCGTCGTCGTCCGCGATTAAGTGCGCGCGGGCGTAGTCGCGTTCCCCCTCCAAAAACGTCTTTTGGATGTCCATCGCCAACCTCGATGCGACCCAGCCTCTCATGAGGTGATGCTGCCAGAGAACGGGCAATCCGCAAGTTTCCGGCTTTTCCGCTGCACGTAGGGTGTTTTTGCGCTATTTTGTGCCCATGTTCAAGGACGAAGCCATCATCGACGTGAAAGGCGGGAAGGGTGGCAAGGGCTGTTTGGCGTGGCGGCGCGAGAAGTACGTGGCGAAGGGCGGCCCGAGCGGCGGCGACGGCGGGAACGGCGGCCACGTGATGCTCACGGCGAACGCCAACACGGACACGCTCAGCGACTTCACCTCGCGCAAACGGTTCGAAGCCGAAGCCGGCGATGCGGGCGGCGGCAACAACCGCGCGGGCAGAGGCGGAGAGGATTTGGTCCTCTTCGTCCCGCCGGGCACGTCCGTGATCGACACGACCGAGGGCAAGAACGAGCTCATCGCAGACCTGCGCAACGACGGCGATTCGGTGGTCGTCGCGCACGGCGGACGCGGCGGCTACGGCAACGCGCATTTCGCGACATCGGTTCGGCAACGCCCCGACTTCGCGGAGCTCGGCGAACCCGGCGAGCACCTCATCGTGCGCCTCGAGCTGAAGCTCGTCGCCGACGTCGGCATCATCGGGTACCCGAGCGTCGGCAAATCGACGCTCATTTCGGTCATCAGCGCCGCGCGCCCGAAAATCGCCGCGTATCCGTTCACCACGCTCGTCCCCAACCTCGGGGTCGTGTCCGTCGGCGAACGCGACTTCGTGGTCGCGGACATCCCGGGGCTCATCGAGGGCGCGAGCGAAGGAAAAGGCCTCGGCCACGAATTCCTCCGCCACATCGAGCGCTGCGGCGTGCTCGTCCACGTGCTCGACCTTTCGCGCGCGCTGCGCGAGGGCAACGTCGTCGACGTCCACCAGCTCGACCTCGATTACCGCGCCATCAGGAAGGAGCTGGAGCTCTACTCCCCCACCCTCGGCAAAAAGCGGGAGTTGGTCGTCCTCAACAAGACCGACCTGCTCGGCGGCGACGTGTCGGACGTCGTGTCCGAATTGAAGAAGCACGGCATCCACGTGTTAGCCTCGATCACAGCCGCCGCGAAACAGCGCACCGACGACCTGACGAAGAAGTTGCTGCCTATCGTCCTCGAGGAGCGCGAACGCCGCGAGAAATTGTTGGACGACGAAGAAGAAGGTGCCGCAAAGGAGTTGCCGGTCATCAAACCGCACGAAAACACGATGAAAATGGGCGCCTACCGCATCGAGAACAAGGGCGACAAGCTCGTCATCCGCGGAAAACGCCTCGAGCAGTTCACGGTGATGACCAACTTCGACAACGCCGGCGCGGTGAACCGTTTCCGCGACGTGGCGGAACGCATCGGTCTCTCCCGTGCCATCAAACGCGCCTTGGACGGCAAGGATCTGCCCGTCTACATCGGCACGATCCGGGTCGACGAAGAGCTGTAAGGGGGTGGATTTCCCGATCGGAATACGTACAATGCACCAGCCTGGGGCTGTAGCTCAGCTGATAGAGCGCCGCATTCGCATTGCGGAGGCCAGGGGTTTAAGTCCCCTCAGCTCCACCACGATTCACACCGTCGCGTAGAAGTGGCCCGGTAGCTCAGTTGGTAGAGCACTCGCCTGAAGAGCGAGGTGTCACCAGTTCGATCCTGGTCTGGGCCACCATTTCACGCAGTCCCCATCCGGACCATGAGCCTGTTCAGTTTGTGGACGATGAGCTTGAGGCGCATGGGTTTCACCTGCGCCTTTGCGGCGTGATGCTCGTATCGCCGCACGAGCGACGCGACATGCCCCATGTTCACCGGCGTTTTCTGCGCCAGCAATTCGAGCGCGCGTTCCGGTTCCGCGTCGAGGACGGCGAGGACGTGTTCCGCGACGTCGTCGTCGGCGTTGAGCATCGCGACGCGCTCCGCGAGGTATTCGAAAAAGCCGCGCGCGTTGCGCAATCCCTCGATCGTCGCTTCCGCGTAGGCCAGGGTTTCTTCCGTCATTCCCAATTTCAGCGCGAGCAACGAGCGGCGCCGGAACGCCTGCATGTTGTCGTCGATCCGCGTGTCGACGTACGCGGGGTTCTCCCGCGCGTCCTCGATCGTCTTGCGGAACGCGGCGAAGTTTTCGATCGCCTTCGCGGCCCAGCCCAACGGATCCCCTTTGTAGTAGTAGTCCATGGACTGCTCCACGATCTTCCTGCGCGGCCGACCGCGCAAGCGTCAGAAAACGTCTTCCGAAGCGTCTCCATGACGCTTCCTCCTCCCATGCCGCGAACACGGACCGCGATCGAACTCCACCCCAGGACCCAAGTATTTGCAAATATTATAAAATATGCTATAATAACACACGTGCAACACACAAAAACACTCTCCGTTCTCGCCGTGACGTCGCTGCTCCTGGGCATGGCGACGCTTTCGCACGTCAACGCGAAGGCCACGCCCGACGCGCCGCAGCTCCGCGACTCGCTCACCCGCACGGCCGAGCGCCTGCAACAGCGCATCGAGGGGCGCTACGGCAAGAAGCCGGGCATCCCCGCGCTCAAGAACGCCATCTCGACGCGCCGCGCGATGTTCGCGCACTCGCTCATGGTCGCGCTGCAGGACGAAGACACGGGCGAAGTCGTGGACTCGTGGGAGATCACGCTCGCTGAGCACCCGGAGTGGATGGCCTTCGACTTCCAGCACGAAGCGCGTTTCTACCTCGACAAGGACGTCATCGCGCACGCGTTGAAGACGAACCCGCCGGAAGGCCTCGAGACCCCGTCGTTCGCGACGGTGACGGGCACCCATGACGACGGCAAAGTCCTGCGCGCGACGGTGGATGGCACGGTCGCCGACGGGCACACCTATGACGCCGACGAACTCGTCGACACGGTCGTCGAATCGTTCGAGAAAGGCAAAACCCTCGCGGCCTTCCCGGTGAAGAACGTCGAAGGCGCGATCCTCTACAACGACGGCACGCAGACCCTCGTGCTGCACCGCCTCGGCGTCGGCCGCTCGGAATTCCACACGTCGCCGTGGGGCCGCAAGCAGAACGTCCGCAAGGCGATGAACGAAAAAGCCAACGGCGTCCTGATCCCGCAGGGATCGACGTTCTCGTTCAACGCGACGCTCGGCGGCCCTGTCACGTACTCCAACGGCTGGTACGACTCGCTCATCATCGTGAACGGCAAGGACCTCGAGCCGGCTCCCGGCGGCGGCATCTGCCAGGGCGCCACGACCGTGTACCGCGCGGCGATGTCCGCCGGCCTCCCGATCGCCACGCGCAAGAGCCACAGCCTTTACGTCACGTACTACAAGCAGTTCGGCGTGGGCATGGACGCCACGGTGTTCCCCGGCAAGCAGGACATGCGCTTCGAGAACGACACGCCCGGCCCGATGATCCTCGTGGGCAGCACGGACGACGCCGACAACGCGTACTCCACGCTCTACGGCATCGACGACGGCCGCAGCGTCTCGCTCGAAGGCCCGTACTTCGGCTCGGTCCACAAGGATCCCGTCCTCGGCCGCGCGCTCAGGGGCAACGAAGTCGCGTGGGTCCAGCGCGTCACCGCCGCCGACGGCACGGTGCGCGAAGACCTCCAGGTCGCGCAGTACTCGCAATTGCCGAAATCGGTCGCGCTCGAGTTCGAGCCCGTCACGCACGCGGCCGCCGACCTCGTGGCCGACGCCCGCTGAGGATCACGACAGCCCGAGGCGTTCCCGCAGGCGCTGGATGAACGTGAGCGTGAGCTTCATGCTCGCGTCGTTCTCCTCGTCGTCGCCGGCGGAACACGCGTTCACCATGTCGGAGTAGGCCTGCACCTGCATCAGCGCGGCCTCCGCGACGTTGTGGAACACGCTGTCGACGCACCCGTCGCGCTCAAGGTCGTTTAAGCCTTCCATCAGCTCCAGGACGGCGGGGCTCGATAGCTCGAGCGCCAGGCACTCGGGATTCGTCTTGCCGCCGTTGTCGTCCGCGATGCGCCGCATGACGGCGACGATGACCTCGTGGTATTCCTCCCGCAGCTCCAACATCTCGTTTTCCTGCGCGAGCTGTTCCAAATGTTCCTGCATGCGGAGGTACGAATCGATGATCATGTTCATGTCCACGATCGTTTCCTCGGCTTCCGAAAGGATCAGCGCTTCGGTTTCGGGATCGATTTCCTCGGGGGCTGGCGTCCCCAGGAACAATCCGCCGCTCCCGTCCGTCTCGTCGTCCCCTTCTTCTTCGTCATTGGGCCTCCAGTGCTGGATGCTTTCTTTCCAGGGTTCCTCCTCGTCATCCTCCGCTTCCTCGGCCACGATGGCGTCTTCGGGGTGCGTCTCGAGCCAGTTATCCCATTCGTCGGCTTCGGCGAACTCATCGGAAACCTGCTCTATCGCCTGATCGTGCTCGACCGTCGAAAACTCGTCCTGCGCGACGACGGGGTCGTTGCCGCTCGCCGCGGCGACGAGCAGGGCGCGCGCCGTTTCGTTCAGGCGCAGCGATACCGCGAGGATGTTTTTTTCGATGCCGCTCGCGTCGCCGTTCAAGCGTTCGAGTTTCGCGCGGACGTCTTGCGCGTGCGCTTCGATTTCGTTGAAGAACCCCTTCATGCGGTCCGGGGGGACGTTCTCGCGGATGTTCTCGCTCAAGCGTCGCACGTCGTCGTCCGGAAACCGCACGCGCACCTGGGCGTGGCCGTTGACGCCGACGGTTTGGGTGCGCGCGACGTCAGAGAGTTCGCGGAGCGTCTCGAAGAGAAGCGCCCGGAGTCCGTGCGGATCCGCGTCCGGTGCGTCGTCGCGTTGCTCGCCGAAGTGGAAGTTCAGGCCCATACGGGGTCGCAGATGATAGCCCTGCGCGTTCCTAACACAAGCGAAGATCCCCTTTAGCTCTTCCCGATGCCTTTTTCGGGAGAGTTGCGAAGACGGCTAAGTAGTGCCTTACTGTAGTCGGTATGCCGAACGTCGGCGTGCGAACGCGTAGAAAAGGAGACACACGTGAAACGATTGATCATTGCCAGACACGGACACGATATCGGAGGGCGGCTTTCCACCGACGGCGAAGGGCAGATCTCGCGCTTGTGCGATCGATTGGAATTGGACGTGAACGGCTCGATGCTCGTTCTCTCGTCCGTTACCGACCGTGCGCGCGAAAGCGCCGAGGCCATTGCGAAGCGGTTCTCGGGCGAGATCGAACTGCACAAAGTGCTGTGGTCGGAGAACAACCATCCGATGGACCTCGACGGCGCCCTCGCCGTCATCCGCGAACGCGAAAACCGGGCGGACGTCATCCTCGTGGTCACGCACTACGAGTACGTCGTCGACCTGCCGGCGCATTACGGCATGCAGGTCCTCGGGTCGACGTTCCCCCGCAAGCTCCTCGACAAGGGGCAAGCGTGGGTCATCGACGTCGCGGAAAAGTCCATCAAGGTCGTGTGAACGTTTGGCGCCAAAACCCCGCAGCACGGCATCGCTGCGGGGTTTTACCAATACACGATATATGGTATAATATACGTAGATCTTTCACCGTCATGGCATTCGCCCGGGGAAAGACAAAACAACGTTTTTGGGAGTACTCGGATGAACTGCTTCATGACCATCGACGACCTCGTTCACGTCTCGCTCTTCGTGCTGCTGTTCGCGTTCTTCGTGTTCGGCGCGTGCGCATGCGCCATCAAGGCCCGGCGCATCGCGCGCGGAACGTCCTCCCGGATCTTCTGGTGGGACGTCCCGATGAACATCGCCATGACGCCGGCGTGCATCGGACTGTGCTACGTGTTCGTGCTCGTCCTGCTCAACGACCACGGCCATCAGTTCTTTTGCAGCTGATGCGCCCGGTCGCGCAGGGAAGATCCCAGGGCCGCTCCTACGAGCGGCCCGATTTTATGGTGCGGAACTTAAACACCCGCCTGAGTTGTACGTAAGGAATTTGAAGCGAATGGATTAGTCTAAAGCTATTTAGTAATCCTTTTTACTTCTTTAACAAATTTCTTAACTTCAGTATCAACGATCTTTTTCGCAATTTTCATCATTGGGAAAACAATTGCTGCAGCAATTGGAATGAAAATAATTGAGAAGTATGTGGATGCAATATCTGGAAACTTATCCGGAATAAAAAAGCGATCTTGCTTAATTGCAAATAAGAAAGCAAACGATGCACTAGAGGCAGCAAGTATTAAGCTTACGTACTGAGATGAAAGACGATTTTTATAAATTTCATTGTCAAAAGCCTTCTTTACTACTTCATCAACTTTCTTTTGTTTTAGTGACTCGATGCTTTCACAAAACGAAAGCTTTTGATCGGCGGTCAAAAAGGAATTTTCCATGATCTCTCGAACCAGATCATCAGCAAGAATTTGAATGCTATATAGACTGTCTTTGCTAACAGAATATTTTCTAGCCGTTGATTCAATAATAGAATTCACAATCTCAACAGAAGGAATTTGTTTTTGGGCAACAAGAGGCCTCATCGTGTAGAGAAGTTCATTGTTAGCAGTGGTTACTTTTTGTACATATTCTTTGTTTTCCTTTTTTTCAAAAATAAGGATCGTTATAAAATAAACGATCAACCCACTGATTACGCCGCCCACGATGCCGGAAACCCAGGGGTTATTGATAATGTCTATAAATCGATCCATCGGTGCAATTATAGGGATGAAGATAGAGACATTAAAGTTCTTAAGGTCATCTTAACTTATTGGCTTATAATAGCCTCATGCACCTCCTCATTGTCGAAGACCACGAAACCGTCGCTGCCAACATGAAGGCGTTCTTGGAAATGCAGCAGTACACGGTCAGCGTCGCACACGACGGCACGACCGGCCTTGAGCTCGCCATGACCGAAGGCATCGATCTCGTGATCTTGGACATCAACCTCCCCGGCATGGACGGCTACACGCTGTGCGACATGCTGCGGAAGAGCGGCAAGAACGTCCCGATCCTCATGCTCACCGCGAGGAGCAAACAGGAAGAAGTCGTGAAAGGCTTGAACCTCGGCGCGGACGATTACCTCACGAAGCCGTTCGACCTCGATGTTTTGCTGGCCCGCGTCCGCGCCCTCATGCGCCGCAACGGCGGCGAGAAGTCCCCCGTGCTCGTCAGCGGCCAACTGACGGTCGACACGAACACGCGCGAGGTGACAAAGGGGAAGAAGAAAATCCAACTCTCGCCGAAGGAGTACGCGCTGCTCGAATACCTGATGCGCCACAAAGGCGTCGCGCAGGACCGTCCCGCGATCCTGGCCCACGTGTGGGGCAACGCCGATTCGCTCATGTTCTCGCAGACGGTCGACGTGCATATCGCGTACCTCCGCAAGAAGCTCGGGAAATCGACCATCGAGACCGTTCCCGGCGTAGGGTACAAAATCCCCACGGAATAAGCCAATAGAGCCAAAGGCGTACGCTTGTTTTGCCCTATACTGGCCGTGGAAACGCCCAAGGAGCGCTCCCCTCTCCCGCATCCATGATCTTCCGCCGCATCAGCTACGTGCTCGCCTTCCAGTTCACGGCCGTCGTGTTCGGGATTTTGCTGGTGACGGGCGTCGTGTTCATCGCGAGCGACACGGCGCAGAGCGGACGCGAAGCGCACGGACGGTTGCAACGGCAGCTGGCCGAAATCGTCGAGGAGCACGAAGGCTCGTGGGACATCTCCGCGCTGCCGCCGTTCCAGCGCGAACGCATGCGCATCACGGACGCGCTCGGCAAGACGATTTACGCCGGCGCGCTCTTCCGCGACATCGCGTTCGTCCCGCGCCGCGGTTTTTCGCAAATCCAAAGCGGGCGCGAAACGTTCGACGTGCTCACCGCGCCGTTCGTGGAAGCCGGCAACATCGTCGGCTACATCCAGGTCGCCGACCGCGTGCCGCTCGACGAACTGCAATCGCGCGTGTTCCTTTTTTTGTTGGTGAGCGCCGCGATTTCCGCCGCTGCGTTCGGGGTGGGGTTGTACTTCGCGCGGCGCAGCCTGCGTCCGGCCCAGGAAATGATGGACCGGCTCGAACAGTTCACGCAGGACGCCAGCCACGAGCTGCGCACGCCCCTCACGGCCGTCGGCACGAGCCTTGATTTGGCGCTGGCCAAAGACGAAAACAGGGATTTGATCCGCGCGGCGAAGCGCGACCTCAAAGACATGGGCACGTTGGTGGAACGCCTCCTGGAACTCGCGCGCCTGGACACGTTCGTCCTCCACCGCGATCCCGTGGACGTCACCGCGCTCGTCTCGTCCGTCCTCGACACGCACGAACCCATCGCGAAGGACAAAGGCGTGACGATCACCCGCTCGCTCGCCCAGGGCGTCACGCAGTCGGCGGACGGCGCGATGCTCAGGCAGGTCGTCGCCAACATCGTGGGCAACGCCATCAAGTTCAACAAAGCCGGCGGCGTCGTGGCGGTCACACTCACGAAGGACGCGCTGTTCGTGCACGACAACGGGGCGGGCATCGCGCCCGAAGCGTTGCCGAAAATCTTCGACCGCTTCTACCGCGCGGACGCGGCACGCACCAAGGCGTCGGACGGGCTGGGGCTCGGTTTGTCGCTCGCCAAGCGCATCGTCGATTTGCACGGATGGACGATCAAGGCCGAGAGCAACCCCGACAAGGGAACGCTTTTCACGGTGAAGTTCTGAGTGTCGGCCTCGATACGTCCTCGCTCCGCTCGGACACTCGGCCTGACACTCCTGGATTTTTCATGTTTCGCATTTGTCATGCCGAGTGTTTTCGCCGTGCGAAAATGTACCGAGGCATGACTGTTGGTTTCGCGTGCGCGCTTAATCGTCCCTTAATAGTGGCGACGTAGAGTGATGCCCGTCCTGCAGACACCATTACATCTTTTCCCCCACTCACCCATGAAAAAGTCATTCACCCTCGGCGCCGTCTCGGGCATCACCGCACTTGCCATGGGATTCCCCATCGCCGCGCAGTTCGCCGGCGCGCAAGGGATCGGCTCGTCGTCCGCCGGGGCGAAAGGCGGCATCCGTTCGGAAAGGCGCGCGCCGCTCTCCCAGGACGACGTCCAGGAGATGATCGACCACGATAACCAATTCCTCCTGCACGTCGACGCGCTCGTCGCCATCCAAAAGGAAGCGACGCAGAACCACCGCATCGCGCTGCAGGCCGCCGCCGACATCGTCGACGAAACGGCCCGCAACGAGGCCGTGAAGGCGGCGAACGACGCGATGCACAAGGAAATCGAGGACGCCGTCGAGGCGGATCCCGAACTGAAAGACCTGAAGATGCCGTTCGGCAAAGGAGCCCCGCGCGGCGGCCACGGATTCGGCGGCAAAGGCCCCGGAGGCCGCATGGGCCCGCCCCAGGAACTCCTCGACGCCCTCGGCATGACGGCGGAGGAACTCAAAGCAGCGATCGATTCCGGGAAGACGATCGACCAGATCGCGGAGGAGAAAGGCGTGGAACTCCCGGCTCGTCCGCCGATGCGCGGCGGCATGATGCCGGAACCCGACGACGCGTCTGGCTCCCAGCGGTGACTCGCTTGGGAAACTGACGAAACACACCATCGGCTCACACCCATCGGAGGTGTAAGGGACAAAGGGCCCCGGGAGGGGCCTTTTGCTATGCGTTTTCCCCGAACCATCCCCGGACGCTGCGTCCGATGCGATGGCGCATTTCCCCGAATGACAAACGGTGAAACGGCGTAGCTCCAGCTTTCGAAGAAAGGAAATCCGTCAGCTTATCCAAGTCTGCTTGAGCCGCTTGCAAGGACGTTCCCGGGGGCGGTTCTATCCTGATGCTCGTGACGAGTTGGCCAAGAGGCATTACGACGTACGGGAGTCCGCCTGCATCTTTCCATGAGAGGAAGAGCGAAACCGCTTCCTTCATTGTTTCGCTGGATACGTGCAGATACGGCATTCGGCCGTCCTCGGCATGTCCGCCGCAGGATGACTTCGTATGGATACCAATTTCGTTCAACAGTCGCACGAGTTCGATGACGTTCGTATCAAGCCCTTGGTCCAGCGCGTCAACGATTCCGGAAGGATCGAACTGCTGCTTTTTCACGAATTCTTTCATCGGATGCACGGCCATGGAGCATCCGAGTTGGTCGACGGAGCAAAAGGCTCCTCGATTCGTCACTACGTCGCGCTTGCCGAACAATTCACGCATTTCTGTGGTACGCCGTTGATACCACTCTGCGGAATGCACGCTGACATGCGTATCGAGCTTCCCGCCACGCATGTGCATCGACACGCGCACAGACATCTCGTCGAGCGTGAAATCATACGCAAATCCAGCGTTGAGCTTTCCGTGGCGAAACCACAAATCATGCGCCTTCCCCCACGCAGCGGCATCACCGCGTATCCGCTTATAGATGTCCTCCGCATGAGACTGGATGTATCGCTCGACGTCTGTAGCCTTCGGATCGATCGACTCAAATGAAATCGTGAATCCCTCGAAAGATTCACGAAGCTCCTGCGCGTCCAGCGGCCGTTCGGGCAACGAATCCATTAAGTTATTATAGCACGAAAATGCTTTTTTAGCGAGTTCCTCTGCAGTGCTACAATCCCGCATGCACAAGCGCATGTCCCGTGTCTTCATCATCCACGGCTACGGCGGGCACCCCTCGGGCGGATGGAAACCCTGGGCGAAAAAAACGCTGCAAGAAAAGGGCTTTGCCGTGACCGTTCCGCAGATGCCCGATACGAACCATCCCCGCAAAATAGCGTGGGTCGCGGAAATTGCGCAGGCCGTCGGAGAACCGCGTCCCGACGACGTGTTCATCGGGCACAGTCTTGGATGCATCGCCGTGATTCGATACCTTGAAAACTTGGGGAACGAGCATCGCGTCGCAAAGGCGATCTTCGTCGCGGGATTCTACGAAGAGCTGGGACCCGAATACGACGAACTCTTATCGTTCCTCGACGAGCCGGTCGCGTGGGAACGCGTGAAAGCCGTATGTGCGTCGTTCGTGGTCATCCATTCCGACGACGATGACGCCGTGCCGCTGCAACGGGGCCTTGATCTTGCGGCGAAGCTCGGCGTGGAACCGGACATTCGGACCGGCTTCGGCCATTTCTCCGATGGCGACGGAGTGCTCGAATTACCCCTCATCCTCCAGTATTTCGCCTAAAGGAATCATTGCCTTGGGCCAATCCTTTGGTATCCTTTTGCAGCTTTCCGTGGATCGGTAGCTCAGTTGCCGTCGAGCGCTTGCGCGAGACGAAAAACGGAACCTGCTCGGTCCATCATCGAAACCGTCGCGCGTTTCACACCTTCGGATCGGTAGCTCAGTTGGTAGAGCAGTTGCCTCTTAAGCAATTGGTCGTGGGTTCAAGTCCCACCCGGTCCACCATCATCACAACACCTTCCTCGGCTGCGCCATCTGGCTGCCGTCTTTCGCCGGAACCAGCACCGCCACGGGCAGGCCGTCGTACCAGGCCCACGTGCCCGCGGAAACCTCGCGCTTGATCTTCCGGCCGTGGCGCAGGTCCTCGACCTCCTCGGAACCGACGTCGATGCGCGGGAGCGCGTGCAGCACGTCTTTCAACGGCAGCACGTCGGTCCACTTGGCGTCGTCGACCGGAACGGCGGATTCGACGTTCCATTCGCCCACCATCGTGCGGCGCAGGTTTTCGAGGTACGCGCCGCACCGGAGCACGTCGCCCAGGTCGTGGGCCAACGAACGGATGTACGTGCCGCTGCCGCACTGCACGCGGAGGCGCAGGTGCGGGTAGTCGTACGACACGACGTCGCACGCGTCGATCTCCACGGAGCGTTTCGGCATCTCGACCTCGATCCCTTTCCGCGCCAACTCGTACGCGCGCACGCCCGCAACGTGCACCGCGCTGTGGCTCGGCGGCGTCTGTTCGATTTTCCCCACGAAGCGCTGTTGCAACACGCGCCCGACGTCGTCTTTGTCCGGAACGGTCCAGCCCGGTTTGGCTGGCACTTTCTCGAGCACGCCTTCCGCATCGTAGGTGGTGCTGACGGCGCCGAAACGGACGTCCGCGAGGTACTCCTTGTGGAGGCCGTTGAAGAACTCGATCACCTTCAGGGCCTTGCTTCCCACCGCGAGCACGAGCAACCCGGATGCGGCCGGATCGAGCGTGCCCAAATGGCCAATGTCGCGCTCGGAAAGGGCTTTCCGCACGCGATGGACGGCATCGTGGCTCGTGGGGCCCTTCGGTTTGTCGATGAGCAAAAAGCCGTGACGCATCGGACGCGCAGCGTAGCGGTTTTCCGGGCCGAAAGGGAGCCTTTTACTGGAGAAGAGGCAGGATCGCCGTGGCAACGATGCCCAAAATGCCCAAAACGGCGAAAACCTGGATGATGCGTTTCTGCTTCATGGCGCGGTGGCGGTAATGGAAACGGTGGCGGTGTGGGAGGCTTCGGCTTGTTTCACGGTCAATTTCACGACGTACGTGCCGGCCTTTTCGAAGACGTGGATGATGTCTTTTTGGTCGCTGACGGTGCCGTCGCCGAAGTCCCACGCGTACGACGTCGGCTCCCCGACGGAACAGCCGGAGGTGAACTCGACGCCCATCGGCACGGTGCCCTTGATGCGGCTGGGCGTGATGCACGCGCGGAGCAACGGCTCGCGCACGATGAGGGTTTTCTGCGTCGAGTAGTTCTTGCCGGAGGTCGTCCGCACCGTGAGCGAAATCGTGTAGGTGCCTTCCTTCTGGTACGTGTGTTCACCGCGGGCGCCGCCGAACTGGTCGTCGGTGCCGTCGCCGTAGTTCCACACGAAGCCCGTGATGGTCTCGCCGGGGATGAACGACTCGGAGGCGTCGAACTTCACGGGCAACGGCGCGACGCCCGTTTCGGGATCCATCGTGATGACGAGCGATTCGGTCGCCGGTTTCACCGTCACCGTGATCGGCATGCGCAGCACGTGGTCTTCCAGGTCCTGCGCGATGAGCGTGACGTTGTACGTGCCTTCGCGGCGGTAGATGGCTTGGAGCGTCGTGTCCGTCGAGCCGACTTCCGTGGCGTCGGGCGCTTCCCACTGGAAGACGATGAACGGCGTCGCGGTTTTTGGCGTCAGGTTGAGCGACATCGGTACTTCGCCTTCGATGCGGTCGCCGCCCTTGAACGCCGGCGTGCCTTCGAAGGTGAGGTCGTTCAAGCGCAGCATGTCGACCATGCGGACGGGGGTCTGGAGCTCGGCGACCACGCCGCTGGACGAGTACACCTTCACGTTCACGGGGAACGTCCCCTTCTTGTCGAAGGTGTGGGCGATTTTCATTCCTTCGTCCGTCTTGCCGTCGCCGAAGTCCCATTCCACTTTCGCGGGGACGATGTCGCTGGTGATCGAGAAGAGCACGGGGAACGGCGGCGTTCCGATGAGCGTGCGCGGTTCGGTCTTCAGCGTGACCGGGAACGGCAACGGCGGCTGTTCGACCACGGTGACCGTGCGCTCGAACGACGTTTCCGTGTTGTTCTGGAGCATCACCTTCGCGGTGACCGTCTCCGTGCCAACTTCGAAGAACGTGTGCGACACTTCGAGGGAGCTCGTCTTGTCGTCCACCACGCCGTCGCCGTTGAAATCCCACTGGACCTCTTTCACCGTGCCTTCTTGCGGGTACAGATGGGCCAAGCTGAAGACGGAGACGCGGTCGACCACCGGGGGCGTGGGCGTGACCTTGAAGACCGATTCGCGGATCACGAACGACTTGGTGGCGCTTTTTTGGCTTCCGTCGGCCCCGAACATGACGACCGCGACCGTGTAGGCCCCTTCGCGTTCGAAGGTGGCGGTCAATTCCGGCACGTTCGTTTCCTGGTCGGTCTTGCGGTCGTTGTTCACGTCCCAGCGGTACTCGACGGGCACGAAGCCCGACGCGGCGAGGCCGGCGAGTTCGTCCTGGACGCTGAACGTCATCGACACGGGCGCGACCATGTCCTGCTGCGCCGTGGGCGCGACGATCTTCAGGACGATCGGGAGCTGCCGCATCGTCACGAGCGGCACGGCTCCGCTGAGGAGGAGTCCGGGCAGCACCGCCGCGGCGACTTTCGCCAACGCGCCGATCCTCGAACGGGGATCCGCCTGCGACAGCGAGATGCGTTGCACCATGATGGCGCCGATGCCGACGAACAGGAGCGCGCCGCACAATGCGACGAGCACGCCGAGCAGCGGCAGTTGTTTCAACGAGGGGTCGTTGGAGGGCAGGATGCCCATGAGCGCGACGGACCATCCGCCGTACACGACGTAGAGCGTGACGAGCGCGACGAGGAGGAGTCCTTTCCAACGGCGCACGGCCGGCGGAACGGGCGCTTTCGGCGCCGGGCGCGCCGCTTCGGCCTCGGGGTTCGGGGCGGAGACGCCGTCGAGCGGAACGGGATTCACGACCATCAGAAGAGGGGCAGCGGGGTATCGGCCATCGCGTCGGTTAGCGGAACCGCGTCGGCGGGCGGCGCGATTTCGACCGGCACGTCGTGGTCGGCGAAGGTGAGGGTGAACGACGCGGACATGTCGTCATGGCCCGGGGTGTTCTTCAGTTGCCAGGAAATGCTGCGGATGACGGACGTCTCCGCGTCGATCCACACGGTGCCGTGCGCGTCGATCGAATCGATGAACGCTTGGGCTTCCTCACGCTTGAACGGTTGCTTGCGCTCTTCGGCGGTGCGCTCGAGGAACGCGAGGAACTTCGCGGGGTCGAGCGTCACGTCGTAGACGTAACAGTCGTGGCCGCCGACGTCCTGGAAGCTGCGGTCACGTTCGACGGACAACGTTTCCGTCTGGAGTTCGAGCAGCGAGGGATCGGGCGTCACGGACGTCGAACCGCTCGCGGTGATCATGCTGAACCACGTGTGCTTCATCTCGGCGGGAATCAGCCCGATGCCCGGGAGCATCAGGACGCTGCCTTCCATTTTATCGACGCGCAGGTACGTTTCGTTTTCGTCGGCGACGATGACGTCCGCGTCGATCGACACCGTCTGGTCGGGGCCGTCCGCGGGCATGGTCATGTCGCCCGAGAGGTTGAACGACAACTGGCGCCCGCCGTCGGCCATCGTCCCCGTCGTCGTTCCGGAAACCGAAAATTCGGGATTCGACGAGCGGTACGAAAAACTGCCGTCGAACGAAGCGGATTGCAATTGGCGGGCCGCGGTGGCGGCGCGCTCGAGGACGACCGACGGGTCCTCGTGCGGGCGCGGGGCACACGAAGCGAGCAGCAACGCTGCCACGAACACGAAACGGTGTTTTTGCCCGGTTTTCATGCCGGAGAGCAGTGTGCCAGAAGCCGAAACGGGGCGCGAGCGATTCAGCGTGCGCGGACGGAGGCTTCCAGGTCCGACGGCTCTTCGAGCGTGAAGCGGATCGTGCGGCGTTTGCTGGCCGTGATGTCGGCTTTGAGCTCGAGCAGGACGTCGTTGTTGCTGTCGAGCCGCAGCGCGGGATCGAACGTCAGGCGCACGCGGTCGCCGTCGAGCGTCGCGGCCGTGTCCGTGAGCGTGTTGCCCTTCCGGTCGACGACGCGCACGTTCGCGAGGTCGCCGTCCCTCGCCTTGCCGGCGTTCGTGAAGGTGACGGCGGAAATGTCCTGGTTCGCGACTTTGTCGGCCTCCAGGCGGAATTTCGCGATCGTCCGGTTCTTACCGAACATCAAGGCCCTCGGAAGGGGGAGGAACGTCGCGCTGACGGTCCCGGTCGGGAGCGGGCGCGTGGTGATCGTGGTCGCCGTGGCCGAGGACAGTGTCACGGGTGCGCTCGCTTCGACGGACTCGATGATGAGCCCGTGTTGGCCCGCGACGGCCGCTTCGGCCGAGAAATCGCCGCGGATTTGGATGCGCTTCGTGGTGCACGCCTTCACGGTCAACGCCGGGTTGAAGTCGACCGTCGCCGTCCTATCGGAGGAATCGAGCGAACGGGTGTGCGTCAGGCGCGTTTCCCCCTCCGTCGCATACACGCGCTCGAGGTCCGTCGCCTCGCCGAGTCCGCGGTGGCGGACGAACACCGAATCGACGGTCACGTCTTTGTCGCAATCGGCCGAAAGGGAGGCTTCGAGGAAGACGGCGCGCTGGGCGCCCTTCGGGGCGGATGCCGACACGACGCCCTGCTGGGTGACCGTGAGACCGGCGGCGGACGCGGCGAACGGCGAACACATGCCGCAGAGGACGACGAAAGACGAGAAACGTTGGAGGGATGCTTTCATGAAAGCGATTCTACCATCGGCTGACGGCGCCGCCACCCCCCGTCGATCCGCCACCGAAGCCCCCGAAACCCCCTCCGGAGCCGCTTCCGAAGCCGCCGGAACCGCCCATCCACGGACCGCCGCGTCCTCCCCTTCCGCGCCGTTTCGAGCCGTATCCCGCCTGCGACAGCATGTAATCGAGCAATAAACCGATGGCGACGAGCACGGGGATGGAAATCCACCACGCGTAGAGGACGGTCAGGACGATGCCGAAGACGAACCCGACGATGCCGCCGAACCACCACGATTTCGTGCGGCCCATGTAGGCCGCGATCGCGTTGCCGAAGGCGAAGAGGAAGAAGAGAAGGAACGGTTCCCAGCCGTCGGCAGACGCCGCGTACCTGTCGGCCGTGTATTCGCCCCCGATGTGTTTTTCCAGCGCGTCGATGCCGTCGCTGAACCCCTGAGCGTACTCGCCTTCCTGGAAGCGCGGGACGATGTCGCGGTCGATGACGCCCTTCGCCACGATGTCCGGAACCGCGCCCTCGAGGCCGTATCCGGTCACGACGTACATTTCACGGTCGCCGAGCGTGTCGCTCTGCTTGAAGAGGATGAGAATGCCGTCGTTCTTTTGCGCGTCGCCGATCCCCCATTCGCGCATCACCTCCACGCCGACCTGCTGAATGTCTTCGCCCTGCAGGTCGTTCACGATGAGGATCGCGATTTCGTTGCTCGTTTGCCGCGCGTAATCCTGCAGCCGTTGCTCGAGCGACGCTTCGTCGGACGCGGACAGCAATCCGATGGCGTCCGTCACGAAGCCGTCGTTCGGCGGCGCGTCGTAGGCGTAGGCCCCGTGCGCGTGCACGAGGAGCGTGAGCGCGATGGCGACCATGGAACCGCGCATCGTCATCCGTTGAAATCGACGACGGGAGCGGTCTCGGCGCCGTCGGCC
>CAZIQM010000019.1:0-19774 GCA_964541635.1 uncultured Candidatus Peribacteria bacterium | reverse complement strand
TCTGCGGCTGCGACAACGACGCGTTCGACAAGCAGCCGAACACGACCGTGTGCGAAATCTGCATGGGCCACCCCGGCACGCTGCCGGTGCCGAACAACGAAGCGATCGCCAAGTCGGTGACGGCCTCGCTCGCCATCGGCTGCACGGTTGCCCCGGACTGCCACTTCGACCGCAAACATTACTTCTATCCCGATTTGCCGTACGGCTACCAAATTTCGCAGTACGATCACCCGCTCGCGCAGCACGGGGTCGTCCACTACGACCTACGTGACGGCTCCGGCAAGAGCGTACACGATGGTGTGTGCCGCATCCATCGCCTGCACATGGAGAACGACGCAGGCAAGCTCACCCACCATGGCAGCAAGACCCTCTGCGACTATAACCGTGCGGGGACGCCGCTCATGGAGATCGTCACCGAGCCCGATTTGCGCAGCGCCGACGAGGCGGTCGCCTTCGCCGAGGAGCTCCGCCGCATCCTCATCGCCGTCGGCGCCAGCGACGCGGACATGTTCAAGGGCATGATGCGTTTCGACGCGTCGATTTCGCTCCGCGAAAAGGGTACGGAAAAGCTCAATCCCCGCAGCGAAATCAAGAACCTCAACTCGTTCAAAGCCCTGGAACGCGCGCTGCAGTACGAAGAAAAGCGCCTCCGCGCGCTCTGGGACGAAACGGGCGGGCCGCTGAAAGGCAACATCACGGTCGGTTGGATGGACGACGAAGGGAAGACCCGCATGCTCCGCGACAAGGAAGACGCCCAGGACTACCGCTACTTCCCCGAGCCGGACATCCCGCCGCTCCACTTCACCGAAAAGGAAATCGCCGACGCGCTCGCCGCGTTGCCCCCGCTCCCCCGCGCGCTCAAGAAGCGCTACACCGACGCCGGCCTCGACGACGCCCAGGCGATGCAGCTGCTCGACGACGCAGCGCTCGCGGCGATGTTCGACGCCGTGTGGGATGCCACGAAGGACGCCAAGCGCGCTTCGAGCATCGTGCTCACCGTGCTGCAGGGCTCGCTGAAAGGCGCGGACAAAACGGCCGCGGACGGTCCGTCGAAAGACGCGATCCTCGCGCTTGTCGCGGCCATCGACGCCGGGACGATCAGCGCCAACGCCGCGAAGGAAGTGATCCCCGCCATGGTCGAAACGGGCAAATCCGCCGCGGAGATCATCGACGAGAAAGGCCTGAAGCAGGTGACGGACACCGGTGCCATCCAGAAGCTCGTCGACGACGTCCTCGCGGCAAACGCGCAGTCCGTCGCGGACTACAAAGCAGGCAAGCAGGCGGCCCTCGGGTTCCTCGTGGGCCAGGTGATGAAGATGAGCAAGGGCTCCGCGAACCCCGCGGCGGTGAACGAGCTGCTGAAAAAAGCCCTCGGCGCATGAACAGCCTCGACCGCGACTACGCGGCCGAACTGGCCGGGCGCATCGAAGCCGCGCTCACGGAGCGCGGACGCGACAGCGGCATATTGCTGCATGAAGACACGTTGGACTGGCTCGTCACGTCGACCAGGACGGACGTCCTCTTCTTCCTCGAATCGCACAGGCTCCTCGACGCAGTGTTCCCGTACCTGCCCCAGGAACCCGAACAAGTGGAGGACGGTCCCGATTCGCCGTTGCTCCGTTTGGCCCGCGTCCGCGTGGATATGGCCCGCGCGGGCCTTGAGGACGTGTGCGTTGATTAATTGGTTTGGCAGTGACGGCGGCATGATCCGCTGTAGGATGCGCCCATGCGCATCGCCCCCCTCTTGCTCGGACTCGTTTGGACCCTCTCGCTTTCGGCGTGCGCTTCGCCGAAAGGAACGATGGAAGCGGCGGGTAAATCCGCTCATCCGAACGCAACGTCGTTCGGCTGGGTATTGGAGGACGCCGGAAAGAACGTTGATGGAAAAACGCTGACGCACGTGTCGGTGTACGCGGACACGATCAACGACAAGGGCGAATTGGAGAGGACAAACCTCTTCGAGGTCGAAACGATGCCCGGCTGCGAACACGCGCCCAACGGCGACGTGCACTGCACGGCGAACGGATACGCTGATGAATTCCGCCTGCGCGAAGACGCCGACACGGTGACCTTCGGCCACAGGAAGATCCGCTCCGACGGCAGCGACGAAGCCGTACCGTTCGACACGCTGAAAACATTCACCGCGGAGGAATTCGCCGGCACGCGATTGGCCGTCGGCGTGGCGCGCTCGACGAAAGAACCGAAGTAAGAGCGGTAGTAAAGGGCCCGAAGAGCGTTTAGGATGCGCCCATATGCGCACCACCCCCCTTTTCCTCGCAACGCTTTCCGTCCTCGGGCTCGTCGCCTGCGCGACCGGCAACCACGTCGCCACGAAGGCGGTCACGCTCTCGTGGGACATCGCCAACGAACGCACCGACGGCACCGGCAAAACGAGCGCGGACGTGTCGTTCATCGTGAAGAACGACGACGGCAGCGAACGCGACCGCGTCCTCCTCGGCACCTTCGACGGCTGCGGCTCGCAGGAAGCGCCGGAGGACGGTCCGCTCCTCACGCTCTCGTGCTGGTGGGCGGGCGGCGGCGACGATTTCCAAGTCCGCTTCGAAGGCACCGACACCCTGACGGTCGACCACCGCATCGTCGACGAAGCCGTCGATATTCCCGAATTCTCGCCCATGACGAGCGTGAAGGTCCCGGAAGGCGTCATGGTGAGCGCGATGGCGAAGTAACCCCCCGATCACGACACGCGTGGAGAATGCGTCCGAAAGGGCGCATTTTTCATGCCGTGAGGATCCATTGTTTCTCGCTCTTTTTTGAACAACAAATATATTCACATAACAAAACTATTAGCTTGTACATGCCATATCCTTGCTGGTTTCAATGGGTTGGATACAATGGCGTGATTTGCCAGCAGGGCGAATCAAACAAACACAACAAAGACAAACACTCGATCTTTTTCTCCCCCGCAGACAGACGACAGAGAGAGCGATGGTCATCGTGGGCCCCGTGCTCGTTCCTCCCGGCCACACATTCGCTTCTTGTGCACATACTGGGCATAGGACACGTGATCATGGACAACCCCACCGACAAGGTGGCCATCGCCCTCTCTGCTCTGCAACCATTCGCTCGACGAAGGTGAGGTGATCGTCGCGCGAGACCCCCACAAACTCCCCAGTGTCGCACATGCGCCCTTGTGCCTTGCCTGCGACCGGTCCGGGGACCTGGAGCGGATTCCAGGAGAAACAAGAATCCAGAGCACGGCAGAGATCCGAGGAACTCCTCTCCTCAGTCCCCTTCATTATTCGCTCAACGCCACCAGATGGCGTCGATAGCCCCGAAGGTCGGACAAACACCAACACAAAGAGGCCACGCGAGTGGTCTTTTTGTTACATGCGCGAAAGAAAAACCTACGGTTCCACCAAGCTCCTTTTTCCCTCAAAGGAGTCCTCACCTTCGGCAAAGCCTCGGTTCGGACGGCCGCCTCCAGCGGTTTTTTTACGCCGCTCGGGGCTACACGATTGTTGAATAATTTTAAATTTAATTCATTATATATAAGTCGATCGTTGTTCATTTTTCACCTTCACGCTCAGAGAAAGCGAGGATTACCGTGTTCCTAATAAGTCAGGAAGCTCTCGAGTACGTCTACTATGGGTACATGGGCAAGAGCGACGTGGCGAAGCGAGAGCGCCTCATGGAGTACCATCGGATGAACCAGCCGGCGCTGATGATGTACTACTTCAGAATGCTCACGGAGTTCCAAGGCCCCTACCGTGGACCCCCGTTGCTCGTCATGCTCGCGATCTCAACGGAGCACGCGAACGGGACCTGCATCCCCCTCGCGAGCACCGCGATGTGCAGGGCGGCCGCCGAGGAATATGAACGTTGCGACGCGCGAACAACGGCGCCGGAATGGGAGCGGTACTATGCCCATACCCAACCCGAGCTACTCACGTTCATGCGGGGGGAGACGGTCTTGCAGCGAATGGGGCTGCCTCCCGAAAACGATGACCTGCGCTTGTCCGCGTTACGGGCGACGCTCGTGATGCTGCGGCCGTTTGAATTTTAAACGCCCGCGATCGACCTGTCGGAACCACATCGGTTCCGACTCGCGTGCCACTGCACGCATGCAATCGGCCACTTCGGTGGCCTTTTGAACACACCCGCGGGATGAATTGACAAGAAAACCATGCATCCGTATAACGCGCGTGCGTTCGATTTCACCGTCCTTTTTCCCATAGGAGATCCGGAATGAGAATTCCGCCCGTACGCCCCGCGTCGTTCGAGCAGGCGCTCAGCCTCTTCCGGCGCAAGCCGAAGACGCTGCTCACGCTCGACCGAACACTGTTCCTCCATTGCCAAGAGACCGCCGTGCGATGCGCGGATCCGCTGCTCGTCAGCAACGCCCTCACGCTCTCGCACCACACGTTGCACGTGGAGTGCACGACGCGAGGTATCGTGACGCCGCCGACGAACGAACGCGTGCTCGCGGACGTCACTCGCGAGATGATCGAACTCGGTCCCACGTGGGACGACGAGATGGCCAGGCGGCTCAAAAGCGACCACGGCAATTTCCATGCCGTCTTCGACGGCTGGGCGAGGAAAAAACCGCATCCCGAGGAGGTGTACCACCACGCCGCGCGGATGTTCCGGATCTTCGAACTGCGCGTGCAGCACCTCTAAGAGGAGCCGCGGCGCTTACAGAAATCGGACGAAGGGCAGGCCATCGTGCCTGCCCTTTCGCGGTGCTTACTCCTGCTGCAAACGGCGCAGCATTTCGTCTTCCGCCCTCTTGAGCTCTTCCTGGGTGTTGATGGTGAAGCTTTCGCACGGCTGGAGCACGTCGAGCGCGTGGACGTCCTTGCCTTTCGAGAGCAGGTAGCGCGGGGCGTCGCTGACGTAGTACTCGCCCGTGACGGGGCTCGGCTGCATCTGCTCGAGGAATTCCGCGAGGTACTTCGCGTCGAACACGTAGGTGCTGAGGTTCACTTCCGTGATCGCCTTCTCCTCGGGCGTCGCGTCCTTCTCCTCGACGATGCGGAGGAACTTCTTCTCGGCGTTGCGCACGATCCGCCCGAGGCCGAACGGGTTGTCGGCGTAGCCGGACCCGAGGATGCACGAGCAATGAAGTAGCGCGGCCTCCTCGAGGAGTCGGGCGACGGAGGAGCTCTGCGTGAGGGGCGAATCTCCCGTGACGACCACCACCGGTCCGTCGTGGGCCTTGATCTGCGGGAGGCAGCTCTTCACCGCGTGGCCCGTGCCCAGCGGCTCGCCCTGCATCACGAATTCGACGTTCGCGTAGCCCTTGAGCGATTCTTTCACGTCGTCGGCGCGGTACCCCACCACCACCAGGATGCGCCCGATGCCGGCCTTTTGGAGAGCTTCCACGACGTAGTGGACCATCGGGCGTCCGAGCACGGGAACGAGGACCTTCGGCAGGTCCGACTTCATGCGGGTGCCCTTGCCGGCGGCCATGACGATCGCGATGGGTGCGTCCATGTCGGCGGGAGTATAGCGGAATCCCTGCTTACGACACGCGCGTCATGTACATGCCCGTTTCCGTGTTCACCTTCACTTTGTCGCCTTCGTTGATGAACAGCGGAACGTTCACGACCAAGCCGGATTCGAGCGTCGCGGGCTTGTTGCCGCCGGTGGCGGTGTCGCCCTTCACGCCGGGGATCGTCTCGATGACCTTCAGCTCGACCGTCGCCTTCAACTGGATGCCGATCGGGTTCTCCGCGAAGACGAGCGCGTCCACTTCGCCGCCGTCGACCAAATACAGCGCGGCGTCGCCGAGCGCCTCTTTGCTGAACACGAACTGTTCGAAGCTTTCGAGGTCCATGAACGTGTAGTTGTCGTCCTGGTCCTTGAAGAGGAACTGGCACTTGCGGTAGCCGACGTCCGCCGGTTCGATCTTCTCGCTGCCCTGGAAGTTCTTGGCCACCACCGCGCCCGTCTTCAGGTTGCGGAGCTTGCACTGCATGTTCGCCTTGCTCTGGCTTTTGCGGCCGAACTGCGACGAGAGCACGATGAAGGGTTCGCCGTCGATCTGGATGGCGCGTCCGGGCTTGAGATCCGTAATGTCGTACATAGGGAGGAGGAAAAGTGCCCGCCGACCTTGGCGAAGGCGGGCAGGATTCTGGACCTACGGGGCGATTCAGTCAACATCAGCCCCTTTTTCTTCCCGAACCTCGCGAATCGCGGCACGGACGAGCACCGAAAGGTGGAAATCGGAGGTGTTCGCCCCCACGCTGTTCAGTCGTTCGTAATCCTCCAGCGCGTCGTAGAGGGCGCGCAGGATCATTCCCTCGTCGGGGTGGCCCTTGAGGCGAAGGATCTCCTGGCGCAGCTGGTTCGTCTGGCCGGTGTACTGGCTGTAGGTGAAGACGCGGTCGAGGATGGCGTCGACCATCGCGGCGACTTCGTCCTCGCTGAGGTGCGGCGTCGGCGGCGTCGGCGCGGGCACGTACGTGCGGATGACGCGGGATGCGGCGCGCATCGCCACGGCGCCCTCGCCGGCCGCGGAAGCATCGGTCTGGAGCGTGTCGGCCACGCGGCTCAAACGCGAGAGCACTTCCTTCTTCGCCGTCGGATCGATGTCGCCGTTTTCGGGCAGGTCTTCGATGTACGGAGCCAAGGTCTCGAGGCCTTCCTGCACCGCTTCGTCATCGCCTTCCACGGCCGCGTTCCGCAGCGCGTCGACGGCGTCACCCACGACCGCCACCTGGATGTCGGCCTGGTCGATCGGCGCGTCCGGCAGCTTGGCGCTCGTGTCGAGCACCACGCGCTTCACGACGTATACGTCGGTATCTGGCAGCTGCGCGCCGAGCTGCGCGGCGTTCTCGGCCACGCTGTCTTCCACCAGCCGCTGCGTCACCGTGTCGCCGGATCCGCCGGCGATGCCGAGCATGGCGACCTGGTACTCCTCGAGCGGGACCGTCGCGCCGTCCTCGCCTTCGGCGATGAGAGCGGTGGCCTCGTTGAGGCGCGTCGTGGCCTGGGCCACGCGCTTCTTCACGGCGGATTCATGGTCGAAGGTCAGGAGCACGTCGACCTCTTCGGCGATGCGTTTGACCGGGTACAAGCGCGACGTGGGCAGGATGCCCGCGCGGGCGACCGCGCGCTCGCGCTGCTCCTGGGCGATGGCGCGCTGGTGCACGGCGTCGCGCTGGAGGTTCTGCGTGGGCCATTCCTGGCCGAAAGCGCTGTCGGGGAGTTTGGCGATGGCCAGGACTCCGTTCGACGACGCGGTCAGGCGCTCCCCCGCCACGAGAACGAGGTCGGACTGCCCTTCGCGCTCGAGGCGCGCGTGCCGATCCCACGTTTCGACGATCACGTCGCCGCCGTTATGGACCGTGACGGAAACGCTGCCGCCGTGCACGGTCACGAGGCCCTCGGGCGTCACGACGCTGATGCCGCGCAGGTGGTCGGGCACGAGGCCCTGCACCCACACGGTGCCTTCGTTGAGGATGAGCGTGGCGAGGCCGGATCCCTTCTTGGGACGGTCGGACAGGTCCTGCAACGTGACCGACGTGTGGTCCGCCATGCGGATCGTGCCGTCGTCGTGGAGGATGATCGTTCCTTCGCCGGCGTCGGTGCTGATGGAAGCGCTTCGGCGGAGTTCGATTTCGGATTCGACGGGCTGTGACAGGCCGTCGAGCGACACCGCGACGGCCCCCTTCGTCGGGCGGAGGAGCACGTTCGATTGGGCGATGGTCTGCGGCGCGAGGAAGAGCATCGGGCTCGCGCGGAGCACGACGATCACCACGGCGAAGGCCGCCACCCACTTGAACGGGCGGGCGGGAACGAGCACGGGCTGGAGGCGCGGCAGGAACCCGTGGCCGAGGCGGATGACGTTCTCGGTATCGGGCGTGAGGTAGCTGCGGGCGAGATCGAGGAAGCCGCGGGCACGCGACGGGGAGATGCGTTCGCGGATGCGGTTCCAGATCCGGACGCGCGCGTCGGCATCGGGTTCGAGCAACGATTTCACCGACGTCACGCTCCGCGCGGCGGGCATGCCGGCCCGGACCTTCGCGAGCATGCGCACGCGCTGCTCCTCGGTGGGAGCGAGCGTTTCGCGGAGCCGCTGGAGGGACGATTCGGACGAATTCATGGAAAGCAGTTACTCAAACGGAAAAGTCGGCGTCGTGTTACGTTAGGTGTGCATCGGGCGGCAAATACCCCTCCAATTTGCGCAATGCACGCATTTTAAGGATGCGAACGCCCCCTTCGGTCATCCGGAGCACCCGTGCCACCTCGCTCGTGGGCAGGTCGCCGACGTACGAGAGCAGCAAGACGTCCTGGTAGCGCTTGGGGAGCTGCCCCACGGCCGAACGGACGGCCTTGAGGACCTCGTTGCGGCGCGTCGCAGTGTCCGCCCGGTTGAGCATGTCGGGATCCGCGAGGGCGTCGGACACTTCTTCCACCCCGCGCTGCGAACGGTAGACGTCGATGACGCCGTGGCGCGCGATCCGGAACAACCACGCGGCGAACGGAACGCCGGAACGCGCCTTGTACGTGTGCAACTTCTCCCACGCTTTCACGAACACGTCGGCCGTCACGTCTTCGGCCAACTCCTTCGGCAACCGGAACGCGGCGTAGCGGTACACCTGCGAGAAGAACTCGCCGTACAACTTCTCGAACGCGGATTCGTCGCCTTCCTGCGCGGCGGCGATCCACGACTGCAGTTCTGCCTCCGGTGTGCGCTCGGTTTCCATCGGGGCGGGAGTATAGAGGAACCGACGCTCCTTGTCCCCCGTGACGAAGCGGCGATTTGGCCGGAAATGCCTGAACAACACGTTTATTCAATAGGGAATTTTCCGCTTGAAGGTAGGAAAAAGCGGCCTATTGACGAAGGGGTAGAATGGGAGCCATGAGAGAAAAACGAACGATCGGCGAGTGGATGGACCTGGCACGGGAATGGAACGACCAATGCCAACACGGCAACGCCGCCGACACGTGCGCGACGTGCATCGGCGCGCTGCATCCCGTGCTCAGCGCGACGGCGATCCATCTGCAAAAACTCCTCGAAGGGAAAAGTCCCGGCAGCGCCGGCCACCTCGGGGAAATCCTGAAACTTTCCATCGATACGGACGAACTCTTCCACGAAATCAGCGCCACGTTCGTCGACCTGTCCGACGTCGAGTCGACCCCCGCCACCGAACGCGCCGCGGCACGCGAACGGCGGGACATCTCCATCATCGCGAACGACATCGACGCGCTCGTCACGCGCTTCGCGGAAGTGTTCCCCGACATCCGCGAGCAAACGGTCTCGGCGGCCGTGCGCCAGACGGCGATGTGACAAAACGCCGCCGTTGACTTCCAAGCGGCCGAGGGGTGCAATACCCCTCCTATGGCAACCTCCCTCCAAACCCTCGAAACCTGGCACGGCGCGGTCGTCGTCGCCCAACAGGTGAACGAAGGACTGTTCCGCGAGCGCATCGACGCCATCAAGGCCAACCCGCTGCCGATCGCCCAGGTCATGTCCGACGTGCGCGCGTACGTGGGCGGCGTGGTGACGGGCGAATCGAAACCGCTCGTCGCGACGGCGATGGCGCTGATCGAGAAAAAGAAGTACGTGGAGTACCACACGGCGGCGGAAGCGACGGTCCCCCCGGTCGAAACGTGGGTGAAGCAATTCGACGCGGACCTTTCGGGGTTGGAACTGAAAGACGCGGACGCCGTCCGCCGGGCGGGACAAGCCGTGACCAAGCTCGCGCAGCAAACGCGCACGCTCGCCGTGCTGGCGCGGATGCTCGAACTCGCGATGGTCGACGCGCCGAGCGAATCGGACGACGACCTGAACCTCGGCGAATTCGACCTCGCGAACCTGGACGATCCGTCGGGCACGGAGGGGGTTCCGACGGGCACCACCGCGATCCTCAAGGCATCGCCCGCCGCGCCTGCCACTCCGCCGACGACGCCCGGAAAACAGCCTCCCGCAGCAAAAAAGTAAGGCGCCCTTGACCCCGCCCTGGGCGAGGGTAGCGTGATCCAAAGACCCCACGCCCCCATGACGGTCACGCTCAACGCACGGATCCCCTTCCCCGAACAGGAGGACGGCCTCGACGTCGTCTTTCCGCGTTCGGAGAACGCGAGCCTCTACAGGCAGCTCGAAAAGGTGAAGGACGGCGAAACGTGTACCGTGCAGCACCCGTCGGGCGTCAGGGTGGTCGTGGCGCCCATCGAAGGCGAGGGCGACGCGCACGAGCGCATCAACGCGGCGCAGGCGCTGATGTCGACCATCAAGATCGTCCGCCGCGGCGCGCAATTGCTCCTCGCGAACTTCGAACTCAACGCGACCAACCGCCCGATGTTCGGCATCGAGACGATGGGCGACGTCGTGGCCGCGATCGAACGCGACGGCCCGGCGGTGTCCACGGAAGAACCGCCCTCGCGGCCGTCGAGCGGCGACACGATGGTGAACTCGGGCGAAACACGGCCGATCCCGACCCCCGGGAAAGCGCCCCCGCGCAAGCTGTCGCAGGCCGACTTCGAGAAACTGCATGGCGAGAAGCCGAAAGACGCCGGCGAAGGAGCCGACCAAGCGTGGAAGCGATGGTTCAACCGGCGGAAGTGACCGCCGGCTTCCGCCAGAACGTGAGGACGATCGCGCAGAGGATCCACGACGTGTAGGCCACGGCCGCGTCTTCCCACGCGTGAAGGAACAGCCCCGCGATCGCCACGGCGAGCAGGCCCATCGCGGGCGGCGTGGGCCACAGGCGGCGGATGACGAGGACGACGAGCACGATGAACGCGAGCATCGCGATCCAGCCGCCTTCGACGCCGAGCTGCAGGTACCAGTTTTCGGGAAGCACGGGACAGTCGCACCCTCCGTCGGGCTGGACCTGCGTTCCGCCGACGAACACGCAGAGGTTCGGGTGGGCGACGGCCCACGAAGGATCGCTTCCCTCTTCCAAGAACACGCACGCGTCCGCCACGCGGTTGTTCGCGGGACCCGCGGAGCCGAGCCCGCGGCCGAACGGCGCGAGCGCCATGATGGCCAACGCTTCGGCGGGACGTTTGAGGTGGTCGGAGGACGACTCGACGCGCAGGACGACCTGCGGGAAGAACGCGGTCGCCGCGAGGATGACGGCGAGGACGCCCGTGCACGCGATGGCCACCGTGCGCGCCGGGAGCGTGCGGATGGCCGGCCAGAACGACACGAGGAGCACGGCGGCGGTCGCGATCCACGCGGCACGCGAGAAGGTCAGGAGGACGGCGAGGAGCGCGATCGGCGCGAGACGGCGGCGCCTGCGGGGCGGAAGCGCGAGGACGACGGGCAGCACGCACGCGAGCCAGATGCCGAGCTGGTTGGGACCGCTCATCGCGCCCTGCATGCGGCGCAACGCGGTGCCGCCGACCTGTTGGAACGGCGCGACGGGACCGTCGGGGACGTAGAGCGAATGGAGGTCGCTGTAGCCGAGCGCCGAGAAGAACGAGGCGGGCAGGACGAGCGTGGCCAATCCGTAGACCACGGCGACCGCGACAGCGCCCGCGAGGACGTTCGGCAGTGTTTTGAGGAATCCCTCGCTCCACCGCGCCCGCCTGAGCACCAAGAACGCGGCAAGGGGCACGAGATCGTAGCGGACGCCGTAGGCGGCTTGTTTCAGCGGGACGCCGACGAAGAACGTTCCGAACGCCAACGACAGCGCCACGACGATCACGGCCCAATCGATGCGGTCGAGCCGCGCGCTTTTCTTCCAACCGCCCCGGACGACCTCGGCGAGCGCGAGCAGCAGGACGACAGCGAGGAGCGCCTCTTTCCACAGGGCCACCGCGCCCAGCGGCGAGCGGCCCGGCCCGGCGACGATCCGCGTGAGCACCGTCACGCCGAGCGCGTGGAAGGGCAGGAGCGCGAGGAGGACCAACGTCAGGCGTTCACGGAGTCGTTGAATCATGCCCCCATACTATAAGACCCATAAGGAAATTGCCTCCGCGCCAGGGCATCGAACTGGTAGCATGCAACCACTATGACGAAGCAACGCATCCTCGTGGTCGGCGGCGCCGGATTCATCGGCTCCAACATCTGCAACACGCTCTGCGAGCGGTACGACGTGGTCGCGCTCGACAATCTCTTCCTCGGGGATCCTTCGCATCTGAAACCGACCGTGCGTTTCGTCGAAGGCGACGCCTCGGATCCCGCCACGCTCGATTCCCTCGGAACCTTCGATCGCATCATCCACTTCGGCGGCACGACGTCCGCGCCGATGTTCATGAACAACCTCGTGAACGCCTACCGAAACAGCATCGTGTCGTTCCTCGAAGTCCTGGAGTTCGCGAAGCGCACGGGCGTGCAGCGGGTATTGTTCGCCTCGACGTCGTCGCTGTACGGCAACACCACCCCGCCGCTCACGGAAACGCACGTCCCCCTCGCCACGAACCACTACTCCGTCACGAAGATCGCGATGGAACACATCGCCGAGTGCTACCAGAAGGTCAATCCGTCCATGGACATCGTCGGCTTCCGGTTCATGTCGATCTACGGCCCGAACGAAGAGCACAAAGGCATTTACGCGAACCTCGTGAGCCAATTCGCCTGGGCGATGATGCGCGGCGAGCGCCCGATCGTGTACGGCGACGGCACGCAAACCCGCGACTTCACGAACGTCATGGACGTGGTGAAGGCGTTGACGCTGGCAATGGAGCACGCCTCCCCTCTTGGGTTCCAGATCTTCAACATCGGCACGGCGAAGTCGGTGAACCTCCTCGAGGTCATCCGCTTCATCAACGAAGCGCTGGGCACGTCCATCGAGCCGCAGCACATCGAAAACCCGGTGAAGGAGACCTACATCCGCACGCAGCTCGCGGACATCGGCAAGATCTCCGGCATGCTCGGCTACGAACCGTCCGTGTCGTTGAAGGAAGGCATCGCGACGCTCGTCGAGGCGGCGAAGAACACCGGTCCGCTCCGCTTCGACCGCCGTTTGGAATCCAACAAAATCCCGACGTGAAAAAGCGGGCACCGGCGAACCGGTGCCCTGGGTGAACGAAACGGCGTCAGACGGGAACGGTGCACGATTCCTCGAGGAAGCGGATTTCGTCCGCCGCTGTCCCGATACGCTCGAGATCGATGTCGCCGAGAACGAGGCAGAGCCGCATTTCCGCGAGAGCGAACTGCCGCGCCTGGCCGGACGTCCGGCGTGCCTGGCCGAGCGTGGCCTCGGCGGTCCGTACGAGGATGTCCGACATGTCGCCGTCGGGATGCGACAGCAACTCCGCGTTGCGGACGATGTCGAGATGGCGCATGCGCGTCGCGAGACCCACCGCCTTCTTTTCTTCTTCGGCGTGGTAACTCGCCGCGGCGGATAGTTGCGTGTGGCAAAACGTCCAAAATTCATCGTTCTCGCCGTTCCCGAGAACCCTGCACATCGCCTCGCGGACGAGGGAATGCCATAGGTCGGAAAAAAGCTTGTAGGGACTGGTAACAACCGCGCACATGTCGAATCCTCCTGTGTGCACTAAAGGGAAAAAGAGCGAACCGTTTCGCGCGGGCGAGGGTACTACGCTTGACCGATGAGTCAATGCGTCGTCCTTATTATTTTCCAAACCTCCGCTGGCGGCGGTCGTACTCGTCGAGGGCTTCCTGCAACTTCTCCGGACCCAACTCCGGGAAATGGTACGTCGGGAAGAACCACTCGGCGTAGGCGGCACGCCACATTTGGTAGCCGCTCGTGCGGATTTCGCCGGAGGTGCGGATGACGAAATCGATGTCCGGGACCTCCGGATTGTCGAGGTGGGCGCGGATCGATTCCGCCGTCACGGGCGTGCCCGCGGGAATGCGGTTCACCGCGCGGACGATCTCGTCCTTGCCGCCGTGGTCGATCGCGATCTGCAGCGTGAACTCCGTGAAGTGCTTCGTGCGCTCCTCGCCGTCGGCGAACAATGCCGCCAGGCTGGCGGGGATGCGGTCTTTCCTCCCCTGGTGAACGAACCGCGTCTTCCTCTCTTCGATGTGGTCCATCTCGGACCGCATGAAACGATCGAAGAGCCGCATGAGTTCGGCGACCTCCTTCGGATCGCGGTCCCAGTTCTCGGTCGAGAACGCCCACAACGTGAGGGCGCCGATGCGCGGGTTATCGCGGCACCAGTCGATGGTGGAACGGAAATTCTCGATGGCCACGCGGTGGCCGTCCCACGGCATCATGCCCCGGGACTTCGCCCAACGGCGGTTGCCGTCGCAAATGATGGCCAGGTGGAAATTCTTCTCCATAGGAGCGTTACTCTTGGATGACCGGCTCGCCGGTCTTCTGGTCGACGCGGAGGACGATGCCTTTCACGACGCGCGTTTCCTTGGAGACCATCTTCCCGTTTTCGACGACGTAGACGTACGGCGTCGTGAGCGACACCTCGAGCGAGGCGCTCGCTTCCTGCTCCAGGTTCTCGAGGTACCGCATGATCGGCTTGATGCTGTTGCCGTGCGCGGCGACCAACACCGTCTTGCCGTCGTTGAGGAGCGGCAGGATGTACTGCGTGAACACCGGCGTCACGCGCCGTTCGCAGTCTTCCATGCTCTCGCCGTTCGGCGGGCGCGTGGCGTAGCTGCGGCGCCAGAGCTTCACCTGCTCTTCACCGTGCTTCTTGATCGTCTCGCCCTTATCGAGGCCCTGCAGGTCGCCGTAGTGGCGCTCGTTGAGCGCGGTGTCTTTCTCGACCGTCACGCCCTCCTGGCCGATGCCCTTGAGGATCGTGGCGAGCGTGTCGTTCGCGCGCTGCAACCGCGACGTCCAGGCGACGTCGAAGCGCAGGTCGGAGAGAACAGAGGCGGACGCGGCGGCGTCCTCGCGTCCGCGGTCGGACAAGGGGACGTCGGTCCAACCGGTAAACCGGTTCTCCAGGTTCCATTGGGAAAGTCCGTGACGGACCAAAACGAGAGTGCCCATAGCGGCGCCAGCCTACCCCGGCGGCGGTGGCGCGCCAACGGCATTTCTGCTACAATATCCTGATATGCGCGGATTCCAGGTCCACATGCTCAGCAACCACGGCTACCGCATGACGGTGCTGTGGGCGGCGTTGTCGTGCCTCACGATCGTCGTCGGCGCGGCCTGTTTCGCGCGGGCGAGCCACAACTTCGCGGCGGCCCTGACCGACAAGCCGGACCTGGCCATCTACCTCCTCCTGCCGGAAGAAGAAATCGGGCAATCGACCCTCATCCGGGAGCAGGACACCGAGCGCGACTACCTCGCCGAGACGAAGAACGGCCCCTCGCTCATCAAGCTCAAGCGCGGGGAGGCGGAGTGGTTCGTGAGCCGCGTGGAGCGCCTGCGCGAGTAAGAACGAGTAACGGGAACACGACGACCGCCCGCCACATCCGCTTGTAGCGCGACGGCTCTTGGACGAACCGATACAGCCACTCGAGGCCGACCGCGCGCATCCAGGACGGCGCGCGCTTTTTGGCGCCCGCGAGGAAGTCGAACGTGCCGCCGATGCCCATGGCGACGCGGACGGACGGCATTTCGCGCAGGTGCTTGTCGATCCAGAACTCCTGCGCGGGCGCGCCGTACGCCACGAGGAGCAGCTTCGCGCCCGACGCGTTGATCATGTCGACGATGCCGGGTGCGTCGTCGTCTTTGGGCGAACCCGAGCGTGTGCCGACGATCTTCAGCGTGGGATTCGCCGCGCGCAGGGCGGCCGCGGCGCGCCAGGCGATCCCCTCCTTCCCACCGAGTAGGAACACCGGGGTCGATCCATCGAGCGTCGTGCAGAGGGCTGTCGCGGTATCGACGCCGGTGACGCGCGCCGGCAACGGCCGCTCCAGCCATCGCGAGGCCCAGAGGACGCCCGTGCTGTCGGCGAGGTTAAGCGACGTGCGATTCAGGAGCGAGCGGAACGGTTCGTTGCGGTCCGCCTCCACGAGCATCTCGTTGTTCGGCGTCGCGACCTGGCATTGGGCCGATCCTGTGAGCATCGCGCGCAAGCGGTCGACCGCTTGCGCGGGGCCAAGCGGGTCGAAGGGCACGCCGAGGATGGCTACGCGGTCCATGCGGACGAGCATAGCAGTTGGGTTTCAAGGCGGGTACGATCGCGCCGTGCTGAAACGACTCATCCCCGCATCGGCCCTCGTGCTGCTCGCGGCGTGTGCCCCGACGTTCCGGTCCGTTGTTCCGGACGACGGCGCCGCGTCGTCTTCGGCGGGCGCCGCTTCATCCGCCGAGACGGGCAGCGGCGACGCGGTGGACGTGACGGTGGAACCGTTCGAGGCGCCGGTGCAGCCCTCCCTTTCGACGGGCGCGCTGATCGACGTGGCGGAATCGCGCGACGCCGACACGCTCGTCGTGGGCGACGAAAACGCCCCGCTGTCGATCACGGTCTACCTCAACCCCCTCTCGCCCTACGCGCGGGAATTCCAACGCCTGCGCATGCCCGTGCTCCTCGAGCGTTTCGTGCGCACGGGGAAGCTGGCGATCCAACTCGTCACGCTGCCGATCGACAAATACGACGGGGAAGAAGACGCCGTGCGCACCACCATGTGCACCGCGGACCAAGGGAAAGGATACGCCGTGCACGAACGCTTGTACCGCGACGGCGTCACGACCCTCGACGCCGAAACGCTCGCCGACCTCGGCATCACCCTGGACGCGTTCGACGCGTGCGTCCGCTCCATGAGCGGCGACGTGCTCGCCCCGCTCGCCACGAAGGCGGCCGCGGACGGCGTGACGCTCGTGCCGACCTACGTGATCCGCGGCAAGGCGGTCGTGGGATTGCCCACCCAAGCGGACCTCGTGGGAGCCATCAGCGAGGCGCTGTGATCCTCAAACGCTTCTCCCGCGACCCCTGTCCGGAGACGATTTCCACGTGCGAAACGGGCACGCCGAATCCGGCCGCTACGAAGCGGCGTAAGAGCGCGTTCGCTGCTCCGTCTTCTGGGGCAACGGCGATGTCGACCTTCCACGCGCCATCCGCCATCCGCTCCTTCAGACGGGTCTGCCGGGCATTCGGCCGCACGCGGAACGTGAGAACCACCTTCCCTTCCCGGGCCAAGCCGTCGCGCAACTCATCGTTCACCCCGTCATCCTACCTCCCTTCCCCCTCTTCCGTATGAACCACTTCCCCGCCCGCGTCGCCGCGGCGTTATCGCTCCTCTCGATGGCCACGACGGCCTTCGCGCAGGGCACCTCCCCGGCGTTCGCCGATAAGCCCTTCACCGACGTGCCGCAAGGCTCCGCCGGCTACGAAGGCATCGAATTCCTGCGCAACGGCAACGTCCTCACGGGTTACGAGGACGGCACGTTCAAGCCCGACAACCGCCTGAACCGCGCGGAGTTCGCGAAGCTCATCGCCAACCCGTTCATCCTTCGCAACGCCCGCGTCACGGATTGCATGAACGAGAACGTCAAACCCGAGGACCAAACGGTCTTCTTCTCCGACGTGCAGCGCGACGCCTGGTACGCGCCCGCCGTGTGCACCGTGAAAGTCTCGAAGATCGTCAACGGCTATGACGACGGCACCTACAAGCCGAACCGCACGATCAACGTGGCCGAAGCGATGAAGATGCTCGCGAGCACCTTCGCCTACGACATCGTGACGGAGCCGAACGACGACTGGTTCATGCCCTACGCCCGCGCCCTCGCCGAACGGCACGCGATCCCGTCGAGCATCAATAACTTCAGCGATCCCATCACGCGCGGCGAGATGGCCGAGATCCTCTACCGCCTGAAGGCCGACCGCCAGGACAAGACGTCGCAGAGCCTCAGCAACATCCGCAAGTACTGATCCATCGACCGCAGACGGACAAGAGCCCGGTGCACGCTGCGTGCACCGGGCTCGGTTGAATGGGGTCGGAAACGGCTTACGCCGCTTTGGCGAAGGAAGAGAAGATCTGCGGCGGGGTCTCGAGCCTCAGGAGCTGCCGGATGGTTTTCAACGCCGGCACGCGGAGGCCGTTGCGTAAGAACTCCTTGCGGTACGCGCGCAGGTAGCACGCGTAACGGCTGACGAGGTACACGCCTTCCTGGAAGAAGGCGGGCGCGCTCGGCAGCAGCGGACAGTATTCCCGGGCCGCGACGTGCGGTCGCGCGGTCGACACCCCGAACTGATGCCACTCTTCGGGATCAAACTGGTTCATCGTTTCGTCTCCGACGGTGGAAGTGAACACCCCGCTCGAACGGCGAGGATTGTGATAGTTATGCGCCGAAAAGGACCGAAGTCAAGAAACCTTCACGTCGTCTGTTCCTTCCGCCATTCCGCGATCTTCTTGTGGTTCCCGTTGATGAGGACCTCCGGCACTTTCAGGCCGCGGAACTCCTCCGGGCGGGTGTAGTGGGGGTACTCCTTTTTGCGGTCGAGCGCCGGGGAGAAGCTTTCCTCGTGCGACGATTCGTCTTTGCCGAGCACCCCGGGGAGCTGGCGCGCGACGGCATCGATCACGACCATCGCCGGCAGCTCGCCGCCCGTGAGCACATAGTCTCCGATCGAGACTTCTTCGTCGATCCATCCGCCGTCGATCACGCGCTGGTCGATGCCTTCGTAGTGGCCGCAGACGAAGAGCAGCCAGTCCTTCGCGCTCAGTTCTTCGACGTACTGTTGGTCGAGCCGGCGCCCGCGGGGCGAGAGGTAGACGCGATGGGGTTTCTTCGACGCGTCCGTCGCCATGATCTCCTCGATGACGGTCACGAGCGGTTCGGCCATCATCACCATGCCCACGCCGCCGCCGTAGGGTTTGTCGTCCACCTGGTGGTACGAGCCTTTGCCGTACGCGCGCAGGTCGTGGAACCGGATATCGACGTGGCCTTCCTCGCGCGCGCGGCCGAGGATGCTCGCGGTCAGCGGGCCTTCGAACATGCCGGGGAAGAGCGTGACGATATCGATGCGCACGGACGGAGTGTACAGTACGGGCCATGATCTTCTGCCCCCTCCCCGGCACCCCGACCGTCACCCAAGGCTTCGGCCAACGGCCCGAGGTCTACAGTCAATTCGGCCTGGCGGGCCACAACGGCATCGATTTCGGCTGCGATATCGGCACCACGGTCTACGCCCCGCACGACGGGGTGGCGACGGTGAAAGACGACGGCGACAAAGGCTACGGGAAGTACGTGGTCATCGACGGACCCACGCGCAGATCGCTCCTCGGGCACCTCTCGGAGGTGAAGGTCGCGAACGGACAGAACGTCTCGCAGGGCGACCCCGTGGCGAAGAGCGGCATGACCGGCTTCTCGACGGCGCCGCACCTCCACTGGACCTTCAAGCTCATGAACGGCAAGACCGTGCTGAACAAAGACAACGGCTACGAGGGCGCGATCGACGTCACGGAACTCACGCGCCTGTGGCAAGACCAGAACGTCCGCCAGCACGCGACGTACACCGACTTCGCGAAGGAATACCTGGCGGTCACCTTCCCGCCGAACCAGTACCTCCACAACCCCTCGATCGGGTAATCAGACGAACTGGGCCATGAGCGCCGTCACGTCCGTGATGGCCACTTCGTCGACCGCGGTCGTGTCCTTCCCCTGCCGCGGCACCAGGCGCTCGTAGAAGCTCGGCACGTCTTCGCGTTGGTAGAGCACGCCCGTGGCGATGGTCGTCGTCGTGTCCACGGCCAGGGCGCGGGCCTTGGCGAAATCGGACGCGTCGTGGTTCTCGACCGGGCGGCAGTGGTCGAGCAGGTACGACTGCGTGGCGAAGTGGTTCCACGTGGGGCACGCCTGCAGCAGGTCGACGAACGCGAAGCCGCGGTGCTTCAGCGCGGCCGTCAGGATCTGCGTCATCTGCGGGATGTCGGTCGTGGTGCCGCGCGCCACGAAGGTGGGCTGGAGCGAGAAGACGAAGTCCATGCTCGGGAGCGTCTGCTCGGGGATGCCGTTCGGCGACGTGTTCATCGGCT